>CAYNBZ010000013.1:0-45795 GCA_964395975.1 uncultured Muribaculaceae bacterium | reverse complement strand
CCCGATGAGCTTGGATGTGTCGTCAAAATTCAGCTCGGTGGTCGTGTCGGTAATGCCCTGCTTGATGTTGTCCGGGATGTCGTCCTCGCTGACAGTAAGGACAAGCACCTTATAGTCGGTCAGCAGTCCGTTCTGAACAGCATAGGAGAAATTCACGCGGTAGAACTCTTCTCCATACAGTGCCTTATCATCCATCGAACAGAGAATACAGTCCTTTTCCGATGCCTTTATCTTGGCAGATTCACCGTACAGCCGTGGTGTAGCGGTCATATATAGGCGTTTCCTGCCTTGCACGTTGTCGTTGGAGTGTATCTTGGTGAAGTTGCTCTCGTCCTTGTCCGACAGCTTCACGCCCGTGGTGCGGTGGGCTTCGTCGCAGATGATGAAATCGAACACGCCATACTCGCCGTCTGCATCGGAAAGTATTTCCTGCTGTGCCGCAGAAACGGCATCAATGGACTGGTAGGTAGAGAATACGACTACCAACCCGTCATGGTTGCGGTATTTCTTCAACTGCGAGGCGATGGACTGCGGATTGGTGGACGCTGGCACGGCAAGGTCAACCACGCTGTCATCCATATCGTCGTATTTGTTCTGAATCTTCCGTGAGGCTTTGGAATCCGAACAGATGCAGACGGCCTTGATGGATTTCTTCGCGTCTGCCGACCACGCGTTGAGCGACTGCCCCAACAAGGCAATGGACGGAACCATGAACAAAACCAGTCCTTTGTTGCCCAACAACTGTTCGGTAATGAGCAGCGAGGTGTAGGTCTTGCCCGTTCCGCAGGCCATTATGAGTTTGCCACGGTTGTTGCCGTCAATAATATAGTGCGTGTATGCCTTGGATATGGCATCCAACTGATGCTTGCGCGGTTTCTTGCCCTCCACGAGTGCGGAAGTTCCCGTAAGGCCGTCCATCAGTTTTTGCCAGTCCACACAGGAAGAGTTCAGGTCAATCAGCCCTACCCGTGAAAAAGGCGGGTCTTGGTGGCGTATGGCTTCCTCGGCGTTGCTTCCCCAATGGTTGGTGGTGGAAATCCATACACGTTTTGCAAACCGTGTGGTCCGGAAAGTAACTTCGTTAGTGAAAGTGCGGCTTGAAGTGGCAAGGAACGAATCCAAGGCGGGCTTGTCTATCGTGGCATCCTCGGCATAGCACTTGCATTGGATAGCCCAATAATCGCCCATGTCGGTTTTGGCAACGAGGTCGATACCCGTGTCGATGCCCCCGAAGTCCTTGCGTCCGGGAAACTCTTCCCACAGCCACACCTTTTCAAGTTCGTTGTAACGCGGGTCGGTCAACAGCCATGAGCGCATCAGTCGCTCAAACTTTGCACCTTTCTCTGTCTCGGTGAATGACTCGGTACGGAATTTACGAAGTACATCCTTGAAATTCATCTCTTTTCAGGAGAGTGTGTAAAGTCCACTTTTTTTGCGGAATTCACTTTTTCATGCCACCAATCAACTCATTCACATCTTCGATGCCATGTCGTGCCATATAATCTTCGATATAATCGATTATTTTCATGGTAACAGCAGGATCGATAAAATTTGCAGTACCAACCTGTATGGCGGTGGCACCGGCAAGCAGGAACTCCACAGCGTCGCGACCATCCATGATACCTCCCAAGCCAACAACAGGAATGTTTACGGCATTGGCAACCTGCCATACCATTCTGACGGCTATGGGACGTATGCATGCACCCGACAACCCACCTGTTATCGTAGAAAGATATGGCTTGCGGGTTTCAACATTAATCGCCATCCCCAAGAATGTATTGGTCAATGACACGGCATCGGCACCGGCATCTTCAACGGCTCGTGCAATCTCTGCAATATCGGTCACATTAGGCGAAAGTTTTACTATCATTGTCTTATGATAAGCATCCCTCACAGCCTTGACAACACTCGCAGCCCCGGCACACGTAGTACCGAAAGCCATTCCGCCCTGTTTAACGTTGGGACAGGAAATGTTCACTTCCACCGCATTTATCCTGTCGAGCCCGTTAAGTTTTTCGCACACGGCAACATAATCGGGTATTGTACTGCCCGATACATTGACTATTATCTGCGTATCGATATCCTTGATGCGGGGATAAATGGTATCGATAAAATAATCCACACCATGATTTTGCAAACCGACGGCATTGAGCATACCCGATGGAGTTTCAACCATGCGCGGATATGGATTTCCCTCGCGATGATGCAATGTAGTCCCCTTGACAATGAAACCACCCAATCGGGACAAATCGATAAAGTCGGCAAATTCTTCCCCGTAACCGAAAGTGCCGGATGCTGTCATAACGGGATTCTTCAGCTCCAGAGCACCTATCTTAACATTCAATTTCACCATTTCAACTCTTTTATATTAAATACAGGACCTTCCTTGCATACGCACACGTTTCCTGCCGACACGGTATCTTCGACACAACACAAGCAGGCACCTATGCCACAAGCCATGGTATTCTCCAGCGAAACTTCGCATTCCATATTTTGTGCACGTGCTATTCCCGCCACGGCCTTCATCATCGGCAGCGGTCCGCAACAATAAATCATATCGAAATGTGAATGGAATATGCTGTTGTTTGTCACCAATCCTTTCTCGCCTTTGCTGCCATCCTCAGTCGATAAAAACAAACTGCCGTATTTGGAAAATTCTTCCACTTCAAGTAAATCACCGGCACTCCGTGCTCCGAGCAGGAATGATACCTCACAACCCATCTCCTTTAATTCCTTGCCTAAAAACAGAAGCGGTGCAACACCTACCCCGCCACCGACAAGCAGCGGCCGGCACTTATGCAACTTGAAACCGTTGCCCAAGGGCAATACCAGATTCAAGATGCTGCCACAACCGGTTTGAACCAATTCATGCGTACCCTTACCGGCATCCCTGACAAGCAACCACAACAGGTTATTCTCGGCATCCACAAAATTTATTGAAATCGGGCGACGCAAATATGTACTCCGGCTGTTTTCGATATAAACCTGCACAAACTGCCCCGGCCGCATCATTGGCATCATGCCATCGACAGGTTGCAATTTTAACAAGGAGTATTGCTTATTTAAATGAAGATTGTCAATTACTTCAAAATCTTTGATGTATTTTTTCATCTCAAGCGCATCAATATAATACCAAATCCATGAATAATCACTCTCCCACCCCGTGTTCGGTCATCGTTGAAGCAAACTGTCGATATACCGATACCGTTCTTCAAGCTGCCTGTCGATCTTCAAATATGTATCCACGTCGATTTGAAGTACGGGAGTATCTGCACTTTTATTGGCTGCATGCCACTCTGTGAGGCCAAGTCCGTTTGGATTTCCTGTCTTTACAAAATTCACATAGTAATTTTGGAAAATTTCAGATACAAGATAATCTTCGGGTTGCCAGTCAAACACACGGTTAGTGGGAAGTGTACCCATTGCATATTCAATGTCGGCCGAATGTACTGCTCCTGCCGTCACATTTGATTCTTCTGCCGGCTCATCGACGGCATCTTTTTCCATCACGCCACCGGCAAGACCGGCAACTTTGCTGTCATCAATCATATTGGGGCGCGGATGGCAATAATTATAACGATATACCGGTTGCATGGAAGTCTGTCCATGCACATCACCCCACTTCCATGTCGAATATCCTATAAACATGTCGGATGCCAATTGCATTGCTCCGTTTCCGGCAACATCGCTGTCGGTCTTGATGCCATACAACTCAAGAACCTTATCGGTATTCTCGCCAAATACGGGACTGATTGCCTTCGTCAGACTCTCAACAGTTGCCGGTTCACCCCTTAAAATAAAGGAAACATCAGCCTCGTTGGAATTTCTGCCCACGAGAAGTGGAATTTTTGTTTGCTCGCCGCATTCATACACCTCGCATGGCTGCTTCGTAAAAAAGTACCCGTCGATATTATAATCGGGCCTGCTGGCTATGGCGGCACGTTCCATAAGTTCATCGGCAGGAAGCGCACGCAAATCTGCCAATGAGCCACAACCCATCTTTTCTGCTTTCTCGACACCGGCAATCTCGGCATCTTCAAGCGTAGGTATCGTAGATGCCATATTCAAACCGAGCACCGAGCCACTCGAACCAATTGCCTGAGCAAACAAGCCTTGGCACAATGGCGAAGCCATGAGCGCACTCACCGACATAGACCCTGCCGATTCGCCGACAATCGTGATTCGGTCGGGATCGCCCCCGAATGATGCAATATTCTCCTTTACCCACTTTATTGCGGCTACTTGGTCGAGAAAACCGTAATTGCCTGAACCTCCGTAAGGCGATTCAGCCGACAATTCGGGATGGGCAAAAAAGCCGAATATGCCTTCCCGGTAATTGGCTGTTATGGAAATTATTCCCATTCGTGCCATCGACCAGCCTGCATATCTTGGCTCGCTGCCACTTCCTGCCATCAACCCTCCGCCATTGAAATATATCAGGACAGGGAGTTGCTCGTCCATTGTTTTTGCGGGAGTCCATATATTCAGATACAAACAGTCTTCGCTCTTCTCTTTAGCCCCGAAGTTCATATCTCCATATATGGGTTGCTGCATGGGATCGGGACCAAATTCTTTGGCTTCCCGCACACCATCCCATTTTGCAACCGGTTGAGGTGCTTTCCAACGCAATTCTCCCACAGGCGGTGCTGCATACGGCACACCCAAGAAAATTTTCACACCCGATTGATCGATCCCCTCCAATGTGCCATTGGCAGTAGTCACTTGGGGATTTTGTGCGGCAGCACCGCTGACGAAAAGCAGGATACCGCCAATTAACGATAACATCTTTCTCATTTCAAATAATTTCTATGGCATCAGAATTTATCCATGCACGATGTGTGTCATCGGCTTTTATGTCATACCACTTTTCGTTGTTGCCCGATACCGTATTCATGACAGAATCGACAACAGTAATCTTGGTACCTTCGTTGAGCATGAAAGCCTCTTCGGTCTTGTCCTTGGGCATACGGGGAGAGGTGCTCAATGTCACAGACGGCAAAACAACAATGGCCTGATTGTGTGCCTCGGATTTTGATTTCACATGATATGCACAGACATTTGCAAGAATGGAGCATATTAACATTATGCCGCCACCGAAAAAGCCCACTTTACGCAAACTTACAGTATCGACAAAGACATAAACGACCAACAGAATGATAAACAGGAAGAAACTAATAATGCCCAACATGCCCCAGTTGGAAGACGACAGGCTGCTCACTGCATTATCTATCGAATCTCTCCAATAGGTTGCACCCTTATCAATGTTAAGATTCGCTTTCCCGTTTACAAATTCAAGGTTGTTGATGGCATCGCTATTACCCGGGTCAAGCAGCAACGCTCTCTCGTAATATAATATTGCCATACCGTTTTTGTCGAGTTTATAGTATGTGTTGCCTATATTATAATATAACCAACTCGAAGTCCCGTCTTCCTGCGCTGCCTTCAGATACAGTTCGAGAGCCTTGTTGAAATCATCCGAATTATAAGCCTCGGCTGCCTGTTCGCACAAAGATTGGGCGTAACCGATAAATGCAAAAAACAGAAATAACACAAATAATATGTTTCGCTTCATGACGCCCCTTATTTTCTTTTAATATTTTCCAATTTATCCATTATCTCCACTGCCTTGTTATAAGTTTCACTTATGCCCGAATCGGCAAGTTCGGGAGCATATTGAGCAAACTCACATTTGTTGAGCAATTCCATAAGCAATTCAACAGTGCCACTCTCCACGCCGTAGGAATCCAAGACCGTAGCGATATTCTCTTTATTCAATTCCGATACGGGTATTCCCAGTTTATCACTCAGATAGCCCCAGAGTGCATTAAGCAACTCGGCATAGAACTTACTTGAATCATTGGCAACCATATATGATTTGGCCAGTTTCAAGCGTTTCTTTGCCAGCTTGTTGGCATGTTTTGTACGTAACAAAGCGATATTCTGACGCTCTTTCAATGTCTTTCTGTGATAAACAAGCAACACAACCAACAATGCCGTCGGTATAATATACCACAACCAATAAGTGAATCCCGACACAAGCGACACATGCACTTTTTCCAAACCGAGATCACCGGTCTTTATGTGAAGTATGTCGGTATTGCGTTGCTCGATGCCACCATTTGAAACGGGAGACTGCGCTGCCGCACCGGTTCCCTTGGCTACTGAAAGTTCGTATTTGTCGGTTTGCAGTGTCACATATTTACCGGTCGAAGGGTCGAAATAACAGAATTCGGTAGCCGGTATCTCATATTTTCCCACATATTGCGGAATAAATGTATATTCAAACGTCATTGTCCCGCTGACATTACCACCCGACGGACTTGCATTTGCCGTGTTTTGAGGGTCATACACGTCAAATTGTGCAGGGAACTGTATATTAGGTGCCTTTAAATACTTTATATTGCCCTGCCCTTTCACCTTGAAAGAGAGAGTTGCGGCTTCATACGTCTTCAAAACCGGAGGCTTAATCTCACTCTCCACGGTAAATTTTCCGACAGCACCGTTGAAAGCTGCCGGTTTGGGGGTAGGCAATGCCTTGATATTTATCTTTTGAGAATTCGACTTCACCGACAATTGTTTTTCCACCGGTTGTCTGATTGTGCCGAACATCGTACGGATAGATTCGTACTGGACAACTGTTACATCATAATTACCCGATGTTATGGTCAACTCGCCGGATTGCTGGGGGAATAATATACACTTTTTTAGTTCTGCAACCATATAATTCCGGCCGTTGACATGCTCCATGTTATTCAACGACGGAGAAATAGGTAATTCCTCTATCAAGAAGCCATTGAATGAAGGCTGCAATGTCGCCATAAATTGCGAAATCTGATATAATGTGTACAATTTTATCGTACATACAACGGCTTCCTGTTCGTATGCACTCGATTTCGACAAATTTATTCGTACAAACAGGTCATTGGCACCTATTTCTTTCCCTGCCGACTGTGAGCTGCTGCTATTGCCTTGAGCCTTGCTGCCCGTTCCATTATTATTGCTGTTTTGGTCGGGTGTACGGTCGGGAGGCAGTATTTCAAGTGTGAACGGGTCGGTAGAATACGTTTTCCCATCGACAGTTATTTTTGCTGCCTCAACATTATATTTGCCGGCTTTATCGGCTCGGTAAGTTATGGTGTATTCTTCCGATGAACTGCTCGAACTGACACCATTCACCCATTGCTGGCTATATCCGCGAGTTATTGCCGGACCAAATATCTTTGTGGCTCCTTCTACTTTCGGCTCTTGAAAGTTGTTGCCTGACCCGTTTCGCAAAACATAAACAATGTTGAATTTATTACCCTCAATTACTTGGCGCGGTGCATTCACCGAAAAGGACACCTGTGCAATGGCACAAATATGTCCCAGCAAAGTAACCAAAGTGAATAAAAATATTTTTTTTATCGTACTCATATTTCAAAAATTGCATCAAAAAATATAAACGGCATTATCTATCAGTCGCAATGGCTAACCCTCATTCACACATAAGATAATTGTATTACCAATTTTTATCAGTCTGTATGCGGGCTTTTTCTTCTTTGGCTTCTTTTTCTTTCACCCGTTGCTGCGTATTCTGTTCTGCATCTTGCATGGCCTTCAATATCTGATCGATATTTTCCTGGCTCATACTTTGTTGCTGTGGCTGCTGTTGTTGTTGATTTTGATTCTGCTGCTGATCCTGCCGGTCTTGTTTATCCTGCTGGTCCTGTTCATTCTGTTTATCTTGCTGATCTTGTTTATCCTGTTGCTGATCTTTATCTTTGTCTTGATCCTGTTTATCGTCTTGCTGGTCTTGCTGCTGATCCTGCTGTTCTTGTTGCTTTTTTTGAGCAAGACGCAGGTTTTCTCTTGCATCGTCATCATCGGGATTGCGACGCAAACAAGCCTTGTACATTTCTATACTTTTATCATACTGCTTTTGGTTATATGCTATATTCCCGAGATTATAATATGCTCTTGATGCAAGTCCGGTATCACCGGTAGAGGGAGCCAACTTAGATAACAAATCCGACGCCTGGCTCACAGGATTATCCTTATCATTGGGGTCTTCATTTCCCCTTGATTGATTAAGCAATGCCAGTGCTAAATTATAAGTCGCCACTTCCGATGCAGGGTTGGTTTCCAATGCTTTTTTATATTCAACTTCAGCCTCATTATAGCGTCCCTGCTCATAAAGCGAATTGCCGCTTCTTATGTAATTCCTTTCCTTACGGGTGCTTGCTGCATCATCTGCACTGATGGTCGATGACAACGATAACAGCAACACGGCAGTAATAAGTGCTGATACCGCATTTTTTATAATACCATTAGAGTACTTTATCATCATAGCGTTACTTGTCATTTTTCGTGAAGAAATTAATTTTCCTAAGCCAAGAATTCTTGCGCTCAAGTACAAACAAGTCCCCTATCAGGAACACCAATGCTATCCATGCAAAAACAGGGAACTGCTCGCTGTTTTGCGAATATACCACTTTTTGCAAATCTGATTTTGCCAACTTGTTCAACTCGTTCGACATCTGGCTTGCAGCATCGCCCGCACTGCCGGTTACGTATATGCCTCCACCGGCTTTTGCAATTTGTTGGGCAGTCTGCTCATTCAAATAGGTAGTAATAACGTTGCCTTGATTGTCTTTCATCCATGCACCGTTGCCCATAGGGATTGGAGACCCCTTGGTAGATCCGACACCTATGACATTTACCTCAATCCCCCTGTCGGCGGCACTTTTGGCAGCCGATACGGCATCGTCTTCAAAATTCTCGCCATCGGTTATCACGATTATGGCTTTCTGCGTCTTTTCATTTCCCGAGAAGCTGTTCATTGCAAGTTTTATTGCCGAGCCGATTGCCGTACCCTGTGTCGATACCATGTCGGTGTTTATGCTGTTGATAAACATTTTCGCCGAAGTGAAATCGGCTGTAATGGGCAACTGGGTATATGCATTCCCCGCAAAAACGATAAGCCCCACTTTATCGTCACCAAAATTATCAATCAGTCTTTCGAGCAACAATTTTGCACGCTGCAAGCGGCTGACACTCTTGGGGTCGTCGTTTGACGATGCATTCATCGAATTGGAAACATCGAGAGCCACCATTACTTCAATTCCTCGCACTTTTACGGTTTGTTCCACCGCTCCGGCTCGTGGACGGGCTATAATGATGACAATCATTGCAAAAGCTATAAGTTGCAGCACAAGCTTTATTCCCGGTTTATACTTTGAAACATCGGGCATCAATGCCGACAGAACGTCAGGGCGTCCAAAACGTTTTAAGTTCTTTACCCTTGAAATTCTCGCAAACACATATAATGCCACTATTACCGGTATAAGCAATAGCAAATATAAAAATTCGGGATATGCAAAACTTAACATAATTCTAATATTTCCGCATAAGTCATTTGTGTCCGAAAAAGATTATGGAATGTTGCGCAAAAGCGTGTACCGTGCAACGATATCGACCAATACCAATATCAGCAAGGCAATTGCCCAAGGCATGTAATTGTCTTCGGTATTGCTAAAACTCATTACGTCCATCCGTGTCTTTTCGAGTTTGTCTATCTCATCGAAAACATCCTTAAGGACATTCTCGTTAGTGGCTCTGAAATATTCCCCACCGGTTACTTCCGCAATCTTGCGCAATGTAACCTCATCGATTACAACCGGCAATGTCTGATACTCCATTTTGCCGTAATAATTCACGCCTACGGGGTACTTTGCCGACCCATTGCTGCCAACACCGATTGTGTATATTTTTATACCATATTCTTTGGCGATTTCTGCGGCAGTGAGCGGAGCCACCACTCCGGTGTTGTTCGAACCGTCGGTCAACAATATTATGCTCTTTGATTTGGCCTTGCCATTCTTAATGCGGTTGATCGACGTTGCAATACCGTCGCCTATGGCAGTACCATCCTGCAACACACCGATTTTAATATTTTGGATGTAATTCATCAATACCGCTTTATCGAGAGTCAACGGTACTTGCGTGAAACTTTCACCGGCAAATATCACCACGCCGATATTATCGGTTTCACGCCCCGATACAAATTGCAGGGCTACCGACTTGGCGGCATTAAACCTGTCGGGGTCGAAATCTTTTGCCAACATACTGGTTGATACGTCTATGGCAAGGATAATATCAGTACCCTCGGTTTCGGTTGTGGACCAACTGTCATGTGTTTGAGGGCGGCATAATATTATGATAAGGCATCCGATTGCTGCAAGTTTCACGGCAAACATGAAGTGCTTCAAATACAGCTTCCACGAATTACCCATTTTTGCAAAGGGCATCGTAGATGACACCAATAAGGTGGGATTATTATTTTTATGCCGCATTACATACCACACGATAAGTGGTATAAATAACAGGAACAGCCATAAAAGCTGAGGATGGGCAAATTTAATCATTGTTTTTGTCCTCCTTCCTCTTTGTTCAAATGTTCATTGGCATCATCATTCGTATTATTTGCCGGTTCGCCATTTTCATCGGCTGCCGGTGCCGGTTGGGTTTCGTCAACGAAATTCAATGCACGCTGCATCGAGGCTTCATTGTCATCGGGCAACGGACGCATCTTGGCAAACTTGACAAAATCAGCCATTTCAAGTATTTGGTTCAGCTGTTCATTCACTGCCTTGGTTTCCTTATTCTTCCGCAACGTCGCTATAATCTGTGATGATGTCATTTCCATGGCATTGATACCGAAACGGCGATCGATATAATTGCGCAGGATATCGGTAAGTATAGTATAATATTCTTTTTCCTGACCTGATTGCCATAGCTTGCGATTCTTTAATTCTTCCAATCGCTGCATGGCCTCGTCATACGGAGAAATCTTAGGTATCTTCAAAGCGACCTTGACAGGTTTCTTCTTCAACCAATAATATACTATCAGGGCTGCCGCAATCAATATGACAAATATCACATACACCCACCAATAATCAACAATAAAATCAGGCAAGAAGTCGATTATGTGAAAAGGAACATTCTCTACCGATTTATAATCATGGATATTGGAAAGCGAATCTACATTTACAGGTATGACCTTTAACGAAAGTTCTACTGATTTGAATGTATCGTTTCCAACGACATATTGCAGAGGGGGCAACACATATAATCCCGAATCGAACGATTGCAAAACCAGAATACGATTTATTTGGATTCTGTTATTTCCCAACTCTACCGTATCCGACTTCGAACGACCGACGATTTCCACATATTTGCAAAGCGTGTCGGCTATTTCATTGGTAAACCCGCCTATCACATCTTTGTCTTGATTTACCTCGACGTGCAGTGCGGTCTGTTTACCCATAAGCAATATGGTAGAATCCAATTTCGTGCTTACCGTAACGTTACCACTTCCGAATGCCGGCAATGATAGCATCGATGTGATAAACACTCCGAATAATATTTTTAATAGATTGTTCATCCTAATTCCTTTAATGTGACATCATCTCACAGTCCGTCTTTTAAACAGCCCTATGAGTGCTTTGACATAATCTTCATCAGTCGCTATCGATACCAAATCGACGGCACAACGCTGCGCGGTTTCATTCATGAATAGTTGACGTTCATACCACCATTTGTTGTAAATCTTTCTTACATTGGAAGAACTGGTATTAATCCAACGTTCTCCACCGGTTTCTGAGTCAACAACCTTTATCAGCCCCACGTTGGGTAGCTGCGCCTCACGCTTGTCATAGACTTGAATCCCTGTTACGTCGTGCTTGTGGTTAGCTATCGATAACGATTTATAGTAATCCTTCGGGTCGATAAAGTCGGATATCAAGAATGTGGCGCAATGCTTCTTTATGACCCTCGTCAGATATTCAAGGGCGTTATTGATATCGGTTCCATTATTGGATGGTACAAAGTCGAGCAATTCACGTATAACGAGCAATATGTGCTTTTTGCCCTTCTTGGGAGGAATAAATTTCTCAATCTTATCGGAGAAAAATATGACCCCTACTTTGTCGTTGTTCTGGATGGCAGAAAAAGCAAGCGTCGCCGCAATCTCGGCTATCATCTCTTTTTTCTCTTCCCCGACGGCTCCAAAATTACGGCTTCCCGACACATCTATCACCAACATTAATGTCAACTCGCGCTCTTCTTCATAGACCTTCACATAAGGGTGATTCTGCCGTGCAGTCACATTCCAGTCTATATCCCGTATATCATCGCCATATTGATACTCGCGAACCTCCGAAAATGTCATGCCCCTCCCTTTGAATGCCGTATGATATTCTCCTGCGAATATGTTTTGCGACAATCCACGGGTTTTTATTTCAATTTTTCGGACCTTCTTAAGTAACTCTAATGAATCCATGTTTATGTGTACTGCGAATCTTTTGTAAAAATGACAAGTGTAGTTTTACAGTCAAGCAATTAAATGCCATAAACCTTCATGAGCAATAATATGCCCATATATGCACGCGGAAGTGCTGTTATGGCACTTCCACCTTGTCAAGAATACCGCTGACTACCTCATCGGCCGCAATATTATTGGCTTCGGCCTCGTATGACAATCCTATGCGGTGACGCATCACATCGTGGCACACGGCCCTTACATCTTCGGGGATGACAAAGCCACGACCCTTCAGGAAAGCATATGCACGCGAAGCGATGGCAAGGCTTATGGATGCACGTGGCGATGCCCCGAATGAAATGATGCTCGACAAGTCGTTCAAGCCATAATCCTTCGGGAAACGCGATGCAAATACAATATCTACTATGTATTTCTCTATCTTTTCATCTATATAGATTTTTTCTACGACCGAACGTGTTTCGATTATGTCTTTCGTAGAAACCACCGGCGTTATATTTTTCTTGGCAGCCTTGATATTTTGGCGTATAATCTGTTTTTCTTCTTCCTTGTTGGGATAACCTATGATGACTTTCATCAAGAAACGGTCAACTTGAGCCTCGGGTAGAGGATATGTACCTTCTTGCTCTATGGGGTTTTGCGTAGCCAACACAAGAAATGGCTCATCGAGTTTAAACGACATCTCCCCTATCGTAACCTGACGCTCCTGCATGGCTTCGAGCAATGCACTTTGCACTTTTGCCGGAGCACGGTTGATTTCATCTGCCAAAACGAAATTTGCAAAAACAGGACCTTGCTTTACCTCAAATTTTTCTTGTTTCACGCTGTAAACCATCGTTCCAACAACATCGGCAGGCAATAAGTCGGGGGTAAACTGGATGCGACTATATTTGGCATTGACCAGTGATGCAAGTGTTTTTATTGCCAATGTCTTGGCAAGACCCGGAACACCTTCAAGCAGAATGTGTCCGTTTGCCAACAATGAAATAAGCAATGAGTTAACGAGGTGCTTCTGCCCGACAATGGTTTGATCCATGCCCTGCGTTATCATATTTACGAATGGGCTTTTGCTTGCAATCAAATCATTAAGTTCACGAATATTTACAGATTCATCCATATTCCTTTTATATATGATTTTGTTGTAAATTTATCTTATAAATTGTCGTATTTATCTCTTCTGCAAAATTATTATTTTACACCCTAAAAACAGGCGAGCATCAAGTTAATTTATAATATTTTAAGTTAGAGATGTTAAACCCTTGAAAGGTAAATTTTACCATATTGTTACTCGCATGTTGCACTGTCATGTGCTATTTGCCGGAAGCATTCAAGATTGTAGCCGCCTTGGCTTTGGCTCTTTCTATACTTGAAACATCGTTTTTGTCTATTCCGTATTTCGACGCAGGAGGAATAACCAACACCGTACCCGGTGCAATAGAATTGGGGTCATCTATTTTTTCTTTGTTCTCCTCATATATATATACCCAGAATCGGAAATCACCATAATGAACTCGCGACATAGTAGTGAGATAGCGGCTACGGGTTATTGTGTCATAACGTATGACATCTTTTGCCGTTTCCTGCTGTATATCTATATCCTGTGCAGCATCTGCAGATGCTGCCATCACCGGATTTATGACATTATCGGATGTTATGTCATTGTGTTCAATATCAAGGATAACGCTATCATTATCATTGTTTTTATTGTCATCTTCCTCGTCGGTATCGGCAAATTGCCGGTTTGCATATTGTGATGCGGGAACCTTTGCCTCACGATATGCCATATTTTTTTCATTATGCAAATAATATGAATAGAAAGCCCCCGCAGCGATAACCAGCATCGTTACAACTCCACAAATGTATCCGCGTACAAACATTGTATTCCGATAGAGAGGCTTATCTCTCCTGCTCAATTCACGACCGGCGTCATATTCATCCGTTTCAACTCCTTCATATTCCGTGGTTTCGTCTGTTGCAGATTGATTTATATGATCTTTGCCATCGCTCTCGACATCTTTCTTGTCATCATCAGGTAAATTGTGTGCTTGGGAAGTAACGTTGTCACTTTGCTGTGAAGTTGTTTGAGAAGCCTCTGAATCATTGGTCCCGTTTTTCTCATCATCGACTACAATGCCGGCGTTTTCATCACTATTATCATTGTCTATCGGCAGAACCTCGTTATTTTCTTGCTTTTCTTGCCCTTTCTCAGGCTCGGCAGATTGCTGTTCCGATTCATTATAAGCGACATCATTATCCTCTCTTGTTTCCGTTGCCTGCCCGGTGCCATCTTGCATTGGTTTATCATTGATGTCATCGGTATTGCCGGGCAATACCGATGACATCAACTCCAATTCATCGTCCGTAATGTTTTCACTTATTTCAACCGTTTCAAAACTGGCAAAAGGCATATTTATCGCATCAGCCAACGCTTTGTCGGGGATAAAGTTTATCTTAGTATGGACAGGGATTTTTATCTCCTCCCCCGTATTGACGTTTACGCTTCTGCGCTCATTTACCGCAGTCAGTTTAAACTGTCCGAAATTTTTAATCTTTACATTCTCTCCATTGGTCAAACTATCTGAAATTACTGCAAACAACTCTTTTAGAAACATCTCGCTGGTGCGCTTTGATACTTCGGTAGTTGCAGCAACAGCCTCAACCAATTCAGGGAATGTAATCTTTTTATTCATTTCTTATTTCTTAAAGGCTCTTTGTCATCCATTCTACACAAAATCACTCAGACAAGTGCCTTTCTGCAAAAACATTTTCAAATATTATTTATAGAGTTGCACATCCGACGCAAACAAGGTCTTCGGACTATTATAAAACTCCACGAAATCGGCCGCAGACACCTGTCCCGGATAAGGGGCATAGTAGTGGGTCACATTTTCACGTGCATTGCGCCATACCAATACATAGGACAACGTAGGATATTTCTCCAGAACGGGATACAACGTACCAGTCCACCACTTGGCATCGGGAATTCCTTCATAACCGGCTTCGGTCAACGCTGCCACTTTGTCGTGCGTATTGCCCAAAGTGGTAATAATGCCCAACATACGATTAAGCATTTCGACAAAAGTATCTTTGTCAGACTGATAGGAATCAAAGCCAAGTACATCAATCAAGTCATCGCCCGGATAACGGACAAGATACTGTGTCGTGTCTTGTGGCTCACAGCCGGTAGAATAGGCATATAATGCATTATCCACCCCATGCACACGGAGACTGTCCACCGTCATGCGCCACAACGTCTTATATTCATCGGGAGTACAGAGTTTCTCTCCCCACCAGAACCAACTGCCGGTATGTTCGTGCCACGGACGGAACAGCACAGGCACTTTCGTACCATCGGGTGTCTTCAATGAATTCAGGAAATCGGCAACGCTGCCCAGCCATTCGGCAAACTTCGCATGGCACTCTCCACCCGGCAGGACAGACTCGACCACCGTAGTATCGCTTACGTCCCAAGCATCACCGCCGGTCTTCGGATTGCGCACATGCCAGCTAAGCGAAATCATGCCTCCACGTTGATATTGCTTTACAATCTCTTTCCGCAAAGTGTCGAAAGCCACCTTGTCAAGATTGTGCGACCCGCCCAGTTCCACTTCACCTAAATCAAAGCTGATGACAGCAGGATAGTCGCCACACACACTCTTCACGTCAGAACGATCTTCTTCGCCCTCCCAGCCTATGCCATACACCGTGTCGTCGTGATGGCCAAACATAAAGCCCTGTGCCGATGTTTCTTTCAGGTTGGTCAACAATTTTTCCGTTTCCGGCGTGCGTGTCACAGTCTCTTCTCCTGCATCTTTCTGCTCTTTCTGGCTCGTGTTGCAAGAAACCAACAAGCCTGCCATCAGGAATACCATGGCTTTGATTCGATTTTTTTTCATATCTGTGTGCCTTTATTTAAGTACTTTTTTCAAAACAATTTAAATTGCAAACTGCCATTTACTGCAACTTGTTCTTTAACAATGCGCTCGGCTTGAACGACAATGTAATCTTCGGAGGAATCAACATGCGTTTACCTGTTGTTGGATTGACCGATATGCGTTCGAGCCTCTTTTTCGCTTCAAAAGTGCCAAATCCCGGTATAGCCACACTATCGAGTTCACCGCAACGAGTCTTAACTGTAGAGATAAACGCATCGAGCAGTTTCTCTACGTCTTCTTGTTTGCGATTCATGCGCTTTGACAACGTTACTATTAGCGATTTATTATCCATTATTTTTAATTATAAAACGCCTCCAACAAGCGGCTTTTAAATGTTTATTTATGCAAAGTTAATAAAAAACAAAACCCTTACAAATTCTACTATAAACGAGATTAAAACCTGCGCATGAGCAATGCCACATTCTCAACATGCTGAGTATGCGGAAACATATCCACAGGTTGCACTTCCGTCACTTTGTATTTACAATCGAGCAAGGCAATGTCGCGAGCCTGGGTAGCAGGATTGCAACTGACATATACAATCTTTTTCGGTTCGGTACAGAGAATCACATCAACCACATCTTGGTGCATTCCGGCTCGTGGTGGGTCTATTACCATCACATCGGGAACACCATGCTCTGCCACAAATTCTCTTGTTAAAACATCTTTCATGTCACCGGCATAAAAACGGGTGTTTTCAATGCCATTGAGCTGTGAGTTGAGTTTTGCATCTTCTATCGCATCGGCCACATATTCTATCCCTATTACGCTACGGGCATCGCGGGCGACAAAATTGGCAATGGTACCAGTTCCGGTGTACAAGTCATAAACAAGTTCTTGTTTCGTAAGAGCAGCCATGCGCTTTACCACTTTATACAATTCATGAGCCTGCAAGGAATTTGTTTGGTAGAAAGATTTCGGTCCAACTCTAAATTTCAAATTACCCATTTGCTCCATGATATAATCACGTCCCGAGTACAACACCACTTCTTGATCGGCAATCGTATCATTCACCTTACGATTTACTACATACATAAGCGATGTTATTTCAGGAAATTTTTCCTTTACGGCTTCAAGCAATGCATTGATTTTTTCATCATCATCTTTGCCAAATACAACAATAAGCATTATTTCACCAGTTGTTGCCGTCCGAATAATGATATTGCGCATAAAACCGGTCTGTTGCTTAATATCATAAAATTCATAACCGTGCGATAATGCATACGAGCGGATAAACAATCTGATTCTGTCCGATATCTCAGTCTGCAAATGGCATTCCTTTATGTCCAGAACCTTGTCAAACGCCCCCGGTATGTGAAAACCAAGTGCGTTGCGATCTTCAAATATTTCGTCACTGTTCATTTGCTCGAATGTTAACCAACATTTGTTCGAGAAAGTGAATTCAAGTTTATTGCGATACCTGTCGGTTTCTGCCGATCCAAGAATCCCGTTAACCTGCGGTATTTCAACCTTTGCAATGCGTAGCAAGGCATCTTCCACTTGTTGTTGCTTACATTCAAGCTGATAACTGTATGGCAGATGCTGCCACTTGCAACCGCCACATACTCCGAAATGCGGACATATTGGAGGTACTCGCAATGATGACTGCTGCACAAATTTTGTTATGTGACCTTCACCGTAATTCTTCTTTTTTTTATCGAGCTTGACATTTACCACATCGCCCGGTGCTCCATAAGGAATAAAAACGACCATGTCATCGATTCTTGCAATACTTTTCCCTTCAGCGGCTACACTGCTGATTGTAACATCCTCGTATTCGGGTAATATTTTTTTCTTCTTTGCCAAAACTTTCAATATTTTAATTATGACGGCAAAAATACAACATATCGGTGGAACGTCATAAAAATGGGCAGTTACAGATGTCAATTTTTGTAAAGTTCTTGCACCGGGAAATGTTTACTCCATATTGACGTGTTATGACTTTTATGGAAAAAAGAGGTTGCGCCGCAAAATCGCAATTACGACGCAACTTCTTTATGAATAACTTTACAAATCAAAATTATGTACGCCGCTACTTCACAGTGGAGAACGTAAATATGTATAAATTCTTGAAAAAGTTAGTGTTGTTTGAAGCTTGTTTATTTCTTTTATTCTTAAGACTTGTGTACAGTCATTTGGTTTAATGCCAAACAGGCGTTTTTTCATTTATTAACTATTCTGCTTTCAACCGAATAAAAATCTAAAAGCTTCTTCTACACTCCCCACTTTAACAACATTGATGCCATATTTACTCATATCCAATCCCTTATCATTATTTTTCGGAACGAGAATATTCTTAAATCCGAGTTTCTCGGCTTCACTTATTCGCTGCTCGATACGTGTGATTTGACGTATCTCACCGGAAAGCCCTACCTCTCCCGACACACATGTATCACGAGAAATTGCAATATCGACATTTGACGACAGGATTGAACAAATCACTGCAAGATCCATTGCAGGGTCATTGACCTTTAATCCGCCTGCTATATTCAAAAATACATCTTTCTGAGCCAATTTAAAGCCTATCCTTTTTTCCAAAACGGCAAGCAGCATATTCATGCGCTTATAGTCAAATCCGGTTACCGAACGTTGCGCCGTACCGTATGCCGCCGTACTTACAAGAGCCTGAACCTCGATTAAAAATGGCCTCGCACCTTCCAAAGTCACCCCTATACATACGCCTGTATAATTTTCAAGATTTTGGGACAACAGCATCTCGGATGGATTCTTTACTTCTCTCAAACCATTATGTTTCATCTCGTATATGCCAATTTCAGAAGTGCTTCCGAATCTATTTTTTATCGACCTCAATATTCTGTACATATAATGCCTGTCTCCTTCAAACTGTAACACAGCATCAACTATATGCTCCAACACTTTCGGTCCTGCAATACTGCCTTCCTTGTTAATGTGCCCAATGAGTATAACAGGAATCCCCGACGTCTTGGCAAATTTCAGCAACGCCGATGCACATTCACGCACCTGTGCCACACTGCCGGCTGCCGATTCGAGCGTATCGGTTGCTATGGTCTGGATAGAATCAATGATAACAAGCCCCGGCTTACAATCTTTTATACTTTCAAATATGGCCTCAAGTGATGTTTCACACACAATATAGCACTCGCACCCTTCTCCATAACCACCTATACGGTCGGCTCGCATTTTCAATTGCTGGACACTTTCTTCGCCCGAAACATATAGCACTTTTCGGCTGCGAATCCTCAACACATTCTGCAACACCAATGTGGATTTCCCTATCCCGGGTTCTCCACCTACCAATATGATCGATCCCGGGACAAGACCACCACCAAGCACACGATTCAATTCACCGCTTGGTAATTGAATGCGTACTTCTTCCTCCGACTTAATATCGGTGATTTTTACAGGATTGATTTTTTCTTTATCGCTACCGTATATTGATTTTGCCTGTTTTTTCGGAATCACATTTTCCTCAACATAAGTATTCCATTCGCCACAATTAGGACATTTGCCTATCCATTTTGGAGAGTCGGCTCCACAATTGCTGCAAACATACACAGTTTTCGTCTTTGTAACCATATTTCGCCAACGTAATTATATACTACCATCAAATGTAAGATTTTAAATTTAAGTGTGTTTAATAACAACACAAAGATACAACGAAAAAATTTAACATTATAATTTACATTATTGAACAAACATTGTATCTTTGCAGCATGAAATCCAGAACTCATACCAGTTCAAAGGACTAATTTTTTCGTACACATAAGTAACGGCTTATCACTTTAATCTCATGGATCTTTCAACCCTTACGGCAATATCTCCTATTGATGGAAGATACCGTTCAAAAACCGAACAATTAGATTTATACTTTTCGGAATACGCATTAATTCGTTATCGCATTAAAGTTGAAATAGAATATTTCATAGCTTTATGTCAAATTCCATTGCCGCAACTCGAGACTATAGAGCAAAGCATATTTGACGATTTGCGAAACATCTATAAAAACTTCACACCTGCCGATGCCCAACACATAAAGGAGATAGAAAATATCACAAACCATGATGTGAAGGCCGTAGAATATTTCATAAAGGAAAAATTCGACGGAATGGGATTACATCAGTATAAGGAGTTTATACATTTTGGATTGACATCGCAAGACATCAACAACACATCAATTCCAATGTCTATAAATGATGCCTTGCACGATGTGTACCTGCCATTGTTAAACCAAATGTTGTCGATTCTGGAGCAATATGCTGCCGAGTGGAACGATGTACCCATGCTTGCGCGTACACATGGCCAGCCAGCATCACCCACACGGCTTGGCAAGGAGATTCGCGTATTTGCATATCGCCTGCATGAACAGATTCACATGCTGGAAATGATACCGATTTCGGGTAAATTCGGAGGGGCAACAGGAAACTTCAATGCCCATCTTGCAGCATTTCCACAATATGACTGGATAACATTTGCCAACTCATTTCTACAAAACAGGCTTGGGATAAAACGGGAACAATGGACAACACAAATTTCCAATTATGACAACATTGGTGCGCTTTTCGACTCATTGAAACGCATAAACACCATAATTATGGATCTTGACCGCGATATGTGGCAATACATATCGATGAATTACTTTAAGCAAAAAATAAAAGCAGGGGAAGTGGGTTCATCTGCCATGCCACATAAGGTAAACCCAATAGACTTTGAGAACTCTGAAGGGAATTTAGGCATTGCCAATGCCATATTTTCACATTTGTCGCTCAAACTCCCCATATCAAGGTTGCAAAGGGATCTTACCGACTCCACTGTCCTACGCAACATCGGCGTGCCATTTGCACATACCGTCATCGCGTTGCATAGTACCATAAAAGGGCTTAATAAATTAATATTAAACAAAGATGCCATCAATGCAGATCTCGATGGGATGTGGAACGTTGTGGCAGAAGCCATACAAACGATACTACGTCGTGAAGGTTACGAAAAACCTTATGAAACATTGAAAGCCTTGACACGGACAAACAGTGTCGTAGATGCTCAAAGTATTGCCAACTTCATCGACACACTAAACATTTCCGACACGGTTAAAGCCGAATTAAAAAAATTAACACCGCATAATTACACCGGTTACTAAAAATTTCAATAAAGATAATTACTTGATTTTTAGTTAAATTTTGCGTTAGGAAATTTGTTTTATCTGAGCTTTTAAGTATTTTTGCAGCATATAAAATATACAAAAGCATATAGCAAATTATATAATAAAAACCTTATTAGTAAACATTTAGCCGAGAGGCCCAGATTGGAATTATAAACTTATGGAAGAGAATGTAGAAAAAAAAACAAGACGACCACGGATTGGCGAAGGCAAAGGAGATATTGCTGACAGCAACGAGAACCGCTACGAAAAAATCGAGTATAATCCAGAAAACCGTAGCGAAAACGCAACACAATCGAGCGATTATACACAAAGCTACAGCAGCCAACGTGGAAATTATGGAGATCAACGTGGGTACAACCAACGTGGTGTATATAACCAACGCAGAGATTACACCAATCGTTACAGCAACTACGAAAACAACGAAAACCAACAAGAACAAGGGGACAATAACGGCTACCAACCACGAGGCGGTTACCAGTCAAGGAATAATTATCAACAACGAAGTAATTACCAACAGCGCAACATATATAACAACCCTCGCGGCGGGTACCAACAACGCAGCAACAACCAAGGCGGATACAACAACCCTCGCGGCGGGTACCAGCAACGCAGCAACAACCAAGGCGGGTATAACAACCAAAGCGGATATAACAACCCTCGCGGCGGCTATCAGCAACGCAGCAACAACCAAGGCGGGTATAACAACCAAGGCGGATACAACAACCCTCGTGGCGGATACCAGCAACGCAGCAACAACCAAGGTGGGTATAACAACCAAAGCGGATACAACAACCCTCGCGGCGGCTATAATAAAAACGTTGGTCCTCACAACCAACGCAACCGCAATCAGCAGGGACATCCCCAACAAATGCGTTTTACTCCCAGACCAAAACGCATCGAATACGTTTTGCCGGAAGTTGACCCTAACGAACCAATACGTCTGAACAAATTCATGGCAAATGCCGGTATTTGTTCCCGTCGTGAAGCCGATGAATTGATACAAAAGGGTGAAGTAAAGGTAAACGGGACGATAGTCACCGAACTCGGTACAAAAATTACTCGCAACGATGTGGTTGAATATAACGACAAAGTTGTCACCCTTGAAAGCAAATGCTACATCTTGCTAAACAAACCCAAAGATTGCGTAACCACAAGTGAAGACCCGAATGGACGCACAACTGTGATGGATCTTATTAAAGGTGCATGCTCTGAACGGGTTTATCCTGTAGGGCGTCTTGACCGCAACACTACAGGAGTGCTGTTGCTTACAAACGACGGGGATCTTGCATCTAAACTCACACACCCCAAATATGTTAAGAAGAAAATATATCAAGTGTGGACCGACAAACCAATCTCTGAAGACGATATGCAACATATAGCTGACGGAGTTGAGCTTGATGATGGTCCAATACATGCCGATGCCATCAGTTATGTGTCACCTACTGATAAAAAACAAGCAGGCATAGAAATACACTCGGGGCGTAACCGCGTTGTTCGCCGCATATTTGAATCTTTGGGGTATCATGTAGTAAAACTTGACCGAGTTTACTTTGCAGGGCTTACGAAGAAAAATCTTGCTCGTGGCAAATGGCGTTATTTGACACAAGAAGAAGTTAATTTCTTAAAACAAGGCTCTTTTGAATAGAAACTAATTACGGAAAACTTTAGATTTGTGTTACATTCGTTGCTATTTAACTAATAGGGAACAACGATGTAGCACAATCTTGTTAATTCATGCATTATATTATGTCACTGAAAAGAACAAAAATCGTTGATATATTCAATCCCGACCTTATTAACGAGAAAGTGTGTGTAAAAGGTTGGGTTCGAACACGAAGAGGCAACAAAAACGTACAATTTATTGCCTTAAATGATGGCTCGACAATTAAGAACATACAAATTGTAATAGACCTGTCAAAGCATGGAGAAGATGAACTGAAACCCATAACAACAGGAGCAAGTTTGCATGTGGAAGGCACACTTGTCGCATCACAGGGTAAAGGGCAAACATGTGAAATTCAGGCAGACACCATAGAAATATATGGCACAGCCGACCCTCAGACATATCCCCTGCAAAAGAAAGGTCACACATTGGAATTTTTACGTGAAATTGCACACCTGCGTCCCCGCACCAACACATTTGGTGCAGTACTGCGAATAAGGCATAATCTTGCATTTGCAATACATAAGTTCTTTAATGAACGAGGATTCTTCTACCTAAACACGCCTTTAATCACAGCAAGCGATTGTGAAGGTGCAGGAGCTATGTTCCAAGTAACTACGCTTGATTTAAATGATTTGCCAAAGAATGAGAATGGACAAATCGACTACACACAAGATTTCTTCGGGAAACAAACAAGCCTCACAGTATCGGGACAACTTGAAGGAGAACTTGGAGCAACGGCTCTTGGTGCCATATACACGTTTGGTCCTACATTCCGTGCAGAAAATTCCAATACTCCCCGTCACCTTGCAGAGTTTTGGATGATAGAACCCGAAGTGGCATTTAATGATATTGCCGACAATATGGATCTTGCCGAAGAGTTCATAAAGTATTGTATTGCATACGCCCTTGAAAATTGCAAAGACGATATAAACTTCCTCGCACAAATGTATGACAAGAATTTGGTCGAGCGTTTGGAATTCGTATTGCACAATAAATTTATGCGTCTCCCATATTCCGAAGCAATAGAAATACTTGAAAAGGCTGACAAAAAATTTGAATTCCCTGTTTCTTGGGGAATTGATTTGCAAAGCGAACATGAACGTTTCCTTGTCGAAGAACATTTCAAGAAGCCTGTAATCCTCACCGATTATCCCAAAGAGATAAAAGCATTCTACATGAAGTTGAATGAAGACGGAAAAACAGTTCGTGCGATGGACGTGTTATTCCCACAAATTGGAGAAATTATCGGCGGATCGGAACGTGAATCTGATTATAATAAACTGTTATCGCGCATTGAAGAGCTTCACATTCCGATGAAAGATATGTGGTGGTATCTCGACACACGCCGTTTCGGGACTGTTCCACACTCAGGATTTGGACTCGGATTTGAACGCCTTGTCTTATTCGTAACCGGAATGACAAACATACGCGATGTGATACCATTCCCGCGTACACCCAAAAACGCAGAATTCTAACACGACATTATATAATATTTAATGAGGACAAACCATTGCAATGTGGTTTGTCCTCATTTTTTTCATGGAATAACATACAAGGCACCATCGCGTCGTGTCCTCCATGCAAATTTACATTTTCAAATAAAAATCTTTTGTTAGTTCGATATACCGTGCCGTATATTCATGATGCACCTCTGTTTCTATGATTATCTCATCGATGATGCAATCCCCTCCATTACGACTTATTTCCCACAAGATACGTTTTATGGGACTGGTTGGTTTTGGCCTTATGTATATCTTTTTGTTAATAATCAGAGAATTTTCTTTTGCAATGGCAGTTATATCGGTTTCAACATCATACGGCGATATTATACAAATTATACCATCACATGAAAGCAACTGCGAAGCATTTATCAATAACTCGTCATAAGTCAACATTTTGCCATGACGAGCAATCATTCTGTCATTATCAGGCGGAACAATACCATTAACAAAAAATGGAGGATTTGAAATTATAAGGTCATATCGCATATCTGTTCTATGAGCAAAAGCTCTAAAATCATCATTTATAACTGACAACCGGTCGCTCCAAGGAGAATTATTGAAATTGTACACAGCTTCCTTACATGCATTACAATCTATTTCGATGGCATCAATCAATGCAGATTCATTTCTCTGAGCTATCATTAACGCGATCAACCCCGTCCCTGTACCTATATCAAGTACACGTGTAGCATCACCGGCATGACACCATGCACCAAGCAAAACTCCATCGGTGCCGACTTTCATCGCAGCTATGTCATTTTTTACACTAAATTGTTTAAACCTAAAAATACTATCTCTCATTGCAATTAATAAAAAAGGTAGGCAAAGATCCATATTAGACCTGCCTACCCACTTACGCATCAAATATTGAAAATAATAAAATACTTGTTACTTTGCGTCATCAGGATTCTGACCCCACTGTTGTTGAGCCAAACGACGATAATTATTATAACGCCATTGTGCATTCTTCTTTGCCTCAGCAAACAATTCTTCGGCTTCTGCAGGATATTGCTTCATTACCGATGCATATCGAACCTCGCCTTTCAAGAAAGTTTCGAAGTTATCCCAATTAGGCTCTTTACTGTCGAGTGTGAATGGATTTTTACCATCTTTTTCAAGATCAGGATTGTATCTCCATAAGTGCCAGTATCCACATTCAACAGCTTTGGCTTCCTCAGCTTGAGCCTTGCCCATACCGGCTTTCAAGCCATGATTAATACACGGAGCATAAGCAATTATAATTGATGGACCATCATAGGCTTCGGCTTCTTTTATTGCTTTCAACGTTTGGGCATTATCAGCACCCATAGCTATCTGAGCGCAATATACATACCCATAAGTAGAAGCAATAAGACCAAGATCCTTCTTACGCACACGCTTGCCCGATGCCGCAAATTTAGCAATAGCACCAAGAGGTGTAGCCTTTGATGCCTGACCTCCCGTATTGGAATACACTTCCGTATCAAGCACGAGTATATTTATATTCTTACCTGATGCAAGCACATGGTCAAGACCACCAAAACCAATATCATAAGAAGCTCCGTCACCACCGATAATCCAGTGAGAGCGTTTTGTCAAATAGTGCCCAAGTTCCTTGATTTGCTTGCATTTTGGATTCTCACAACCATCAATTTCAGCAAGGATCTTATCTGCCAAAACTCGGCTCTTGTCAGCATCATCCTTATTTTCAAGCCATTCGCCAAGCAATGCTTTTACTTCATCTGTCATACATTCACATGACAATGCTTCCTTTACTTTATTCTCAAGGCGTATGCGCATCTTGTCATAAGCAAGATATTGCCCAAGTCCGAATTCACAGAAATCTTCGAACAGCGAGTTTGCCCACGCCGGTCCATGTCCCTTGTCATTAGTAGTATAAGGAGTAGAAGGTACCGATCCAGAATAAATAGAACTACATCCCGTTGCATTCGAAACTATCTCACGGTCACCAAACAACTGAGAAATAAGTTTTACATAAGGAGTTTCTCCACATCCCGAACAAGCACCTGAGAATTCAAACAATGGAGTTGCAAATTGTGAATTCTTAACATTAGCCTTTATATCAACAAGATTCTGCTTGCTCGTTACATTAGCAACACAATAATCCCATTTTGCCTGATTTGTAGTTTCCGTTTCAAAAGGCTTCATTACCAAGGCTTTGTTGCCCTTCTTACCCGGACAAACATCAACACAATTACCACATCCGAGGCAATCGAAATCGTCCACAACTTGAGCATATTGCATACCCGTAAACGTTTTGCCAATTGCTACAATTGTTTCACCCTCTTTGAATGGAGATTTTGCCAATTCTTCGGCAGTAAATACAAACGGACGAATTGCAGCATGGGGACATACATATGCACACTTGTTACATTGAATACAATTCTCGGAAATCCATTCAGGAACAAAAGCCGACACACCTCGTTTCTCATACTTTGCACTTCCCGGTTCCCATGTGCCATCAGGATTTGTAACAAATGTAGATACAGGCAACAAGTCGCCATCTTGCGCATTAATCGGTATTACGACATCACGGATGACTGCGGGAACATCATAATTGCCCTGCGTGTCGATTTCAAGATTCGACCATGCAGGATCAACGACAAGTTCTTTATACTCACCACCACGGTCAACTGCTGCATAATTCTTATTTACAACATCCTCGCCTTTTTTGCCATAAGACTTGACGATGAATTTTTTCATTTGCTCAACAGCAAGATCTACCGGTATCACCCCTGTTATGCGGAAAAATGCCGATTGCAGAATCGTATTAGTACGATTCCCGAGCCCGATTTCTTGAGCAATCTTTGTTGCATTGATGTAGTAAACTTTAATGTCATTATCGGCAAAGTATTTCTTTACCTTGTTTGGCAGATTTTTTGCAAGTTCCTCACCTTCCCATATAGTGTTTAACAGGAATGTGCCATTCTTCTGCAAACCACGAGTCACATCATACATATGCAAATATGCTTGAACGTGACACGCAACAAAATTTGGAGTAGTAACCAAATATGTTGACCGGATAGGATCATCGCCAAAACGAAGATGTGAGCAAGTGAAACCACCGGATTTTTTAGAATCGTATGAAAAATATGCCTGACAATACTTATCAGTGTTATCGCCAATGATTTTAACAGAGTTCTTATTTGCACCTACCGTGCCATCGGCACCAAGACCATAAAATTTAGCTTGGAACAAACCTTTCGACCCAAGGGCGATTTCTTCTTTTTGTGGTAGCGATGTGAATGTCACATCATCAACAATTCCAAGTGTGAATTGGTTCTTTGGCATTGCCGCAGCAAGATTCTCATATACAGCAAGTATTTGAGCCGGAGTAGTGTCTTTTGAGCCAAGACCATAACGTCCACCCACAATTATAGGAGCTTTTTCAACCCCGTAGAAGCAATCTTTTACATCGAGATACAATGGCTCGCCTGTCGCACCGGGTTCTTTGGTACGATCCAACACAGCTATACGCTTAGTAGAAGCAGGAATAGCTGCAAGGAAATGCTTCGCACTAAATGGACGATACAAATGAACAGCGACAAGACCCACCTTTTCACCCTTTTCGGTTAGGTAATCAATAGTTTCTTTAATCGTTTCGGTCGCCGATCCCATGGCAATAATTACGCGCTCGGCATCTGGTGCTCCATAATAATCAAACAAACCATACTTACGACCGGTAATCTCGGATATCTTGTTCATATATTCTTCCACAATAGCAGGTACTGCATTGTAATATTCATTGCAGGATTCTCTGTGCTGGAAGAACACGTCAGGATTTTCAGCCGTTCCACGAGTTACAGGTTTATCGGGATTCATTGCCCTGTGACGGAATTCCGACAATGCTTCTTGATCGATAAGCGGAGCAAGATCTTCATTGTCAAGAGCCTCAATCTTCTGGATTTCATGCGAAGTGCGGAAGCCATCAAAGAAATTAAGGAAAGGCACACGCGACTTTATAGTAGCCAAATGAGCCACACCGGCCAAATCCATCACTTCTTGTACCGAACCCTCGCACAACATGGCGAAGCCCGTTTGTCGCGTTGACATTACATCTTGATGGTCGCCAAAAATACACAATGCATGAGACGCCAAAGTACGAGCCGATACATGGAATACGCACGGCAACAATTCTCCGGCAATCTTATACATATTGGGTATCATTAACAACAACCCTTGAGATGCGGTATAGGTTGTAGTCAATGCCCCAGCTTGTAATGAACCATGAACAGCACCGGCGGCACCACCCTCCGACTGCATTTCCTGCACACACACGGTTTCCCCGAAAATGTTCTTTCTGCCAGCAGCAGCCCATTCATCGACATGTTCTGCCATTGTTGAAGATGGCGTAATAGGATATATTGCAGCCACTTCTGTGAACATGTAACTCACATGAGCCGCAGCCTGATTACCATCACAAGTCAAGAATTTTTTTTCTTTACCCATAATAATACTGTTAAATAATATTTTTTCTTTAGTATTTTATCGAATGTATTTCAAAGCATTCTTCTGTACTATAAGAGAAAGGTATATGTTAAACTTTACCATTATATAATTCAAGTTTTACAACCATCCTTATGATTTCACAGCGAAATTAATCAATTTAATTACACCATCAAAGATCTCTACGCATAAACACAACGTCGTGTGGTATACACATCACATTATGCAACGCCAAGCCTGCTATCGGTTATGATATACCCACGCATCAGGATAATCATCGGCAATTTCATTTTTCATGCTTATCAGTTCTTTTACAGAGTTGCCTGCAGCGACATACACCCTGTACTTGCTCCCTTTTGCCAACACTTCATAATCATAATTTCCCGATTGGCAAGATATGAATTTATCGGCCTCTGCTTGCGAGAGCACGGAACATACAATCAAATAATAATCACCACCTGACCTCTTCTTTCCCATGCTGGGATATGCCTTTACAATTATATCGTCATTGTCAATCGGAGGCATCGTTATGGCCAATTCTTTTACTTCGTTGGCAACCGCAAACGGTTCCCCTCCGGTCAACTTAAAATTACTACTAAAGCTTGCGTAATTCTGGTTGTCGTTCTTTACCGATATTGGTGTGGTCAGCACTAATGACAACGCAAGAAGCACCAATATAGATGCTGCAATTTTCAAGTAATTTTTGCTTATCGAGAATTTCCAACTGTTATTTTTTACAGACGCTTTTCTGTCACGAAGAGCCAACGGTTCCATCGAAAAAGACCGAAGGCCATAAAATTCATATTTGCCAAATTCTTTTGAAGAGTATGGCTTGAACTGGACTTTTCCATTTATCAACTTGAAAAAACCTATATTTCCAAAAGCCAATTCTCTGTCCTCATTTATTTGCTTACACAGCATTGCTACATCATCGTGTACAATGTCGTTGGCCACGCCAAACGTGCATTTTTCTTTGCTCACGACCGAATTGACAAGTAAGCCATCATTGTGTACCAACTCGGGATTAAAAGATATTTCCCGTACCGGCCTATGCCAATTAACACCATCAGCATCACAATACGATGAATTGTATTGTGCAATAAAAGCCCCCCACCCGGGCACTATTACGCAATCATGCCGAGTGATAAGGTATTCAATATGTTCCACTACCGAAATCATAGCACAAATATAGCAATTTGTGACATAACGGACAAAAAAATCACAACAGCTTTTAATTCTTATCCATAAATGACTTTATAACCACATCTTCAACGCCATACTTTTCTGCCATATTTATATCGCGTAAAGCCGCATCATTTTCAAACCGTAACTTATTCAGCCGGGCGCGCAGCAAATAAATGTAACCATTTTGTGGATCTGTCGACAAAGCATTTTTTATGTCATTTTCAGCGTTATTCAATTGTTTCAATTCTAAATAACACTCTGCCCTATTTGCCAAGGCATTGACCGATGGTCGCTCCTTGATTATTACATTGTAATTCTCTATGGCCTTGCCATAATTGCCATTAGCCTTGTTCCACATAGCAAATCCATTATAAGCGAAATATGAATTAGGGCTTACATCCTTTATTCTCTGAAAATCGGCCTTGCTACTTTCCATCTGTTTTTGTTCAAGAGCCAACACGCCACGATTGTAAAGCGCCTCAATATCATATTCGTCCAATTCAAGCACCCGACTGTAATCCGCATAAGCCTTGTCGATACTATCCATATCAAGATATAACGAAGCCCTGTTCCTCAAAAGCGTCACCGCATTGGGTGTCATATAAAGAGCTATTGTGTAATTTTTCAGAGCTTCCTGTTTCTTGCCTTGATACCGTTGGACAGTGGCAAGATTCGACAACAGAAGCGATATATTTTGATTCTCGGGATCTTTTTTAAGAGCTCTCTGAATATATTCTTCCGCCTTTGCCCATTCATGACCACCAATATAAAATTCGGCAGAATCCACCAATGTGTAAAAACTCTGAGCTCTCATTTCTACAGCAAAAGAAAATAAAATCATTAAAAAAACTATCTTTCTCATTTGGCATATAGCTTGTGTTTACATTGCAAAATTATCCTCATTTATGATTTTACAGTGTATGATTATTGATATTTTACTAATTTTGTAAATATTTTCACCTAAAACAATGAGGTTATGAGGCTCATAATAAAAATATTATTAATCACACTTTTTGTGGGTATTGCACAATCATGTGATGAAGACCCGACACAATCCAAAGAAAATACAACTTCGCGAACAATACTTGTCTACATGATTGCCACAAACTCCCTGTCGAACTATGCCGAATATGATATTGACGAGATGATGGAAGGCATCGCGACAATCGACAATGAAGATTGCCACTTGCTTGTGTATGAAGTAAATTACGATATTGAGCCGACATTATATGAAATAACACTAACTGACGGAATTGCTACTAAGGAAACAATTAAAACATATTCCTCTGACACCAAGTCAACAACCATTGAAAGAATGTCTGAAGTAATTGAAGACACACGCAACTTGGCTCCTGCCGACAGTTATGGCCTAATTTTATGGTCACATGCAACGGGTTGGGTCAGAACATTAGAGAGCAGCACTGCAACGGGTTGGAACAGAACATCAGATAGCAACTCTTCGATTCAAACAGAGAGAATTCGTCCAACAGATTTTGGAGAAGATTATGGGACAACGATGACAATTGATGAACTTGCAAGTGCCATTCCCGACAGTATGTTTTACTTTATATATGCCGACGCATGCTACATGGGATGCATAGAAATAGCCTACCAACTGCGCAACAAAACAAATTTTTATATATCAAGTCCCACAGAAACAATGGTTACAGGTATGCCTTACGATGAGAATATTCCATGTTTTTTCGAGAATACACCAAACCTTGTACAAGCTTGCCAGAACACTTACAACTACTATGCTTCTCGCAATAGTTATGCTACAATTTCACTTGTCGATTGCTCAAAACTCGAAATCATCGCCGATCTTTGCCAACAAATTCATGCAAACCCACAATCTGAAGAAACGATTCAGATTGAAGAAATACAATATTACAATCGTAACTCACAACCGGTTTTATTCGACTTTTTACAATACACAACGATGCTTGCTTCTCAAGAACAGGCCAGCGAATTATATACGCTAACCAACCAAGCTGTCATATATAAGGCTGCAACATCATCATTCTTGTCGATAAATATTAATCCCGATAATTATTCAGGGTTATCGACATATATCATGGGAGTATCTTCATCAATAAATGAACAATACTACATGACTCTCGATTGGTATAATAAAGTGTACAATTAAAAAATATATCATATAAATGAACTTAGCCAATATTTTTGCTTTAGCCGACCCATTGGTCAGCAAAGAAATGGTGGACTCGATAGACAGCGAATTAAAGACATCCGCATCTATACTTTCCTCCATGTCGTTCGATGAAATAATGCACAAATTAATCGACGGAGCCATTGACATTGGAATGCGGATTCTCATTGCTGTAATAGTTTTTTATATCGGAAAACTGATTATCAATAAAATTCACTCCATAGTCAAGGCATTGATGATCAAGCATGACTTCGATAAGTCATTGACGACTTTCGTACTTAGCGTGGTAAAAATTACCTTGCTTTTCGTACTGATAGTATCGGTTATTGGTATTCTTGGTATAGAAACAAGCTCTTTTATCGCAATATTTGCATCTGCCGGCGTGGCAATTGGTATGGCATTAAGCGGTACCCTGCAAAACTTTGCAGGAGGAGTCTTGATTCTGTTCATAAAACCATATAAGATTGGCGATTACATCGAATTCGGCAGCTACGAAGGTACTGTAAAAGAGATACAAATTTTCAATACGGTATTAAACACATCCGACAACAAATCAATAATAATCCCTAACGGCGGACTATCCACAGGAACAGTTAAAAACTATTCAAGGGAAGAATACAGGCGCATCAACTGGGATATTTCCATTTCATACGGCGATGACGTGGATGTGGCACGCAAAGTGGCTCTTGACATACTTATGTCCGACAGCAGGGTCGTAAAAAAATATAGAGAAGACGACCGTAAGATGCGACAAATCAAAGAAAATGAAGATACGGAAGAAAAGAAAGACACCTCTGACACTCTAAATAAGAAGAAACCTATTCTTCAGCGCATCTTAAACCGCAAATCCAAATTAAAAGAGAATGCTGAAAAATGGAAAGAAGAGCAAGCAAAAAAAATAATGAAAAAACTACCAAAGGTAGATTGTTCCCCATCAGTATTTCTGACTTCACTTGCCGACAGCAGCATTGTTGTCAGCATAAGAGCTTGGACTCGTTCGGAATTCTATTGGAGTGTATTTTACGATGTAAATGAAAAAATATATAAAGAATTTCCTAAGAATGGATTAAGCTTTCCATTCCCTCAAATGGATGTTCATGTCACAAAAGCAAATTAACAAATTTAACACTATATATGTTTTTTTCTAAAATAAATTAGACACCTTTAATAGCTTTTAGAGAAACTCTGCGTATATTTGTGTACTTAAAATATAGGCAGAGTTCCTTTTTTGTTACTTATCATATTTATTACAGTAAGCAAGCATAAGGGCATCTCTATCGAATTACTGTATTGTGCGCTATTAATTATCACAAAAGGAATGCACATCAGTGGTGATATCTTTTCACTGATTTTATTGTGGAAAGAAGCCTGTTTAAGAACAGGCTAAAGAGAAGAGCATAGTTGGATATGTGTCTATTTGCAACAATGACACAGAAATGAATTGTTACACACAGGACAAGGGAAACTACAACATTCTTATCTATTGCGCTTCTATACACTTGAAAAATAAAAAACAACATAAATGATAAGTAAATGGAATTACTTACCCCTTACATCCGAACAATCATCCATAGTAAGCGACTTGGCTACGCATTTGCGAAATTGCTATCCAATAAGCCGGTTACTTGTAATGCGAGGGATAAAATCTTTAGAGGAAGCTGATAAATTCCTAGCCCCCTCGATATCCGATCTGCACGATCCATTTCTCATGCAAGATATGGACAAGGCTGTAAGCAGGCTTAACAAAGCCATGGGTAAAAAAGAAAAGATTTTGATATACGGCGACTATGATGTAGATGGTACCACATCGGTTGCTTTAGTTTACAGGTATCTGCAAAATTATTATTCCAATATGGAGTATTATATCCCGACCCGATATGAGGAGGGATATGGTATTTCAAAAAAAAGTATCGACTATGCGGAAAACATAGGGGTAACCTTGATTATTGTACTCGATTGCGGAATTAAAGCTGTCGAAGAAATTACTTATGCCAAAAGCAAGGGTATTGATTTCATAATTTGCGACCACCACGTACCAGATGACATTCTGCCCGATGCTACCGCGATATTAAACCCCAAACTCGATGGGAATCCATATCCATTCAAGCATTTATCGGGATGTGGCGTAGGATTTAAATTTATGCAGGCATTTGCCATAAGTAACGGGCTGTCAAGCATATTCGGGCTTGACAGTTTGCTTGATTTGGTCGCTGTCAGCATCGCTGCCGATATTGTACCGATAATAGGCGAAAATCGGATTCTTGCATATTACGGATTGAAAAGAATTAACTCCAATCCCAATATGGGGTTGCGTAGCATTATAAAAATATGTGGGCTCACCAACAAAGAAATTACAATAAGCGATGTGATTTTCAAAATAGGTCCACGCATAAATGCATCGGGAAGAATGCAATCGGGTATTGAGGCCGTAGAATTGTTGGTGACCAAAGACGCTGCTGATGCTTACCGCAGGGCAAAAAACATCGACCAGTATAACAAAGACCGCAAGGAGCTTGACAAACGCATTACTGAAGAAGCAAATGCCATCCTTGAGAATCAAGGAGAAATTACATCAAGCAAAAAATCTATAGTGATATACAACAAAGGATGGCACAAAGGCATTATCGGAATAGTAGCCTCCCGACTGACCGAACTATATTACAAACCCGCAGTCGTATTGACCCTATCCAATGGTTTAGCCACGGGGTCATCACGTTCTGTGAGAGGATTTGACATATATAGAGCCATCGACTCTACCCGTGAACTGCTTGAAAATTTCGGTGGGCATACTTATGCCGTTGGGTTATCTCTTAAAGAAGAAAATATTCCTGAATTTACAAAGCGTTTTGAACAGTATGTCGCGGAAAATATCACACCCGAACAATTAACACAAACAATATCCATAGATTGTGAAATATGTTTTAGCGATATTACTTCAGACCTATTGTATTATTTGCGACAATTAAATCCATACGGGCCGGGGAATCAAAAACCTATATTCTCAAGCAAAAATGTAATGGATTATGGCACAAGCAAACTGGTTGGAAAGAATCTTGAACATATAAAACTCGAACTTATAGATAATTCTTCGAATCGCGTATTCAATGGCATCGCATTCAACCAAGCTGAAAATTTTAAAATCATAAAATCAGGCAAGCCTTTTGAAATATGTTATACAATCGAAGAAAATCGGCACAAGGGCAGTTCTTCAATACAGCTTTTTGTAAAAGGAATAAAGACAATTAATCGTACCGATGAATGACTTTGGTATTTATAAAATACTAAAGAAATATTGGGGGTATGCCTCTTTTCGAGAACTTCAAGAAGATATTATAATTTCAGTCTTGAATGGAAACGACACACTTGGCCTGCTTCCAACAGGTGCAGGTAAGTCAATTACATTTCAAGTGCCCACACTTGCTCTTGATGGAATGACAATTGTGGTAACACCAATAATTTCTTTAATGAAAGACCAAGTGGACAATCTCGTGGAACGGGGGATAAAAGCCTCGTACATCCATTCAGGACTGTCATTGAACGAAATTCGCCGTACACTTGACCGATGCACTTTTGGCAAATATAAGTTCTTATATATATCACCCGAAAGAATTGCATCAGAGGCATTCATAAATAAAATGCGTCTGATGCCTGTTAAGTTAATAGTCGTAGATGAGGCTCATTGCATATCACAATGGGGATATGATTTCAGACCGTCATTTCTAAACATTTCAAAATTACGTCAATTCTTTCCCGATATCCCGGTTTTAGCCCTTACTGCCACGGCAACGCCCGATGTGGTTAAGGACATAATGGAAAAATTGAATTTTCATAACGGTAAAGTCTTTTCTAAAAGTTTTGCACGGCAAAACCTTGTATATGTGGTAAGAAAGACAGATGACAAAACAGCCCAATTGATAAACATACTGACCAAAGTTCCCGGATCGGGAATCGTATATGTAAGAAGTCGGGCAAAAACCAAGCAATTAGCCGAAGAGTTGACAAGGCATGGTATATCGACCAATTATTATCATGCAGGGCTTGACAATGAAGACAAATCTGACCGCCAAAACAAATGGAATAACGGAGAAACACGCATTATGATTGCTACCAATGCTTTTGGAATGGGCATTGACAAATCTGATGTACGTATTGTCGTTCATGCTGATGTCCCGAACTCTCTTGAAGAATATTACCAAGAAGCAGGCCGAGCGGGTCGGGATGGTAAAAAAGCATATGTAGTGATGCTAATCAAAAACACCGACAAGGCGATTCTAAAAAAACGCATCAGTGATTCCTTTCCCGACAAAGACTTCATAAAAAAAGTATATGAACGTGTAGGCAATTTCCTTAATGTCCCTGTCGAAGGAGGATATAATCAGGTTTACGATTTTAATTTCGTCCTTTTCTGCAAAACATTCAATTATCCCATCATACCGGTTCATAGTGCACTAAAAATCTTGACAAAATCAGGATACATCGATTTTATCGAAGAAATTGACACACAGTCACGTATTATCATACTTGCTAAAAAAGAAGAACTATATCATCTTCCATCTGACAATCCCAACCTCGATTCTGTTCTTCAAGCTATTCTCAGGACATATTCGGGCATATTTGTTGACTATGTGTTCATAAATGAAGAATTAATCGCTTCCCGCTTTAATATTGCTCCACAAGTCATATACGATTCATTGCTCACTCTCACAAAGATGCACATATTACATTATATACCACGTAAACGCACACCATACATATATTACACAACATCGCGAGAACAACCTAAATATTTAGTAATTCCACGCAGTGCCTATGAAACTCTTCGCGAAAAAATGGTCAAACGCATCAATGAAATGATTAAATATGCTTACAGTGATGATATGTGCCGTGAACAAATCATCAGAGCCTATTTCGGGGAAACCAACATCCAACCATGCGGACATTGTGATTATTGCATAGCACAACGGCATCATGAAGAATATGATGTCAAAGATGTAATCAATGGCATATTGTACATGCTGTCGCTGAAACCACGTACACTGACCGACTTTTTTGATACTCTGTCCTTTACAAAAGAAGATATAACATCAACATTAACTCAACTCATCAATGAAGGTTTCGTTTCATTAAATCCCGATGATGAAGTCTATGCATTAATTTCCCGTTAAACAACTGGTTATGACAGACATATTAACAACATACGGCATCAATAATGACTTTTGGAATTTCATAGAACAACATAAAGACGAAAATACGACTAAACTACTTTTGTCAAAAAAATATCAAAACACAAATTTCGACTTGAAATTTGCCGCACTACAAATCGAATGCAGGAAGCGCATATCGAAGAAGTGGCCCGACATTGCCAATCTACAACATTTCTTGTTTCCTGCATTACTACCAACCGAACAATGCACGCATCAATTAATAGCCCAATTCCATGCCTCTTTATTTACCGGTTGCGAAACAGTGTTAGACCTAACCGCAGGATTGGGTGTAGATGACTTTTACATATCCGATAAAATAACTCATCTTATATCTGTGGAAATTAATCCTTTAATAGCTGCGACCTTACAATATAACATGAATCGGTATCGGAACAATGTGACCGTTATAAACGACAATGCCATTAATTATCTCGATTACCTTATAACCAACAATAACCAACTTGATGCCGTATATGTGGATCCTGCACGAAGGGATACACATGGTAACCGTGTATATGGTTTATCGGATTGTGAACCTAATGTACTTCAATTATTAAATAAAATAGAAAGCATTACCAATACATTGTATATCAAGACCTCTCCGATGATTGATATCTCGCAGGTGATAAACAATGTTCCACAAATTACCGATATCTGGGTTATGGGAATAAACAACGAGTGCAAAGAATTACTATTGCGTACCGATCTATCTCAAAAGCAAATGGTGAATGAATCTGTTATCATTCATACACATAATTACGAAAATAGCGGTGCTTTACAATCACTGACACTATCATACCCACACAACCTTGCGCAAGAAGACATGATATATGGTGACAACATACTCACATATTTATATGAGCCAAATTGTTGCATTATGAAAGCCTCTGCATTTTCCGAATTATTCAACAGATATGAAAAACTAATAAAATTAGGCAAGAAGACACATTTATATACGTCTAACGAACTTTACAGTGATTTCCCCGGACGAATATTTCAAGTAACCGAAACCATACCATATAAAGATAAATATTTAAAACATTTAAATCGGAAATACCCAAAAGCCAACATCAGTACGCGAAATTTTAAATTAACGGCACAAGAAATTAGAAACAAGTTCAAAATAAAAGATGGTGATGATACAAACCTTTTTGCAACAACTATATCCGAAAATAAACAAATTCTGATTGTTGCTAACCGCATTTTAAAATGCTAATTGGCACATCTTTTGTTCTTTTATTGTATATTCGCAATAATTTATTTCATGATATGACAGAACTTGATATAAAAAAATATAGATCCGAGATAATTGTTCTGATTAAAGAAGCTCGCTTATATGAGGCATTTTCTTCATTCAGCAAATTACTTCATACTTTCCCGAATTGGGAAATTAGCGAAGAATTGTCGAAACTGCAAACTTCATATAAATACATGCTGTCTTATATGGCACAAGGTGCATCAGATCCACAAAAAGAGCTAATATACACCAATTTGCTTATATCATTATACAGCTTGATCGACAGATATTCATACCATTTGCTGTCTATCTATTCACATTCGCAATACAATGCCATTAAACAAGATTTTGTCAAAACCGGAGATAGTCTAAGAACTTTGTTCGATAATTTCAACACAGAATATAAAAGATATAAATTATATGCTTCTATCCCGGATAACGAAATCAATGAGAATAAAATCTTAGAATTAAAAATCAACGTTGAAAAGGCCGAAACACGATTGTTTAACTATGTGTGGACGGCATTCGACATAAATGAGGAAGACTTGACAATTCTGACATCTGTCATGACGGACACTGCCGAGATTCCCGAAAATCTGCGCGCACTGCTATTATCAGCAATGTTCTTAAACATAAACTATTTTTATAATGAGCATATTTTGTTGTTACTCTTCAGCATCGCGTCATATAATCGCAATAATGACGAACTTGCGGTGAGAGCCATGTGTTGCATATTCTTGATTCTACATAAATACAATTACATTACAACCCTGTCAAAAGATGTAACCGACCGTTTAAACGAATTAAAACAAGATGCTAAGTTTCGCAATGCAATCGAACTTATTTCTCTACAATTCATTAGAAGTTGTGATACCGAGAAACTGACAAGAATGGTTCATGATGAATTGTTGCCCGGATTGATGAATGCAAGCTCGGGGTTACTGAAGAATTTTAAAGATAAAAAGCCCGGCAACAATGATATTATTGACTTGGAATCTAATCCTGAGTGGGAAGAATTCCTTGAAAAAAGTGGAATTGCCGACAAAATCAAAGAAATTAACGAAATCCAAATGGAAGGAGGCGACGTTTTTATGGGGACTTTCTCCAAATTAAAAACATTCTCGTTTTTCCGTGATGTAGCTAATTGGTTTATCCCGTTTGATATCAATCACTCCCATATTTTATCCTCTCCTGTCGCAAAAAATAAACTGATTACGAATATAATCACCCACGCTAAATTTCTTTGTGACAGTGATAGATTTTCTTTTTGCCTGTCCATTAATTCAATGCCTGTGGCGCAACGCAATGCGATGCTTGCTCAATTCGATTCTCAAAACGAAATAATGGACGAGATTAAAACTACAGCCATTAACGATAGCAGAATCAACATCAAGCAAATAATCACAAATTATATGCAAGATGTGTACAGATTCTTTAAATTATACGACCAACGTAATGAATTTGAAGACCCCTTTAACGGAAATCTTTTGAATACTACATTGTTGAGTGATGTGATTTGTTCTACCGAAAATCTATCATTGATTGGTGAATATTATCTGAAAAATAAGTATTTCGACTTGGCACTACCCTATTTCAAAAAAGAAATTGAAATTTCTAATAATTATCAGCCAAGCATCCTGCAAAAAACAGGATTTTGTTATCAGAATCTGAAACTATATGGTGATGCAATCAAATATTACACTAAATTTGATTTGTTTGATAATTCTAATCTATGGAATATAAAGCATCTTGCAGCTTCTTATAAAGCCTTGGGCAATTTTGAGAAAGCTCTTGATTACTACCGCAGAGCTGAAGACATTTCACCTGACAATCTTTCGATTTGTCTTAATATCGGCCACTGCCTGCTTGAACTTAATAAAATAGACGAAGCATTAAAATATTACTATAAAGTTGATTATCTTAGCCAATCCAATATAAAAGCATTACGCCCCATCGCATGGTGTCTTTTCTTGCAAAAAAATTTCACGCAAAGCAATGATTATTACAAGAAGATAATTGCAACTGAGCCATCTGCCGAAGATTTCATGAATCTTGGTCATTTGAAATTGGCTCAGAACGATATGAAAGACGCAATTTGTTCATATAAGGAATCTTTCAAGTCAATGGGAGGCGATTTCCGAAAATTCTCCGATATTTTTAACAACGACCGCAAGTATATTATGGCAAATGGCATATCCGACAATGATATTGCTCTTGTCCTCGACATTATCCATTATAATTTATAATTGACACATGAAAAAGAAAACATTTTTATTATCAATTTTACTATTGCAACTTACTTTTATGATAAAAGCCGATAATGTATTCCTTCACGAATTCAAGACCACAAATGGTCTCATTCCTTTTGATTATTTTACAAATTCTGATTTCGAACCGGCAATATTAGAAGGAATCAAAGAACATGACCAAGAGATTGCATCCATTGTAGATCAACGGTCTACGCCTAATTTCGAAAACACCATTGTAGCTCTTGAAAGAAGCGGAGCTACATTAAACAGAACTTTGTATGTGTTCTATGCAATGCTTTCATCCAATGCCAATGACGAACTGATGGAGATTTCAAAAAAAATGTCTCCTATATTATCGGAACACAATGCAAATATTACCCTTAATGAAAAATTATGGAAAAGGGTAAAATTTGTATATGATAACAGAGCTAAATTAGACCTTGATCCCGAAGATTCTATGTTACTTAACAAAACGTATGAAAGTTTTGTCAATAACGGAGCAAATCTTAAAGATGATGACAGGGAAAAATATCGGCAGCTAACGTCGGATTTAAGCAGACTGTCACTGTCTTTTAGTCAAAATGCACTGAAAGCCATGAATAGTAACGAACTCTGGCTTACGGCTCACGACCTTGACGGACTGCCGCAAAATCTCATAGAAGCAGCCAAACTTGCCGCCGAAGAAAAGGGTCATGATAATGAATACCTGTTCACTACTCAAGCACCAAGCTATCGTCCATTTTTACAATATTCCTCCCGTAGGGATCTGCGTGAAAGATTATATCGAATGTATAACACAATGTGTACTGATGGCGAATACAGCAATATTGAAAATATCAAGCAAATTGCATTGAAGCGAATGCAACTTGCTAATCTAATGGGATACAATAATTATGCCGAATATCGACAAAAACGCACCATGGCCGGTAATCCCACAAACGTTTATAATCTTCTTGACCAACTACGCCATGCATATCAACCTGTAATGGAAAAGGAACTTGAAAAGCTATCCGAATTTGCGTCAAATCTTGAAGGGGAAAAAATAACATTACAAGCATGGGACTATAGTTATTACTCTACCAAGATGAAAGACAGCTTATACAACTTCAATGAAGAAATGTTACGTCCGTATTTCGAACTAAATAATGTGATATCCGGCGTTTTCGGACTTGCTGAGCGATTGTATGGTTTGCATTTCACACAAAACTATGATGCACAAATTATCACGCCCGATGTTAAAGTGTATGATGTTACCGACCAAGAGGGGAATTATATGGGAGCATTGTATGCCGATTTTTTCCCTCGCGCTACTAAACGAAGCGGTGCTTGGATGACAAATTATCGTGAACAATACATTGATGAAAATGGGAAAGATATCCGTCCCATAGTGTCCATAACAATGAATTTCACAAAACCTACTGCCGACAAACCATCATTGCTGTCATTTGATGAAGTAGAAACATTTTTGCACGAGTTTGGACACGCACTTCAAGGTCTGCTTGCCAATACAAAATATGCATCACTTTCGGGTACAAATGTATATCGTGACTATGTAGAATTGCCTTCACAATTTAATGAGAACTTTCTGCTCCAACGAGAATTTCTCGATACATTTGCAAGGCATTACGAAACAGGCGAAACCATCCCACAAGAATTAATCGACCACATAATTGCCTCTTCTCGATATGCCGCTGGCTATCTTTGCATCAGACAATTAAATTTCGGTTATCTCGACATGGCATATCACACCATAGAGAAACCTATCGACGACATATTTGCTTTTGAAGCCAATGCCATAAAGGATGTGAAGCAATTTGACGCAGCCGAAGGCTGCCTGATATCTCCTGTGTTTTCTCACATTTTTTCAGGAGGGTACGCCGCAGGTTACTATAGTTATAAATGGTCAGAAGTCTTAGAAGCCGATGCTTTTGCCAAATTTGAAGAAGATGGAATTTTCAACCCAGAAACGGCCAAATCATTCAAAGAAAATATTTTAAGTACAGGTGGCACGGAAGATCCTCAAACGTTGTACAAGCGTTTTCGTGGCAAAGAGGCAACAATCGATGCTCTGCTAAAACGTGATGGCATAAAGTAACGCCATTCACAATATTTTCGTCACAATGTTGCAATCAAAATAAATAAGGAATTTTATTAGTTCCTTATTTTTTTATAGCTTTAAAATTAGTACATTTGCAACCACGCTTTTGTCTATCACAAGTGAAATATGGATAATGAATTTACATCCGAGAAGCAACACCTATTAGATAAGCGATACTTGAGAATGGCATTTATATGGGCTGAAAATTCTTATTGCATACGCCGAAAAGTTGGTGCTTTAATCGTTAAAGATAATATGATTATTTCAGATGGGTATAACGGCACTCCATCCGGATTTGAAAATATATGCGAAGATGAAAACGGCTTAACCAAGCCATATGTGTTACATGCCGAAGCAAATGCCATAACAAAAGTTGCGCGAAGCAATAATAGCAGTGAAGGTGCCACTCTCTACATCACCGATGCGCCGTGCATCGAATGTGCAAAACTAATCATACAAGCCGGCATCCGTCGCATAGTATATTCAAAAGCATATCGCAGCGATGACGGTATTAAACTGCTCGAACGCGCAGGAATTGAATGCGTGATGCTACAATTAGAACAACAATAGGATATCCCTTTGCCATCATACATATACAAACATTTTTATGAAATATAAAAATCCTTTAGTCTGGATTCCGCTTGCTATTTCCTTAGCCGTAATAGGAGGTATGATGCTCGGAGATTTATTTTCGGGTAAGCCTTATGTCATTGATTACGACAGAAAGCTTAATACGATTTTTAACCTCATTGCCGATGACTACGTTGACACTGTGACTGTCGGCGACTTAGTGGAAAAAGCAATACCCAAAATACTCACCGACCTTGATCCTCATACAACATATATCCCTGCCAAGGATCTCACTGCCGTTAACAATGAACTTGAAGGCAGTTTCAGCGGGATAGGAATAACTTTTGCTATTTTCGATGATACGATTCGTGTCACACAGGTATTGCCAGGAGGCCCCTCCGAAAAAGCCGGTTTGGCTGCGGGTGACCGCATCATAACCATTAATGACTCCACTTTTGTGGGATCAAATTTAAACCAACTTGAGATACGCGACCACTGTTTGAAAGGTGCTAAAAACACCATTGTGAAATTAGGCATCAAACGTGACAATTTCGACGATCTGCTTAATTTCGAGATTATACGTGGTGATGTGCCGCAAAAGTCTGTTGATGTTGCATACATGATTGATAAAACTACCGGCTACATAAAAGTAAACAAGTTTGGGCGCACTACTTATGATGAATTTCTAAATGCCCTTGTGCTGCTCAAAAGCAAAGGTGCAGAGCAGTACATTATAGATTTGCGGGGCAATGCCGGTGGATATATGGAAATGGCTATTTTGATGGCTAATGAATTTTTACCTGCCAATCAATTGATAGTATTCACCAAAGGACGAGAAAAACGCAATGATACCGAAGTGTGGAGCGATGGCAATGGCTCGTTCCAAAATGACGAAATCGTAGTCTTGATTGATGAATTTTCTGCAAGTGCAAGTGAAATATTTGCAGGAGCTATTCAAGACAACGATCGCGGATTGGTTATCGGACGTCGTTCATTCGGAAAAGGACTTGTGCAACGTCAGGTCACTTTGGCCGACAGCAGTGCCATACGAATGACAATATCCAGATACTATACCCCGTCTGGCCGTTGCATTCAAAAGGATTACAAAAAAGGTGAAGATGTGTATAACCAAGAATTGCTTGACCGATACAGTCATGGAGAACTGTATAGCCAAGACAGCATTCGTATAGACACTACACAAATATTCACCACTGTGCATGGACGAAGAGTATATGGCGGTGGTGGCATTATACCCGACATTTTCGTCCCTAATGACACGACAGGCATCACTTCATACTATATGAAAATTGCCAACGCTGGATTATTGCAAAAATATTCTTATAAATATGCCGACCATAATCGTGCAAAATTTAGCAAAGCCCAAAATTACAAACAATTGCTGCAAGAAATACCAAATGACGATATCTTACTAAACGATTTCGTTTTCTATGCTTCCCGCAATGGTGTACCGGCACGGTGGTACTATATAAATATTTCTCGTGAATTGATTGTAACACAATTAAAAGCACTCATTGCCCAATACACCTTGGGGGACAATGCTTTTTATCCTATTATAAACAAGGACGATAATAACATCACAGCTGCAATCACTGCTTTCAAGAAGCGGCAAGCTGAGTTTCCAATAACATCAGAAATATATAATGGGAAAAACGGCCAACAATAATGTATTAAACCGTAAATCTCTAATATCATCTTATTCCACCCACGAACAGATGCTTTTTTAGGGATATTCAGTAAATGTCCCTAAAAAGCATAATCACAAGCAAAATTAGCCTTGAAATAGATTGTTCCTACCGTTTCTTTTTGCCTATCCAATTAGCGAGTTTCAATAATAGAAAGCGTATTCCCCGATAGATGTGACGCTGCCAGGGAAGCTCAACATAGGTCAGACTAACGTAATCCTCGAAAGCACTTTCCCCAATAGTAGTGAAACTCGACGGAAGCTCAACAGAGGTCAAGCTGCCGCAAAACTCGAAAGCGTAGCCCCCGATAGTGGTGACGTTTGGCATCTTCACAGAAGCCAAGCTGCTGCATCCCGAGAAAGCACCTTCACAGATAG
>CAYNBZ010000012.1:0-46642 GCA_964395975.1 uncultured Muribaculaceae bacterium | reverse complement strand
TTCCATAAGAACAAAATTTTAAAAAGTTAGACATTAAATACGTGTGCAAGCGGGGCATGCCCTTCAGGCCTTGTGCTTGAACGCTACAAATATAATATAATATAATATAATTACTAAAATACCTTTCAAAAAGTTAAGAAAACGCTGACAAAAGTATGCAGGGACATTCAGTAAATAGTATAAAATCAGCCAACTAATTCATGCACAAAGCGTTGCAAATTAGTTGGTTTTTTTGTATCTTTAGGTAACTTCCCCCGATAATAAGGTTTGACGGCCAAAACGGGGGAAATTCCACAACAAAGATATGGCTGAGAAACAAAATATTTCAGAAATTCACCCTGCTTTGGGATTTACAGAATTTGATATTCCGGAAAGATACCGCAAGAGTTTTAACGAGAGCGAGCTTGACAGGCTTCATTCGGTGCAACATTACTCGCTCTCAGGGATAAAGGCACACAACAGGAAGACGGAAATCCTGTGGATTTTCTTCGGAATATATACGGCAAATGCCGTACTGATGACAGACAAGGTCCGGAACAGACAGGCTGGGGCGGCATGACATGCATTTACGGACAGAAGCATAAGAGGCCATCAGGCTTCTTCCGGAGTGTCATGTCCTGACGGATAAAAGTATGGAGAAAACACAATAAAGATGGCATATGAAGTGATATGCTATCATCATCATATGCCATCTTATTTTTTGAGGACATCAACTGAATATCCCTAAAAAAGGCGTGACCGGAGCCACGCCTTCATATAACCAGTGTGTCAATTATTCAGCTTTGGGAGCTTCTTTAGCCTCATCAGTCGAAGTTTCTTCAACCTTGGAAGCTTCTACAGTTTCAGCCGTAGTAGATGATTCTGCCTTTTCAGCAGCCGACTTACGACGCGAACGACGCGTGCGAGAAGTTTTCTTCTCCTTGCCGGCTGCAAGCATATTCTCATTGTAATCGACAAGTTCGATAAAGCACATCTCAGCACCGTCACCTTTGCGGAAACCGGTTTTCAGAATACGAGTGTAACCACCGGGACGGTTTGCAATCTTTTGGGAAATTTCACCAAAAAGTTCCTTAATGGCTTCTTTGTTCTGCAAGTAGCTGAACACATGGCGACGGTTAGCAGTACTGTCATCCTTCGCACGGTTAATAAGCGGCTCGGCATAAACTCTCAGAGCCTTGGCCTTAGGTAGAGTGGTGAATATCCTCTTATGCTCGATAAGGGAGATAGTCATATTGGCCAACATTGCTGCACGATGGCCAGCCTTCCTGCTAAGGTGATTGAATTTTTTATTATGTCTCATCGTTATTACTCTTTATCTAATTTATACTTAGAGATGTCCATTCCGAACGAAAGGTTCAGATTGGCAAGCAACTCGTCAAGTTCAGTCAATGACTTCTTACCGAAGTTGCGGAACTTCAACAAGTCGGTTTTATTAAACACTACCAATTCGCCAAGGGTTTCGACTTCGGCCGATTTCAAGCAGTTAAGCGCGCGTACCGACAAATCCATATCCACGAGTTTTGTCTTGAGTAGTTGACGCATGTGCAACACTTCCTCATCAAACTCTTCATTTTCTTCATTTTCAGGCGTTTCGAGTGCAATTTTCTCATCACTGAAAAGCATGAAGTGATGGATAAGAATCTTAGCAGCCTCCTTAAGTGCATCCTTTGGCAGTATTGAGCCATCGGTAGTAATTTCAAGCACTAGCTTCTCGTAGTCGGTCTTCTGTTCTACGCGGTAGCTTTCAATGGCGTACTTGACATTAACTATAGGAGTGTAAATAGAATCTATAGCGATAACGTCGATGGCATCGTTCGGATTTTGGTTTTCCTCAGCGGGTACGTAACCACGACCTTTATTAATTGTAAGGTCAATTTGGAACCCTGTAGAGGGATCCAAGTGGCAGATAGCCAAATCCGGGTTAAGGACTTCAAAACCCGTCAACGCCTTGTTAATGTCACCGGCCTTGAACACGTCCTGCCCCGAAACCTTGACTGTGACTTTCTCAGCCTCGGTGTCCTCGACAATACGTTTCAAGCGCACTTTCTTCAGATTAAGGATAATGTTGGTAACATCTTCCTTAACACCCGGTATAGTGGCAAACTCGTGTTTTACGCCATCTACGTGAATAGACGAGATTGCAAACCCTTCGAGCGATGAGAGCAAGATACGACGCAAGGCATTGCCTATTGTAACGCCATACCCCGGCTCCAATGGCCTGAACTCGAACTTGCCGAAGAAATTGTCGGCCTCCAACATTAATACTTTGTCGGGCTTTTGAAATGCTAATATAGCCATGGATCGTTACTAATTTTATTGTTTTGAATACAATTCCACAATCAGTTGTTCCTTGATGTTTTCAGGAATATCTTCACGCTGTGGCACATGGAGCAACTTACCACCCTTGATGCTTTCGTCCCATTCAATCCAAGGATACTTACTGTGATTGAAACCTGCAAGAGCATCAACAATTACTTCAAGAGCCTTGCTCTTTTCACGTACAGCTACCACTTCACCCGGTGTTACCGAATAAGAAGGGATGTTCACAACACGACCATTGACCGTAATGTGACGGTGCGACACCAATTGACGTGCAGCAGCACGGGTGGGAGCAATACCAAGACGATAAACCACGTTATCGAGACGCGACTCTAACAATTGCAGGAGCACTACACCCTTGACACCCTTTGAATTAGAAGCCTTCTCAAAAAGTCTGCGGAACTGGCGTTCCAATACACCATAAGTATATTTTGCCTTTTGCTTTTCACGCAATTGAGTTCCATATTCCGAGAGTTTTCTTCTCTTATTCACACCATGCTGACCCGGTGGGTAATTTTTTCTTGCAAGAACCTTGTCCTCACCGAAGATGGGTTCGCCGAATCTACGGGCGATTTTTGTTTTTGGTCCAATATATCTAGCCATTGTAGTTTTTTGACTTTTAAATAATTTAAACTGACACTTTCAAGTGCAGCCGCGATTACAGAGAGGTTGCTAAGAATGTAATCTATTTCACTATGAAAGCCTCGAAATTGAATTGTAAAAAACTTTTTTGAAGAAACCGTCTTTAAACTCTTCTTCTCTTGGGAGGACGGCAACCATTGTGCGGAAGTGGAGTAACATCGATTATCTCAGTCACTTCGATACCAGCACCGTGTACCGTACGGATAGCAGACTCACGTCCGTTACCGGGACCTTTCACATAAGCCTTAACCTTGCGTAAGCCCAAGTCGAATGCTACCTTGGCACAATCCTGAGCTGCCATTTGAGCTGCATAGGGAGTGTTTTTTTTCGAGCCACGGAAACCCATTTTGCCCGCACTCGACCACGAGATGACTTGACCTTCACTGTTGGTTAGGCACACGATAATGTTGTTGAAAGATGAGTGTACATGAAGTTGGCCTGCGGCATCAACTTTGACGTTTCTCTTCTTTGCTGCGACTGTCTTTTTTGCCATATTTCAATATTATTTAGAAGCTTTCTTCTTGTTAGCAACTGTTTTCTTTTTGCCCTTACGGGTACGCGCATTATTTTTGGTACTTTGACCGCGTACCGGCAAACCAAGGCGATGACGGATACCACGGTAGCAACCGATGTCCATTAGTCGCTTGATGTTCATTTGGATTTCGCTTCTCAGGTCGCCCTCTACTTTGTATTCGTTACTTATGATTTCACGAATTTTGCCGGCCTGAACATCAGTCCAGTCCTTAACTTTAACATCTCGGTCGATTTCGGCCTTGGCAAGTATCTTATTTGCCGAGCTACGCCCAATACCGAAGATATAGGTTAAGGCAATTTCACCTCTCTTATTTTGGGGCAAATCCACCCCAACTATTCTTACTGCCATATTTTAACTTATATTGTTTATGTTGCTTCGTCCAATGACACATGCGGCCATTATCCTTGGCGTTGTTTAAACTTAGGGTTCTTTTTACAAATCACATACAAGCGGCCCTTGCGGCGTACTATTTTGCAATCGGCCGAACGTTTTTTTATTGAGGCTCTTACTTTCATATAGCGTTTTTCTTTTTTTATTTATATCTAAAAGCAATTCTTCCTTTGGTCAAATCGTAAGGGGACATTTCCACTTTAACCTTGTCACCCGGTAGGATTTTGATATAGTGCATACGCATTTTACCTGAAATATGGGCAGTTATTTCATGCCCGTTTTCCAATTCCACACGGAACATTGCATTTGACAATGCCTCTACGATTACTCCATCTTGTTCAATTGCGGTCTGTTTTGCCATATACTTATTTTAAATTGATTTATCACCCAATACTTCTTCGATGAATTGGAACGACGACAATATGTCGGCTTTTCCGTTCTTAATCGCAACCGTATGCTCATAATGAGCAGATGGCTTGCGATCCCTTGTTCGGCACGTCCAACCGTCGGCCTCCATGACAATGTTCTTGCTGCCCATGTTAATCATCGGTTCAATGGCTATGCACATGCCATTTTTAATAAGCGGTCCTGTACCGCGACGACCATAATTAGGCACATCAGGGTCTTCGTGCATGTCCTTTCCGATGCCATGACCACAAAGTTCGCGTACTACACTATAACCACGCTTTTCACAATATTCCTGTATGGCATGACCAATATCGCCAATGCGGTTGCCTTCCACAGCTTTTTCGATACCCACATAAAGGGATTCTTTAGTTGTTTTAAGCAGACGCATTACCTCATCGGAAACATCACCGACAGGGAACGTATAGCAAGAGTCGCCATTGAAACCGTTTATAACGGCTCCACAATCGACCGAAACTATATCACCTTCACGTAAAACGTAATTTGAAGGAAACGCATGTACAACATTTTCATTAACCGACACGCAAAGCGTATATGGATAACCCGCGTAGCCCAAGAATCCCGGTATAGCTCCTTGCGAGCGTATGAAGTCTTCGGCCACTTGGTTCAACTTCAATGTTGTCACTCCCGGCTCGATATGCTTTGCCACTTCTCCAAGTGTGCGAGCCACTATCATGTTGGCAGCCCTCACAAGCTCAATTTCGTCGTCAGTTTTTAGGTAAATCATCAATTAATCTCCCAAATATTAAACACCTGTCCGACCTGCAATTTTTCCCGACTTCATAAGCCCATCGTAATGGTGCATCTTCAAATGGCTCTCTATTTGTTGCAAGGTATCAAGCACCACCCCTACAAGAATGAGTAGCGATGTACCACCAAAGAATTGGGCGAAATTATGATTGATGCCGCACATATTGGCAAATGCAGGCAATATTGCAACACAACCAAGGAACAACGATCCCGGGAAAGTAATTCTCGACATAATCGAATCAAGGTATTCGGCAGTCTTTTTCCCCGGTTTAACTCCGGGAATGAAACCATTGTTTCGCTTCATGTCCTCAGCCATTTGGGTCGGACGCACCGTGATTGCTGTGTAAAAATAAGTAAATGCAACAATCATGATGAAGTAAACGAAGTTATACCAAAAACCGTTCATGTCAGAGAATGCGCGGAAGAAACCCGATGGGTTCTGGTTGGCACCAAAGCCCATTAGTGTAATAGGAATAAACATTATTGCCTGAGCAAAAATGATAGGCATTACACCGGCTGCATTCACTTTTAATGGGATATATTGACGCACACCGCCATATTGTTTGTTGCCTACGATACGTTTGGCATATTGCACAGGCACTTTGCGAGTACCTTGTACGAGCAAAATAGCACCGGCAATCACGGCAAACAACAAAACAATTTCAACAATAAACATTACAAGGCCACCTTGAGCTGTGGTTAAGCGATTGATGAACTCTTGCACGATTGCACCCGGGAAACGGGCTATGATACCTACCAAAATAATGAAAGATATACCATTGCCGATACCGCGATCTGTAATCTTTTCGCCGAGCCACATGATGAACATACTGCCGGCAGCAAGGATAACTGTCAAGTAAGCGGTAGTCCAAAAGCCAAAGTGGGCTGCGCCACCTGCCGCATTAACCTGCACCTGCAGGTTGATGAGGTAAGCAGGACCTTGCAATAACAAAATAAGCACGGTGAGATAACGTGTATATTGATTGAGCTTCATACGCCCGCTCTCACCTTCACGTTGCATCTTTTGGAATGAAGGCAACACCATGCCCAACAACTGGATTACAATCGATGCAGTGATATAAGGCATGATACCAAGCGCAAAGATTGATGCCTGCGAAAACGCGCCACCCGAAAACATATCGAGCAACTGCATCAAACCTCCACTGGCAAAATTGCGGAGAGCATCGATTTCCGAAGGACTGATTCCCGGAAGAACCACGTAACAACCGAATCGGTACACAAGTACCAACAAGATTGTCACAGTGATTCGTTTCCGCAAATCATCGATTTTCCAGATATTCTTTACAGTATCGACAAATTTCATTTCTTAACTGTTTGGATTGTTCCACCTGCGGCAGTAATCGCCTCCTCGGCTTTTTTCGAGAATGCATGAGCTTCGACATCAACTTTCGACCTCAATTCGCCATTCCCAAGCACCTTTATACGTTGCTTTTTGGTTGCCAAACCTGCTGCAATCATATCGTCAACAGTAATCTTGGTCAATTGCTTGGCATCAATCAACGCTTGAAGCGCATCAATGTTTACAGCCTTGTATTCGATGTGATTTATATTCTTGAAACCGAACTTTGGCAAACGGCGTTGCAACGGCATCTGACCGCCCTCGAAACCAACTTTCGACGAATAGCCGGAACGAGATTTTGCACCTTTGTGACCACGAGTCGATGTACCACCTTTGCCCGAGCCGGGTCCGCGACCTATCCTTTTACCTTTTTTATTTGAACCGGGTGCCGGTTGTAAATTACTTAAATCCATAGTTCTTAATAGTTTTTACGTCGCTACTTAACTATTTCTACCAAGTGGCGAACTTTGTTAACCATACCCATTATCGATGGAGAATCCTCTTTCTCCACCACTTGATTCATCTTCCTTAATCCAAGAGAGTCAAGAGTTTTTCTTTGGACAGCCGGACACTTTATACGGCTCTTAACTTGTTTTATTTTTATAGTTGCCATGTCGTCTAAAATTAGCTTATCCTTTGAACACTTTTTCTAACGAAATGCCCCTTTGGTGTGCAATTGTTTCTGCGCTGCGCATCTCATTGAGAGCTGCAAACGTAGCCTTGACAAGATTGTGAGGGTTGGAGGAGCCTTTCGACTTGGCCAACACATCTGTAATACCAACGCTTTCAAACACTGCACGCATTGCACCACCGGCCTTTACACCGGTACCGGGCGATGCCGGACGAATGATAACACGCGACCCGCCAAATTTTGCTTCCTGCTCGTGAGGTACAGTACCCTTAAAGATAGGTATGCGCACCAAATTCTTCTTGGCAGCTTCCACCCCCTTGGCTATAGCAGCAGTTACTTCATTGGCCTTGCCAAGACCGTAACCGATGATACCATCTTCATTACCTACAACTACAATGGCAGCAAATGTAAATGTGCGTCCACCCTTGGTAACCTTGGTAACACGGTTGATAGCCACAAGGCGATCTTTGAGTTCTATATCGTTAGTCGATTTTACTCTGTTATTCTTCTTCATCATAATCGTTTAAAATTTAAGTCCGGCCTTACGGGCACCCTCAGCCACTGATTTCACTCTTCCATGGTACAAGTAGCCGTTACGGTCGAATACTACCGTAGTAATGCCAACTTCCATTGCTTTCTTTGCAGCCAATTCACCGACCTTCTCAGAAATTTCACATTTCGTACCCTCGGTCATGCCTTTGGATGAAGCCGAAGCAAGAGTGTGACCTGTAGTATCATCGACAAACTGCACGTAGATTTGTTTGTTGCTTCTGAACACCGTCATGCGAGGACGTGCGGCACTGCCGGAAATTTTCCCACGTATGCGGGTTTTGATTTTTTGTCTTCTCTGTAATTTAGTTACCATGACTCAAATTAATTATTTGGCAGACGCCGATTTACCAGACTTACGGCGAATGACTTCGCCAACAAACTTAATACCTTTACCTTTGTACGGTTCAGGCTTGCGAAGTGAACGAATCTTGGCACATACTTGGCCGAGAAGTTGCTTATCGTTCGATTCGAGAATGATAAGCGGATTCTTGTTACGCTCGCTCTTTGCTTCCACCTTTATTTCTTTTGGGAGCTTGATATATATGGCATGTGAATATCCCAACGCAAGTTCCAATACTTGACCGGTAGCAGTTGCGCGGTAACCCACACCGACTAATTCCATTTCTTTCTTGTAGCCTTCGCTCACGCCAACCACCATATTGTGTATCAACGCACGATACAAACCGTGTTGCGCGCGATGAGTGCGCTCGTCGCTTGGGCGTGTCACATGGATCAAGCCGTCTTTAACCTCCACACTTATATCCTCGTGCACGGCTTGCGACAATTCGCCTTTAGGACCTTTCACGCTGACTACGTTATCTTTAACTGTTACAGTTACACCAGCAGGTACTGTAATTGGCAATTTACCTATTCTTGACATATTCCGTACCCCCCATTAATAAATGTAACACAAAACTTCACCACCTATCTGTTGGGCAACAGCTTCCTTGTTGGTCATGATACCCTTCGATGTAGAAAGGATGGCAATACCTAAACCATTCAATACACGTGGCATATTCTTGTAGCCGGTGTACTGACGCAAACCCGGACGCGAAACGCGTGTCAGGCACTTGATTGCATTAACCCTGTCGACAGGATCGTATTTCAGGGCTATTTTGATAGCACCCGACGGAGTACCGTTATCCACAAACTTGTAGTTGAGGATATAACCTTTTTCAAAAAGGATCTTGGTAATCTCCTTTTTCATCTTTGAAGAAGGGATTTCAACGACTCTGTGTTGAGCCTTGATCGCATTCCTCAGTCGTGTTAAATAATCTGCTATTGGATCAGTCATAAATAATTTGTTTAAATTGATTCAGCATCATCCCACAAAGGGGGACACAACAGCCGAACAATATTTAATACTAAGTTATTTTATAATCACCTGTTCTTATTTCTATTTTTACCTCACAACGGTGACAATTACCAGCTTGCCTTTTTCACACCCGGAATAAGTCCTTTAGATGCCATTTCACGGAACTGTATACGCGAAATGCCGAATTGGCGAATATACCCCTTGGGACGTCCGGTAATCTTGCAGCGATTATGCAATCGTACTGCACTGGCATTACGAGGTATCAGTTGCAGAGCCTCATAGTTGCCGTCGGCTTTCAATTGAGCCCTCTTGGCAGCATATTTGGCAACCAACTTGGCGCGCTTCACTTCGCGGGCTTTCATCGATTCTTTTGCCATACTCTCTTACTTTTTAGCGTTTTTAAATGGAAGACCAAACTCTTTTAACAAAGCATATCCCTCTTCATCGGTGTTAGCCGAAGTCACAAACGTAATGTTCATACCCATCAATTTGCTGATAGAATCGATGTTGATTTCAGGGAAAATGATTTGTTCTGTAATTCCCACAGTGTAATTACCATGTCCGTCAAGTTTGTTATCGATACCCTTGAAGTCACGAATACGCGGCAAGGCAATGCGTATGAAACGTTCCATGAATTCATACATGCGATCGCGACGCAATGTCACACGCACACCGATAGGCATTTTCTTACGAACTTTAAAGTTTGAAATATCCTTACGCGACAACGTTGCCACAGCTTTCTGACCTGTGATAGTCGTAAGTTCGTTGATGGCCGTTTCGATGATTTTCTTGTCGCCTGTAGCTTCACCAAGACCCTCGTTAATAACTATTTTCAGCAAACGAGGCACTTGCATGGGCGAAGTGTAGTTAAACTTCTTCATGAGAGCAGGCGCAATTCTCTCGGCATAATCCTTTTTAAGACTTGTTGAACTCATTACTTAATCTCCTCTCCTGATTTTTTAGAATAACGTACCTTCTTTCCATCCTCGTTAATACGATAACCTATGCGTGTAGGCTTGCCGCTTTTCGGGTCAATAAGACTCAAATTGGAAACATGTATCGGAGCTTCCATCTTGATGATACCACCCTGCGGATGCTTTGCATTAGGTTTCATGCTTTTCGACACCATGTTGACACCTTCCACTACGGCACGGTTTTTCTTAACAAGCACACGTACTACGCGGCCAGTCTTTCCTCGGTCGTTACCGGTGTTGACATAAACTGTGTCACCCTTCTTTATATGCAAACTGTTCATTACTTTAATTCTTTGCGGTTTTTTTACAGTACTTCGGGAGCAAGTGAAACAATCTTCATGTTGGTGGCACGTAATTCACGAGCCACAGGGCCGAAGATACGAGTACCACGCAGCTCACCGGCGTTGTTCAATAAAACACAAGCGTTGTCGTCGAAGCGAATATAAGACCCATCGGCACGACGCACTTCTTTCTTAGTTCTTACTATGACAGCCTTTGACACAGTACCCTTTTTAACGTCCGACGAAGGGATTGCGCTCTTTACTGTAACCACAATCACATCACCGAGCGAAGCGTAACGACGTCCTGTACCACCCAATACACGGATACACAGAACTTCCTTGGCACCGCTATTATCTGCAACTGTCAATCGACTTTCGGTCTGTATCATAATTTACTTCACTTTTTCAATTATTTCTACTAATCTCCATCTCTTAGTCTTGCTCAGCGGACGAGTTTCCATCAAGCGCACTTTGTCACCGATGCTGCATTCATTCTTCTCGTCATGGGCATGGTACTTCTTTGACTTATTTACAAATTTACCGTAAATCGGGTGTTTTTCTTTCCAACTAACAGTAACGGTGATGGTCTTTTCCATCTTGTTACTTGTTACAATCCCGACTCTTTCCTTTCTTAAATTTCTTTTTTTCTCTTCCATAACCTCACTTGCGGTTTACTTGATCTTTAGCTCGCGAGCGCGTAATTCAGTCTTTACTCTCGCTATCATTCGACGGCTCTGTGTAATCTTCGATGGATTATCAAGAGGACTGATAGAATGGTTCATTTTCATTTGAAGATACTCACGCTCCATCGTTTCCAAACGATCCTTGAGTTCCTTATCGCTCAATTCTTTAATTTCTTCCTTCTTCATAACCTATGAGAATTACACATTTTGAGATGCATCATAATCACGTCTTACGACAAACTTAGTGGTAACCGGCAACTTTTGTGCAGCAAGGCGTAATGCTTCCTTTGCCACATCGTAGCTGACACCATCCACTTCGATGAGAATACGACCCGGAGTAACAGGTGCCACAAACCCTTCGGGAGCACCCTTACCTTTACCCATACGTACATCGGCAGGTTTCTTGGTAATCGGCTTGTCGGGGAAAATCCTAATCCATATTTGACCTTCACGCTGCATATAACGAGTAACAGCCACACGGGCAGCTTCTATTTGGCGTGCTGTGATCCACTTCGTCTGAAGTGTCTTTATCCCGAACGACCCATGGGCGAGCTCGTAGCCGCGATGAGCGAAACCCTTGCTGACGCCCTTTTGAGGTCTTCTGTATTTGACTTTTTTAGGTTGTAACATTGTCTTGCAATTTCAATTGGCGTTTAACGATTGTTCTTCTTGTTACGGAATCCGCCTCGACGTTGCCCACCGGCATTGCCGCTACCACGGTTTTCCTTGGCATTCGATGTGAATTGCGGAGCCAAATCACGCTTGCCGTAAACTTCACCACGGCAAATCCACACTTTCACGCCGATTACACCCACTTTGGTATGAGCCTCTACGAGTGCATAATCTATGTCGGCACGGAAAGTGTGCAGCGGAGTACGACCCTCCTTGAACATTTCCGAACGAGCCATTTCAGCTCCGTTCAAACGTCCACTCACTTGCACCTTGATGCCTTCGGCTCCTGCCCTCATCGTTCCGGCAATAGCCATCTTTACGGCACGACGGTAAGCGATTTTACCTTCTATTTGACGAGCTACGTTTGTAGCGACAATTTCGGCATCGAGCTCGGGACGCTTCACTTCGTGGATGTTGATTTGTACATCCTTGTCAGTTATTTTCTTGAGTTCTTCCTTGAGCTTGTCAACCTCGGCTCCGCCCTTACCAATTATAATGCCCGGACGAGATGTGCAAACGGTGATAGTCACCAACTTGAGTGTGCGCTCTATAACGATACGCGAAACACTTGCCTTTGCAAGGCGTGTGTTAAGATAATTCCTTATCTTACTGTCCTCAAGCAAAGTGTCGCCGTAATTCTTTCCGAAATACCAGTTGGAGTCCCAACCACGGATAATTCCTAAGCGATTGCTGATTGGATTAACTTTTTGTCCCATATTAAGCGTTCTCTACTGCGTTAGTTTTTTGGATAGTATCTAAGTACAATGTCACATGGTTAGAGCGTTTGCGGATACGATATCCACGACCTTGCGGTGCAGTGCGCAAACGTTTCAACATGGGAGCACAATCTACAAAGATTGTCTTTATGTACAACTCGTTATTTTCTGCCTTGCGTCCATTCTTCTGTTCCCAGTTGGCAATAGCCGAACGGAGCAATTTTTCAACTTTCACGGCAGCTTCTTTCTTGGTGAAGTGAAGAATGCCCAAGGCCTTGAACACCTCAACGCCACGCACCAAGTCTACCACATAGCGCATCTTGCGGGGCGAAGAAGGAACGTTCTTCAACTTTGCGAAGCTCTGGGTGCTCTTTGCTTCCTTGATTGCTTCGGCTGATATTCTTTTTCTTTTACCCATTGTTTTTAATTCTTTTTCTATTTATGCTTCCCGTTGCGACCCAGCTTATTTCTTCTTGTTGCCCGAGTGGCCGCGGAAAGTACGAGTGAGGGCAAATTCACCCAACTTGTGACCTACCATGTTCTCGGTAACATAAACGGGAATAAACTTATTACCATTGTGAACTGCGAAAGTGTGTCCCACGAAATCGGGCGAAATCATCGAAGCACGCGACCAAGTCTTAATAACCTGCTTCTTGCCGCTCTTCTCCATTTCAGCCACCTTCTTTTCCAACTTCACGCTGATAAATGGGCCTTTTTTTAATGATCGACTCATAATCTTTTAATTAATCAAATTACTTTTTCCTTCTTTCAATTATGTATTTAGAAGATGGCTTCTTCGGTGAACGTGTCTTCAAGCCCTTTGCATACAAACCTGTACGCGAACGTGGATGACCACCCGACTGACGACCTTCGCCACCACCCATTGGGTGATCTACAGGGTTCATTACAACGCCGCGGTTGTGCGGACGACGGCCCAACCAACGGCTGCGGCCTGCCTTACCCGAACGTTCAAGTGCATGGTCACTGTTCCCTACTACGCCTACCGTAGCACGGCAAGCTGCTAAAATCTTGCGTGTTTCTCCCGAAGGTAATTTGATAATTGCATAGTCGCCTTCACGCGATACGAGTTGGGCAAACGTACCGGCACTACGTGCCATCAACGCTCCCTGCCCGGGACGCAATTCAATGTTGTGAATTAATGTACCAACAGGTATGCTGCTAAGCGGGAGGGCATTGCCTATTTCAGGCGCAACGTCCTTACCGCTTACTACCGTAGCGCCAACTTCCAAACCGTTGGGTGCGATGATGTAAGCCTTTGCTCCGTCAACATAGTAAAGCAATGCTATACGAGCCGAACGATTGGGATCGTACTCGATTTGCTTTACCTTTGCCGGCACACCGTCTTTGATTCTCTTAAAGTCGATTACACGGTAACGACGCTTGTGGCCGCCACCCCTGTAACGCATCGTACGGTGACCGGCATTGTTGCGACCACCCGTCGACTTTTTTCCGACCGTAAGGGATTTTTCTGGTGTACGTGTGGTAATTTCGTCAAATACACCAATAACCTTGTGTCTTTGCCCCGGTGTTGTGGGCTTAAATTTTCTTACTGCCATGTTTTATTGAATATTGCTATAAAAATCAATAGTGTCGCCCTCGGCAAGCGTAACGATGGCTTTTTTGAAAGCCGACGTCTTTCCCTTTATAAGACCGCCCTTGGTATAACGGTTCTTTCTTTTGCCACGGCAAATCATAGTGTTAACCGAAACGACTTTAACTCCGTATATATCTTCCACAAGCCCCTTTATTTGTGCTTTGTCAGTGCTTGTAGGAGTAACTTTGAAGGTAAACTGGTTTCTTTTCTCACTGAGCTTGTTAGCCTTTTCAGTGACTACCGGTAATATCAATATATCCATTTATATATGCCTCCTTGTAAGTTAAAATTCGTTCACAACAGGCACTGCACTCTCACTCAATACCAACACCTTGTTGTCAAGAATAAGATAAGTATTTAAGTCAGATGCAGTTGCAATTTTTACACCCTCGATATTTCGAGCCGACAAATATACGTTTTTATTTTGTTCTGCTAAAACAAATATTGCTTTCTTGTTAGCAATTTTAAGATTATTAGTAATTTTTACAAATTCTTTTGTTTTAGGAGTCTCAATATTGAAATCCTCAATCACCAATATCTCATTGTCGGCAGCTTTCAATGTAAGAGCCGTACGGCGGGCAAGAGCCTTAGTTTTTTTGTTAAGTTTGAAGCTGTAATCACGCGGACGCGGACCAAACACGCGGCCACCGCCTGTCAGAAGCGGCGAATTGATATCACCGCGACGAGCACCGCCGCCACCCTTTTGGCGACCGAGCTTGCGTGTACTACCAGAAACTTCGCTTCTCTCTTTAGCCTTGTGCGTACCCTGACGGTGATTGGCAAGGTACTGCTTCACTGCAAGATAAATAACATGCTGATTTGGTTCGGGAATTGCGAATACCTCATCGTTAAGCGTCACTTTCTTGCCGGTGTCTTCTCCTTTTATATTATATACTGCGAGTTCCATTATTTCTCAATTAATAAGATTGAACCATTATATCCCGGAACAGATCCTTTGATTACCAACAGATTGTTTTCGGGCATAACCTTTACAACTTGTAGATTTTGTACAGTCACACGTTCATTGCCCATGTGGCCGGCCATACGCATACCTTTGAATACCTTTGCAGGGTAAGAACAAGCACCGATAGAACCGGGTGCACGCAAGCGGTCGTCCTGTCCATGAGTCGATTGACCCACACCGCCAAAACCGTGACGCTTTACCACACCTTGGAAACCGTGTCCCTTTGATGTACCTACAACGTCAACAAAATTAGCATCGGCAAATAAATCTACGGTTATCTTGTCACCTAATTTATACTCGCCTTCAAATCCTTTGAACTCGGCCAAGTGCCTTTGCGGAGCTACACCGGCTTTCTTGAAGTGGCCTTGCATTGGCTTCGTAGTATGTTTCTCGTTCTTCTCGATGAAACCGAGTTGAAGAGCCTCGTAGCCATCTTTCTCCACTGTCTTAACCTGAGTAACCACACAAGGACCCACTTCGATAACAGTGCACGGTATGCATTTACCGTCGGCACTGAATACGGATGTCATTCCGATTTTCTTTCCTAATAATCCTGGCATTTCTCTTGATTTTAATGTTTCTCTCAGTTAATGTAATTTTACTTATTGTTAATGTCGCGTGTGTCTCACACCTTGATTTCCACTGCAACACCACTCGGCAACTCAAGCTTCATAAGAGCATCGACTGTCTTTGCAGTGCTGTTGTAGATGTCGATCAAGCGTTTGAACGACGACAATTGGAACTGTTCCCTCGATTTCTTGTTGACGAAAGTCGAACGGTTTACGGTGAAAATCCGCTTGTGCGTTGGCAATGGTATCGGCCCACTCACAACAGCTCCCGTGGCTTTTACTGTCTTTACGATCCTTTCAGCCGACTTGTCGACCAAGTTATGATCGTAAGATTTCAATTTAATTCTGATTTTTTGATTCATATCTTATTTAAATGATTATTTTACTTCAACAAATCAACTCGCCCGTTGCATTCGGTCAACACTTGCTTTGCAATCGAAGTACTTACTTCTGCATAGTGTGAGAACGACATAGTGGAAGTTGCACGTCCCGATGTGATTGTACGCAAAGCCGTCACATAACCAAACATTTCGGCAAGCGGAGCTTTAGCTTTGACAATGCGCGCACCGCTACGGCTCGATTCCATTGCCTCTACCTGTCCGCGACGTTTGTTAAGGTCACCGATTACGTCACCCATACTCTCCTCCGGAGTTACCACCTCAACTTTCATGATAGGTTCAAGCAATACAGGTTTTGCTTGTTCGCAAGCCTTCTTGAAAGCCTGAATGGCACAAAGCTCAAACGACAACTGGTCGGAGTCAACGGGGTGGAACGAGCCATCAAGCACAGTTACTTTGAGAAGCTCTACGGGGAAGCCGGCAAGCACACCATTCTTCATAGCCGTCGTGAAACCTTTCTGTATGGCAGGGATATATTCTTTTGGAATATTTCCGCCTTTCACTTCGTCAACAAACTGCAAACCGCCTTCGAAACCCTCATCAACAGGCTCAACACGCACGATGATGTCGGCAAATTTACCACGACCACCAGTCTGCTTCTTAAACACTTCACGCAATTCTACCGGCTTGGTGATAGCTTCCTTATAAGTCACTTGCGGACGGCCCTGGTTACATTCAACCTTGAATTCACGACGCAAACGGTCGATGATAATATCCAAGTGAAGCTCACCCATACCGCTGATAACCGTTTGACCTGTTTCTTCGTTAGTAGCAACACGGAATGTCGGGTCTTCCTCAGCAAGTTTTTGCAATCCCACACCGAGCTTGTCGAGGTCTTTCTGAGTCTTAGGCTCTACGGCAATACCAATAACCGGCTCGGGGAAATCCATAGCCTCAAGTACAATAGGATTATTTTCATCACACAAAGTGTCACCCGTGCGAATATCCTTGAAACCGACACCGGCACCAATATCGCCGCAACCAATTGTTTCCATCGGATTTTGTTTGTTGGAGTGCATCTGGAACAAGCGGGAAACACGCTCTTTCTTTCCAGAACGAGAATTCAGCACATAGCTACCTGCATCCACCTTACCCGAATATACGCGGAAGAACACCAAACGACCTACATAGGGGTCGGTTGCAATCTTGAATGCAAGAGCGCACATAGGCTCTTCAAACAAAGGTTTGCGGCTTATTGTTGTATTAGGGTCATCTATGGCATGTCCGACAACCTCGGTAGTATCTTCAGGACTTGGGAGATAAGCACAAACGGCATCGAGCAACGTCTGCACACCTTTGTTCTTGAATGAGCTGCCGCACAGCATCGGCACAACTTTCATTTGCAACGTTGCAGCACGCAATGCGCGTTTGATTTCCTCAACAGTGATAGTCGAAGGGTCATCGAAATATTTTGCCATCAAGTCATCGTCAAACTCTGCAATGTTTTCAAGCATCTTGTCACGCCATTCCTCGCATTCTGAAAGCATATTTTCGGGAATAGCACCACGAGAATATTCGGCACCCATAGTTTCATCGTGCCATACGAGTGCTTCCATCGTGATAAGATCGACAACACCCTTGAAAGTTTCTTCTGCTCCTATAGGCACTTGTATCGGGCATGGATTGGCTCCAAGAATCTCTTTCATTTGTCGCACAACCTCGAAGAAGTTGGCACCCGAACGGTCCATCTTGTTGACGTAGCCGATACGTGGAACATTATACTTGTCGGCTTGACGCCAAACAGTTTCAGATTGCGGCTCTACGCCACCCACGGCGCAAAAAGTGGCAACAGCACCATCGAGCACACGCAGCGAACGTTCAACTTCCACTGTGAAGTCAACGTGTCCCGGAGTGTCGATTAAGTTGATTTTATACTTTTTACCGTCGTAATTCCAGAAAGTTGTAGTTGCAGCCGAGGTAATTGTTATACCGCGTTCCTGCTCCTGCTCCATCCAGTCCATCGTAGCAGCACCGTCATGCACTTCACCGATTTTGTGTGTCAAACCTGTGTAGAACAAGATGCGTTCCGACGTGGTTGTTTTTCCGGCATCAATGTGAGCCATGATGCCGATGTTACGTGTAAAAACTAATTGTGCGTCAGTTGTAGCCATTTTATTGTCTATGTCTCAATTGTTAAAATCTGAAATGTGCAAATGCACGGTTAGCCTCGGCCATGCGATGCATGTCCTCTTTGCGTTTGAAAGCACCGCCTTGTTCATTATATGCATCAACTATTTCCGAAGCCAACTTGTCGGCCATGGTCTTGCCGCCACGCTTGCGGGCATATGAGATGAGATTTTTCATTGATAGTGATTCCTTGCGTTCGGGGCGGATTTCGGTAGGAACTTGGAAAGTGGCTCCCCCCACGCGGCGCGATTTAACCTCTACTTGCGGCGTTATGTTTTCCAACGCCTTGTTCCATATTTCGAGCGCGCTTTTTTCCTCGTTAGGCATCTTCTTCTTCACGATATCGAGTGCCGAATAGAATATCTTGTACGACGTGTTCTTTTTTCCGTCATACATCAAGTGATTTACGAATTTTGAAACTCTTACATCACTAAATACGGGGTCCGGCAATATGACCCTCTTTTTTGGTTTAGCCTTTCTCATTTCAATTTAAAAAAATGCGTTTTTGTTCGCTTGGCTGTTGTCTTACATCTTCAACGGGCATTCTCCAATGCGCCATTTACTCAACCGTAATAACCAATTCCAATAAAATCAAAAACTAAGTTAAATACTTGTTTCTCCGCGGAGCCTTGCATCAACGTCTATCGAGGCTCTTGTGTTTCTTGTTAATTTAAGCAATGGCAGTTTCGCTGTCGGATTTACTTCTTGGCTCCTGCCTTAGGACGCTTGGCTCCATACTTAGAGCGGCGTTGGGTGCGACCGGCAACACCTGCCGTATCAAGTGTTCCGCGAATGATATGATAGCGAACACCCGGAAGATCTTTCACACGGCCACCACGTACCAACACGATGGAGTGTTCTTGCAGGTTGTGACCTTCACCCGGAATATAAGAGTTCACTTCCTTACCATTGGTCAGCCTCACACGTGCTACCTTACGCATAGCCGAGTTTGGCTTTTTAGGCGTTGTAGTGTAAACACGTACACATACGCCTCGGCGTTGCGGACACGAATCCAACGCGGGCGACTTGCTTTTGTCAACAAGTTTTACACGGCCTTTTCTTACTAATTGCTGAATTGTAGGCATCTTAGTTCTTTTTGTTATTAAAAATAGTGTTATTTTATCTATTCAATCATTATTTACATATCCAGTCCAGCTACACGCTTAACACCCCACTAAATCAACGATTTAGAGCGTAATTTCCGCAATATTGGCTGAAAAACTTTGCAAAGATAAGCACTAATATTCTAATTACCAAATATTTTAATAGACACACAGTCATCTACAAACCTCTTTTTCGGTTTGTTATGCCGTGTTTATGCTAAAAGTTGTGTTTTATTTTTATTTATTTTAGATTATTTTAATTTATTTAAATCATTAAAAAAGATTCCACGGCAATCTTTTTCCGACAAATTTACAGCCATTCCTTTAGTAGGCCAATCTATTCCAAGCGCAGGATCATCAAATCGCAATGTGACCTCGGCCTGTGGCGCATACACATTATCGACCTTATATTGGAACTGTGCCATATCGCTCAATACAAGAAAACCATGAGCAAAATGCCTCGGTACAAATAATTGCCGGCCATTCTCCTGACTCAGCTCCAAAGCCACATGACAGCCATACGTCGGTGAACCTTCTCGCAAGTCAACAGCAACATCAAGTACACAACCAAGCGACACCCTCACCAACTTTGCCTGACTGAATTCCCCTCGCTGAAAATGCAATCCGCGGAGGACACCGTAAGACGACATCGACTCATTTTCCTGCACGAAATCGACACGACCTATCATTCGCTCAAATTCATTTTTCTTGAAACTTTCACAAAAGTAGCCGCGAGAATCACCATGCCGCACAGGCTCGATTAACCACACACCTTTAATATGCTGCTCTATGAATTTCATTTCACCATTTTATAACTATACAAAATTAATAAAATTACCGACTGTCACGTACATTTTCGTCCTTCATGCAAAAAACTCTGTATGCCCGATTACAACACATGAATTACCTAATCCACCACATCCACTACCGCCTCAAACGGATACCAAATGCAACCTGACACACGGGTCAATCCTGCGGCCGACAAAAGTTTCATATACTCTTTCACTTGGTGCTTATAATTCTGCGAATGCAAACGACCAAATTTAAAATCGACAACTATGGTTTCTCCATCAGGTGTCACTATCACACGGTCGGGACGGTAATGCTTGCCGCTCACTGATATGGTGCGTTCGTTATACACCCGATTGCCTGCGGCAAACCATCGCTTCACTTCATCGTTTTGCTCCAACATGCTGCGAACAAGGCTGCACACTTCATCATACTGTTCGGATAATATCACGCATCGGGTTTTGCAATATTTCAGACAACGATCGATATCACCTGAATCCCGTATCATACCGAAAATCTTATGCAACAGCACCCCCCGTTCCTGCTGCGGTGTATAGAATACTTCGGGAAGGTCGAAACGTGCCAAGTCATGACGATTTACCACAAAATAAGGCATCATCGCTGCAACAGGTTCCGGCACTTCGTTTTTACGGTCATTTTCGGCAATTTTTCCCACATAATAGCCACACTCTACAGCAGAAACCGAAGCTGCAACATCTGCTCCATACCTTCTATTCAATTCTTCGGTCACATTCTGCAATGAGCCATCGCAACCATACTCGCACAAATAGTCGCTAAGCGAGACATTGCCAAGCGTATCGGGCTGCTTTTGCGACCGCTCGGTAAAAATGTGCAATTCATCTACGGCACGTGTGAAAGCAACGTATGTCTTGTTGAGACAATCTATTATGCTCTCGCGCTCCCGTTTGCGGAAAGCATCACACAATTTTGACGAAGTGATATACTTGTAATTCTTTACAGGCATCAACGGCGGCACCACATCGGCCACCTCGTTGCCAAACAAGCCGGCACTCAATATTTCATCGCGAGTAAACCACACTGTGTCCTCCACACGGCACATTTCCCACGTTGCAAACGGAATCACCACACAAGGGAATTCCAGCCCTTTCGACTTGTGTATGGTCATGACATTAATGGCATCGATGCCGGCAGGAGAGGTTATCGACAACTTATCGCAATTTCTGTCCCACCAATCCACAAACGCACGAATGCCGGAATTCATCCTCATACTGAATTCAATCACACAGTCTTGCAACGCCGCAATAAACGGATTTTCCCGTTCACGGGCCTCGGGCGACACAGCTCTTTCGATGATACGCTCCACCACCGACACAAGATCATGGCACTGGCTGTCGCGCGGAATGAATTCATCGATTTCGCCGAGCATTTGTTCCTTACTTACCGGTGAAGTTACAGCCGCTTCCATCGCCTGCTCTGGTTTCAACCCCTTGTTCAGGAAATTTTCATATTGCCTCAGCAACCTATGTACTTTCTCTTCAAGCTCACGCCTGGCTGTTTTTTGGCCATCGCGCAACTCGACAGCTACGCTCAAATAACGCAAGTGGCTTATGATAAGGCGCACCGTAGGACTGTTTTTCAGCAATAGCGAATCGCTTGAAATCACCTTGAACGTGTGTGAGGCATCCTCCGCAAGGTTGTATTCAAGCAGTCGTCTTATCACCATTGCTCCCTCGGTATTGGTATTGACAAGTATAGCTATGTCGCTCTGCTTATAACCTCTGTCAAGAATGGAAGACAATTCCGTAGGCAGACGGTCGAGTACTTTTTCGGCAAATTTTGGCTCTGCCACAGATTCTGCCTCGTTTTCGGCCGACAGTTTCTTTTGCGGTTCAATAATTTCCACTCTCACATATCCTCCAAGGCCTCGATTTTTGTTATTTGGCATTTGAACCACATTGCCATACACATCTTCCACACCCATCCTTTTGGCAGCCATGGTAAAAAATATGTTGTTGAACTTTACTATTTCAGCCGTACTGCGCCAATTGGTACTTCTATCCCCGCTGACCGACACATTGCGGTTCTTAAACTCTTCAAGCACTTTATACTGCAACAACGACGGGTCGCTGTTCCTGAAACGATATATACATTGCTTCTCGTCACCTATTATCAAGTTGTCGTTATCGGTTGAAAGGCTGTTGCTAAGCAATGGCTTGAAATTTTGCCACTGCAATGCCGATGTATCCTGAAATTCATCTACAAGGAAATTATTAATCCACACCCCAATGCGCTCATAGATGAATGGTGTGTCATCTTCATTGATTATGTTGTTAAGCAATTCGTTAGTGTCGGAAAGCAATATCAGATTATTTTCCTTGCGATATTGCCCCACACTACCGCTGATGCCGCCAAGCAGACCAAGCATATATATATGTTGCCCAATATGCCTGAACAGCAACAAATCGGAATACTTGTCGCGTATCCTGCCAAACACAGGAGTAATTTCACTAATTGCCGCATCGCGGACAGTCGCCATTTTTTTCACCGTCTTGATTACCTTTTCGGGTTGGTCAAGATATTTGAAAACTTTCCCGCAGTTTACAGCGTCCTTGTCAGCAATATCCCCGCCGGCAAAACTCACCACCATTCGAGCCGCACCCACCTTGCCAAGGTATTCGCCTAAACCACTATTCTCGACAATTTGCAGCACGGCCTGTGCATTATCGGTGATGTACCGACGCACCTCATCGATATATTTGTTAACGGCAACCTGCAACCTGCCCACATTGCGTCCGTCTTGGAAATATTCGCCCATGGCCGCCGAAACTTTCCTATACTGCTCTGTATTGATGACAGAAGCAAATTTAAACAGGCCGCCATCACTATTGGGACCTTGTGCCGAAACAGTCGAGAAAATATTCCAGTTGCTGCCGTCGTTGATTTTTTCACTTACATACCTGTTAAGCCATCCCACCACAGGATTGCCCGCAAGCATATTGCGTCTGAGCCGTGACAAGAAGTCACGAACACCCACCTGCATGGCATATTTTTCATTCAGTTCCACACTGTAGTCATGCGGCACGTCGATTTCACCGGCAAATGTGCGCAGAATTATTTGAAAAAACGAGTCGATGGTGCTTACGTTGAAATTGGTGAAATCAAACAACAATTCACCCAAGGCACGATCGGCGGCATGGCGTATCTTCACTTCATCATCTACTCCAAAACGCTTACACAACGTCGGCATATACTGGCTTTCACCATCGCCCCATCGTCCCGCAAGCACTGCAAGTTCCTTGATGATGCGTTCCTTCATTTCCTCGGTGGCTTTGTTGGTAAAGGTCACCGCAAGTATGTGACGATGATAGTCCCTGAAGTCATCCTCGGCAAGGCGGTAATTTCCACTGCCGTCCTTCTCACCAAGCAACAATGTGATATATTCCAAAGCAAGTGTATAAGTCTTGCCTGAGCCGGCCGATGCCTTGATAATTTGCAACATTTTTTGGGAAAATTGTTTATATTATCCGTGTCTTATACCCACGTTCGCGCAACAAGTCGCATACACGCTGCCTCATGTCGCCCTGAATCAATATCTCCCCGCCACGAGCCGAGCCGCCCACCCCGCACTCGGTCTTTAATTCTTTGGCAAGAGCCTTTACAGCCTCGTCGCTGCCATCAAAGCCTACTATCAACGTTACTTTTTTCCCATTGCGGTTGCGCTTATCGAGCATCACATCGAGCCGACATGTAGCCGCACGTTCGTTGGCAATAGCCGATTCGCTACGCTCAGCGGCAGCGATGGCTGCTGGATCTATACCAAATGCCGCCCCCAACTTGTCTTTCCAATCTATATCCACGTTTCTACTGTTTTTCTACAAAATTACCAATATTCGGTGACACCGCAAATCATTTGCTTTTTTAAAAGCAAAGCATCCCGGCAAATACGTGCGTGAACAATTTTTCTTACATACAAACAAAAAGGAGAACGGTTTCAGACCATCCTCCTTTTTAAATTTGACAAAAACTGCAATTATTCGGCAGGTTCTACTGCAAGCACATTGTTGTTTAGATCCACCGTGATGGTGTATGTACCGACAGGAACTACAAAATTCACTTTACTTCCTTGAAGAACCGAAGTTTCGGCATAGCCACCCGACATATCCAGATATTCAGCCGAATCTGCTGATGCAGAGCCGATTGATACCGATGCATCCCAAGAGCCATCAAGCGTAGTTACGAAATAGAAGTGAGAATAACCCGGGTCATAGCTGGAGGCTTCGGGGAACGTAAATGTTCCCGACCAAACATTGGATGCACCTTCAGTGAGTGCTCCCGTAGCATCTGCATCCATTGACCAACCGTTAACTTCACCTATCACAAACAATCCCGTGGGAGCGGTAATGGTGCTGCTGTTTGAGTCCGAGAGTTCCCCTCCGGCTTCAAAGCTGACAGTCATGTTTGCCATATCGACTGTGAGAGTATAAGTTCCGGCATTGTCTATTATCCATGTACCTTTACCAACAACTAAAGTTCCTTCATAGACACCATCGACAAATTCACTTGTGATATTAATACCGGCATCTTCTTCTTGCGAACCATAACTGTTCGAATCCCAGTCGCCAAGCTCAGTATAGAAACGGAACTGTGCACCAGCTTCGAGTTCAAATACTCCAACATAAACATCGTCACCAGTAGTACAAATCAGCGGCATTGAATCATCTGTGATACTCCAACCTTGAGTAGAGCCGATGAGGTAGATAGATGGAGTTATACCAGGCTCTATTCTTATGGTCATATCACTAATGTTAAGAGTGATGGTATATTCACCACCATTGTCTATTATCCATGTGCCTTTACCAACAACCACAGTTCCTTCATAAACACCATCGACAAATTCACTTGTGATATTAATACCGGCATCTTCTTCCTGCGAACCATAGCTGTTAGATTCCCAGTCGCCCAAGGCACTGTAGAAACGGAACTGAGCACCATCTTCGAGAGTGAATGTGCCCTGATATGTCACACCATCCGAGCTGGTAAGCTGCAAGTCACTGGCAGTAATATCCCAACCCTGAGTTGAACCAATCAGATACATCACAGACTGCGATGGATACGGAGTGACCGAAATAGAAACAGTGTTTGAAATCTCATCGAGATCTTCATCGTCATTAAGTCCGAATATGGCACGGAAATAGACCGTAACGGCACCGGTTTCGCTTGTCACTTCCATCATGTTATTGATGAGCGCATTCAATTCACTTACGGTGAGATAAGTATAGGTTTCTCCCGAAACTACGGCTGCCTGCTGCGTGGTGGCAAAGTCCTCAGTAAGTGATGCCTGCACTTCCACGCTTTGTGCAATTGCAACGCTATATTCCGGCAACGTCCACGCAAGGCGCAATGCATTGTTGCTGGCATTGTTGCGCTCAAGAACCGGATCACTTTCCATTGTCAGCACGAGTGCTTCGTCGAGCGTTCCGTCCGAAATTTTGCTGAGGCGCGGTTCGGTATCGTCTTCACATGCCGCAAAACCCATAGCCACGGCCATCAACAGAAATATATTTAAAATTTTTGTCTTCATAACCTGTTATATAAAAGTATTTTAAGATTAATACCCCGGATTTTGCTCAAAATCAGATTGTGCGGCAAGCACATTGGCCGGTATGGGGAACAATTCCATATAAGATGGGAACGATGCACCAGCTGATTGATTGTATTTCCATGACCAGTTGTAGTTTGAGCTTGCATACTTATTGTGACGGATAAGGTCGCTACGACGTGTCAACTCGTGGTACAATTCGCGGGCGCGTTCATCGAGAATGTTGTCGGCAGTCATGTCAGACTGAGTCCACTCCTGAACCTTGGCACGACCGCGCACGTAATTAACATACTCCAATGCATTGCGTGCATTACCGGCACCACCCACGATATAAGACTCGGCATACATCAGATAAACATCGGCAAGGCGTATCAACGGCAGGTCGGTGTCGGGGAACGTGGTCACCTCGCTGTCGCTACCGTCATTGGCATATATACCGCCATTGGCAGCACTCCATTCACCATTGGTACCTTTATACAGATTGGTAAACTTAACTGATGCATAGCCGTTGGTGAACGTCGAAAAAGCAGTGTTTTCACGAGTGAAGCCGAAAGTGGCAGGAACACCATTGTCGTCAGGCGCATCTTCCTTGGCCCACATCGACCAACGTACATCATTGTCGCCATCTGTCGAATATGTGGCATCGACATCAAATTTGTTGGCAAACTCCGGACGGGCGTGCATACATGTCCATCCGGCAGAAAGGCCGTAGTCGGCAGCCCGCATGTAAGAAGAGCCATCATCGATATCAGTTATACAAGATGCGATGAGGAAACGTGTTCCGCCATAAGGTTGCACATATTCGTTGTGGTAAGGGATACCCCACAAGATTTCGTTCTCGGCCGTGTTGCCACCACCGGGCATATACTCATCATTGTCGCGGCAGAAGAGATACAAATAATGCTTTGCAAGACCCGAGCCGTTGTAGCCCCCGCCTTTGTGACGGTTGATGATGTTTTCGCAATGTTCTGCACACTTGGTATAACCGTCAGTAACAGCACCATCGGTGTAAACGCTTGCATTCAGATACAAGCGGGCAAGCAAAGCCTCAACGCCATCCTTGCCTACACGGCCATATATGGGAGTCGTATCCGGGAAACTGTCCACAAGATCTTCAAGCTCAGCTGCAAGCCAGTCATAAAGCTCTTGACGGGTGTATTGCACGGGATTGGTACCGGCATCCGAAGTTTCATCGATAAAGCTGGCATTCCCGAAGAGGTCTATTGCCCAATAGTAGCTCATGGCACGCAATGCACGCGCTTCGAGTTTATATTGGTCGATAGTAGCCTGAAGTTCGTCATCCGGTGAAATACCATAATCGCCAAGGTTGTTCATAAGGCGTAAGAAATCGTTACAGATGGCGATGTGCACATATAAGCGGCTATAAGTTCCGTAGATATTGGCATTAGCTGTACCCCAAGTGTTGGTCACGAGATCCACAACGCCTTCATCCTGCCAAATCCACAAACTTTCATCTGTAGTGAACTCGTTCAACATATAGAGAGCACGAGTATATTGGCTTGTACCACCATCAAGACCCGAAATATCGGAATCACCGTCGGGTCCCGTCTGCCCCGATACAGCCATGCCCGAATAGCATTTTGCCATAACCTGCATGATGTAGGTCTCAGGGTCGTCGGCAAATTTGTCAGCTGTCAATTCATTTGGGTCAATTGGCAGCCTATCCAAGTCACTAACACACGCCGACAAGCCTAATGCAAGCGACACGCCAAGGACTGAAAATATTTTATTAATTGTCTTCATAAAAAGATTTCTGTTTTTTAGTTATACGCTTACTGTTTCGCATTAGAATGTCGCAACAAGACCAAGGTTGAATGTCACCGAACGTGGATAAATGTTGTTGTCGATACCGCCGTAAACTTCCGGATCAAGGCCCTTGTACTTCGTGATGACGAACGGGTTTTGAACGGCACCATACAGACGCAGACGCAATTGGTTGTCCAGTAAGTTGGGCCAAGTGTAACCCACAGTTATATTCTCACAACGCAAGAAGCTACCGTTACGCAACCAGTAGTCGCTCATGTATATACTGTTGGTAGTCTTTGAACCATCGAAATAGTAATCTACATCGAGCAAGTTGGAAAGTGCGTTGTTTTGGAACGTATTGTTCAAATCGCTGCGGTTTGCCTCAACGTTGGCATACACATAGTTGCCTATGCTTGCACGCAAATTGAAACCGAAATCCCAGTTCTTGTAGTTGAATGTAGAGCCGAATGTCATTGTCACCTTCGGGTCGGGACTCTTACTGATCACACGGTCGTCGTCGCTGATTACACCATCACCGTTTTGATCGACGTAAACACCTTCAATGGGGTTGCCATCACTGTCGTAAACCTGTTCGTAGAGGTAGAACGAATTGGCTGCATGACCCACTGCATGTACCTGTACCGTAGTTCCCGTCGGACCGGAAATAGATCCCGTGGTAACATACGAGCCATCGCTGTTGAGCTTGGTGATTTCGTTCTTGTTCCATGCCACGTTGTAGCTGACAGTCCATGTAAAGTCCTTGGTGACTATCGGGCGGGCAGTGATACCCCATTCAATACCTACATTTTTCAGGTTACCGATGTTCTGGTTGAGCATGTTGGTAGTGGTAGAGCCGACAGGTACCGTTACATAGCTCAAGAGGTCTTTGGTTTCGCGATAATAGAAGTCGAGCGATGTAGTGATACGGTTCTTCAAGAAACCGAAGTCAAGACCGGCGTTCCATGTGGTGGTTTCCTCCCACTTGAGGTTGGAGTCGTAACCTTGCGGATATAGGGTGCTTATATAAGTACCGTCACCATTAAGCGAAGGATAATAGCTGCCCGAAGTGGATTGCTGGTAAATAGCGAGGTATGGGAAATAATCATCACCCAAGTCTTGCTGACCGGTGATACCCCAGCCCAGACGTAACTTAAACTCGTTCATCCAACCCCTTGCGCTTTCCATCCACGATTCTTCCGAAATCTTCCAACCGAGAGCCAATGATGGGAATGTACCCCAACGATTGTCTTTTGAGAAGCGCGATGTTCCATCGGCACGCATTGTGAAAGTCAACAGGTAACGATCCATAAATGTATAATTCAAACGACCAAAGAACGAAACCAATTGATAATGGTTTTTCCAGATTTGCTCATCGGGGTCGTTCCAAGTAGTACCGGTACGCTCGGTACCCTCACTGAGAACCCAATTACTATCGTCATCTTGTGAAATCGAATAACCCGAGCTGGTGAACACCGTACCGTTGTTATGTCCCTTGCTATAGAAATATTGCCACGAGTAACCTGCGGTGACATCGATGTCAGACTTGATTACGTCGAAATATTTCTTGTAATTGGCATAGAAATCAAGCAATGTATTGGCACGATACTGGAATACACGATAGTCGGTACCTGCACCATCTTGGTTGTTGCTATCCCATGCTGCAGGAGAATTGGCATCGGTGATAATCTTTTCGTTACTTTTACTTATATCATAACCAAGATTAAGGTTAAAGCGTAATTCCGGCAAGAAGTGCAAAGCATAGTCGAGTTGCAGATTACCGTTGCTGCGCCATATCTTAGCCACATCATTATAACAGTCGAGAGCAGCCACGGGATTGTTGATACCGTTGGTGTTGAAGCTCGTACCGTTCATTTGAGAAGTATAGCCGTTGAACAGAGTGAGACCCTCAAGAGAATTTTGCGACATCGAATAGTCGGTATATACCTCGGAGGTAGGATCCATGGCTATTGCCCCCCCCAATGCGCTGTCGGTATCGGCAAACTCATTCTCGATATAATATCCCTTGACATTGGCCTGAACTTTCAACTTACCATCAAAGAATTCCGGAGTCAAGTTGAACCCTACGGTAAGACGGTCCATCGATGTGTTCTTGATAATACCGCTGTTACCAGTGTACGTAACTGCCACGCGATAAGGCAAGAATCCGGTCTTGCCACCAACGCTCAAGCTATAGTCGTGAGAAACAGTCGTGCGCAACACCTCGTCTTGCCAATCTGTGTTGGCAGTACCAAGTGCGCTCAACACACTCGACCCTCCTGAGCGATTGCTCCAATAATTGGTCATGATGGCACGATACTCATCGCCATTAAGCACGTCCCAAGTCTTACGGGCAGTCTGCACAGTCATATTAGCTGTAAAATTCACCTGTGGTTTGCCGGCCTGTCCTTTTTTGGAAGTGATGATAATTACACCATTGGATGCACGGCTACCGTAGATGGCCGTTGCCGAAGCATCTTTCAAGATGGTCATGCTCTCGATGTTGTCGGGCGAAATCATTGCAAGTGCATTGCCCATACCTTGCGTACCTTGATTGCTCAATGGCACACCGTCAAGCACGATAAGTGGATCGTTGCTGGCATTCAACGACGAGCCACCGCGAATACGGATAGTTCCTGAACCTTCAGGTCCTGCCGACGGGGTAACTACAACACCCGGAGTCTGACCAATAAGCAGGTCTTGAATGGACGACGACAGTCCGGCCTGTATTTCGCTCGGCTTCACCGTAGCCACCGACCCTGTGGCATCCTCTTTTTTAACTGTACCATAACCGATGGCCACTACCTCATCTAGCATCAATGCGCTCTCCTTGAGGACGACGTTGACAATCGATTGGCCACTGACGGCCACACTTTGCGATTCATAGCCCACGTATGACACCACCAATGTGGCATCGGGGGCAACTTGGATGGTGAAATTGCCATCGAAATCGGTGGCTACACCTACTGTGGTGCCTTGTGCAATAACACTGGCACCCATGAGCGGCTCACCGGCCGAGTCGACCACCGTACCACGTACGGAGATCGTCTGCGCCAAAGCGGGAAGCGTAAGGCACAATGCCATCAGCATTGACAGCCACATCTTCCGGTTCATTTGAAAGCAAATGTTCTTCATGCAAGAATGTTTTTAGTTTTACATTTGGGTTTTACTTAAAAAAATTATGATATTCTCTCTCTTAAAAAGTCTGTTAATATAGCCAGCTTTATGTAAGCATGACAAACACCTCCACCTCTTCCAAAGGTGAAAACAATACTGTTAATAGGTTGGTTTTCATGTGTTCAATACTTATCATAAATCATAGGTTTTGCAAGACCTGAGGCCTGCCGTTATTCAGTTTGGTATCGCATTAGGCAATAGGCGATTGCATCCGTCTTATCGTCACCGTCCGAATACTTGCCCATTTGGCTCTCCTGCCAAGAGATATTAGATACTGAATGCGAAGTTAAGTAATTCTAAAGAAAAAACAAATAAATTACAGAAATTTTTAGTGAAAGAATTTGCTTATTGCCCATTTTGTGCCCTGAACTGCGATAAAAATTAACATCTATCTCTTTTTTTAAGACATTTGTTTGCGCACCAACAACTCTAAATGACTTGGAACAATGACTTGGCATTGGCATCGGTGACGGACGAGACTTCATCGACAGATACATTCAGATGTATGGCGATACACGAGGCTATATCGGGAATATATGCACTCTCGTTACGGAACCCTCGATGCGGAACAGGCGCAAGATAAGGAGAATCGGTTTCAAGCAGGATACGACTTAACCCTATCTCGGGAAGCACTGCCGGCACTTGCGACCGCTTGAATGTGACAATGCCGTTGATGCCAAAATAAAAATCGCCATAACGGCGTATGCGCAGCACGTCATCGACCGTGCCGCCGAAACTGTGGAACACACCACGTGGCAACTGTTCGAAACGGTCGAAGACTTCCAGCACCTCGTCAAGTCCGTTGCGGCAATGTATTATAATGGGCAGGTCGCGATGCAACGCCCACTCAACCTGTACGGCAAAAGCATCCTGCTGTTCAGAACGGAAAGAGGTGTCCCAATACATGTCTATGCCTATCTCACCTATTGCCACAAACGGATAGTCGTCGAGCCGTCCGGCTATTCGGTCAAGCGACTGAATGTAATCGTCCTTGATTTCGGTCGGATGCAACCCCATTGCCATCGATGTGTAACTAGGATACGAATCGTGGAGCTTGTACATTGGCTCCACCGTCGATTCATCCACATTAGGCAATATCATATGGCTAACACCTACCGCCTTGGCACGAGCCATAACCTCACCACGATCGGCATCAAACTCAGAAAGGTAAATATGTGTGTGCGTGTCGATCATTTCTTCCGGCTAAGCAGCATTGTAGCAAAATTGCGAAAAGCGGCAACGGCATCTTCGGGCATCGACACAGTGTCGAGCCATTCGAGCGACTGCCATGTGTATCGCGCTATCGCCTTTTCGGTCTTTTGCGATATACCGAGGCGATTGTAAATATTCCTCACCGCAGCAATCTTTTCGTTCCTGTGTGCAGGATTGCAATCAGCAAGCCAACGATTCAATTCTTCGGCATCACTGCCTGTGGCATCTGCCATGGCATTGATCAACATATAAGTTTTTTTGTTATTGGCAATATCACCACCAATCTCTTTGCCAAAAGTTTCCGGGTCGCCATACACGTCAAGCCAGTCGTCTTGTAACTGAAACGCAAGCCCAAGGTCGCAACCATAATGGTATAAAGCATCACAGTCGGTCTCGCTGGCACCACCTATGACGGCTCCCACCTTACAAGCACAGCCAAGCAACACACTAGTCTTGAGCCGGATCATGTCGATATACTCCGCTTCAGACACATCATTACGGCACTCAAAATCCACATCATATTGTTGTCCTTCATACACTTCCATCGCCGTGCGATTGAATATGTCGAGCACTGCCGGTAGCGCAGTCGATGGTGTACGGGCAATATGCTGCACAGCCATTGTGAGCATTGCATCACCCGAGAGTATCGCCGTGTTGTCGTTCCACTTAACGTGTACCGTTGGCTTCCCCCTGCGTACATCGGCTTTGTCCATCACATCGTCATGCAGGAGCGTAAAATTGTGATACAGCTCTATACCTACGGCAGCATCTACGGCCTTGCCGCAAAAGCCGGCAAAAGCATCGCAAGCCATCAAGGTAAGCACGGGGCGCAACCGCTTGCCGCCAAGCGACATGGTGTAGGCAATAGGCTCATAAAGTCCTGCCGGATGCTTTGGATATTGTATTGCTGCAACTGCTTGATTGGCTTTCTCAACGTATTCTTCAAATTTCAACATAAATAATGGAGCATATTATTTGTAAACATTCATAAACTCTCTAAACTCGTCCTTACCAAGGATTTCACGCAATGTCTCGACCGCCTCGGCTGCCCTGACAGGATCCTTTTGCCTTTCTTCGGCTACTGCAACTGCAAGCCGCCCTATACCTGCCACTCTGAGGTAAATCGCCATCTGCTGCGTCATTGGCAGTGCATCGATATAACTTTGGAATGCGAGATCGAATCTTGCACACTCACCATCGAGATTACGGACAAGATAGGCTTTACGCACCATTTCCATCGGCTTTGTCGCATCATGGGGCAACATCACTGAATCCAAGAGATTTCGGCAACATCGTTCCGACAATTCCCATCCTACCCAATAGGCATTGTAAAGCATTGTCATCATCACAGCCTCAACCACCGCACTCCTGACAGCACTATACTCAATTAAAAGCTCTCGCCTGCTTATGGATTCTACAACACCGGCTTGTCCAACCCATGAATCAATGTCGGCGAACACCACTCTAAGGCTATCACCATCGCCCAATGACCGTTCAAGCCTCAACGACAACTGCTCTGCCGTCTTGCTATCGGGCAATCCGTCGCATCTCCCTGTCGAAGCCGTAAGCAAAGTCACCACAACTGCAAATGCCGCCAACCGATTCATCTTCTCCTTTTATTATGCGCAGAGGCTGTTGACTTGACAAACATTTCATCGGCAAGCTGCGGGTTGCACTGCTTGACATATCGGCGGAATACAGCATCAAAAGTATCAGCAGCCGCAGTATCACCGAGAAGAAGATACTCGCTCTGCACCGATTTGGCATGAAGTATGCAATTCTGCAAATTCATCAAATTGGCAGTACTGTCGCATTCGATTACCTTGGTGGCAGCAACTTCGGCACGTTGCCGAGCCTCAACGATGGAAATACTCTCCTCAGTATTTCCACAAGACACCAACAACAAACCTGTCAAAACAATGCAATAAAACAGTCGTCCCATTCTTCTTCAAATATTCATTGCACAAATTTACAAAGTAATCACAATAAAAGCACAACCACACTTAACCGAAAACATATCTTAACACCATTATCGAAACATACTCCGGCACTTCAAGCATTTGTCCCGATTTTCGCAGTCTTTGTTCCATAAACTGTTTTACCTAATTAATCCATCGATTATATTCTGTTATTCCGGTGATATTTCGTAACTTTGCAGCCACATTTTTCATGAATAATAATGATAACAATCAGTAATTTAGGAATACAATTCGGCAAACGTGTGCTTTTTCAAGACGTGAACATGAAGTTTACGCCAGGAAACTGCTATGGCATAATCGGAGCCAATGGCGCAGGGAAAAGCACCCTGATGAGAATCTTAAGCGGACAACTCGCTCCTACGCATGGCACTGTAACACAAGGTGCAGGTGAACGAATGTCGGTGCTGAGCCAAGACCACTTCGAGTTTGACAATTGCACCGTCTTAGAAACAGTACTGCGCGGGCATACCGCACTGTGGGAAGTCATGCAGGAAAAAGATGCACTGTATGCCAAACCCGACTTCAACGAAGAAGACGGTATGCGCGCATCCGAACTTGAAGAGCAGTTTGCCGAAATGGACGGCTGGAATGCCGAAAGCGAAGCTGCCGCATTACTCAGCGGGCTGGGAATAAAAGAGGACAAGCATCAAATGTATATGCGCGACATCAGTGCAAAAGAGAAAGTACGCGTGTTGCTTGCCAAAGCGCTTTTCGGCAACCCCGACAACCTACTGCTCGACGAGCCCACTAATGACCTCGACCTTGAAACCGTGGCATGGCTCGAAGACTACCTGTCAAGATTTGAAAATACCGTACTCGTAGTGTCGCACGACCGACACTTCCTCGATGCCATCTCCACCCATACACTCGACATAGACTATAACAAAGTGACCCTGTTTGCCGGAAACTACAGCTTCTGGTATCAATCGAGCCAATTGGCATTGCGCCAGCAACAACAGCAAAACAAAAAAGCCGAGGAAAAACGCAAGGAATTACTTGAATTCATACGCCGGTTCAGTGCGAATGTAGCCAAATCAAAACAGACCACAAGCCGCAAAAAGATGCTTGAGAAACTCAATATCGAAGAGATACAACCATCTTCCCGACGCTACCCCGGCATAATATTCACACCCAATCGTGAACCTGGCAACAAGATTCTTGAAGTGCGGGGTCTATCGGCATCGGTCGAGGGCGAATTACTATTCCGTGATGTGAATTTCACCATCGAGAAAAACGACAAAGTGGTGTTTCTAAGCCGTGACCCTCGAGCCATGACCGCATTGTTTGAAATCATTAACGACAATCGTAAACCAGATGCCGGAACTTACGACTGGGGTCAGACCATAACTATGGCTTACCTGCCACTCGACAATTCGGCATTTTTCAATACTGACCTCAATCTTGTGGACTGGTTAAGCCAGTTCAGTGACGACACAAGTGAAATATATTTAAAAGGCTTTCTTGGAAAAATGCTATTCTCGGGCGAAGAGGTATTAAAAAAAGCCTCGGTCTTATCGGGTGGGGAAAAAATGCGTTGCATGATAGCAAAAATGATGATGACAAACGCAAACACTCTTGTCCTCGACACACCTACCAACCACCTCGACTTGGAATCGATACAGGCTTTCAACAACTCGTTGCAGTCGTTCAAGGGTAATATACTCATGTCTTCGCACGACCATGAATTCATCCAGACAATATGCAACCGCGTCATCGAACTCACGCCAAACGGCATAATCGACAAGATTATAGACTACGACGACTACATCACCGATGAGAAGATTTCCGCTTTAAAGGAAAAACTTTACAACAATTAATGCTCAAAAAAATGGTTAAACACGTTGTAATTTTCAAATTTACAGGCACACCCAAAGAGCGTTACAATACCGCTTTTAAGTTTAAGGAAGCCCTGCTCACTTTGCCAGACATCATCGGTGTGTTGCAAAGCATGGAAGTGGGCATTAATTCCAACCCCAACGAAGATTGGGACATCGTACTCACAGCCGTCGTTCCAACAATGAAAGATATAGAAACCTACGCCAAGCATCCTGCACACATCGCAGCATGTGAAATCATCGCAGAAGCCAAGTTATTCCGTGCCTGTGTCGATTACGAAATATAGAGCCTTGCACATCAACGCAATTCCTCCTATCATTACAATGGGACATGCCTTCAGCATACGATATGTGGCATGTCCCTTTCATTTTCATATCTCAACAAACAAAAATTCAGTAATCTGTGCCAACATCAACAGAAAGACATCAAAAATCCACACTTTTCACTATTTTCAAAGAAAATTTCTTGAAAACAATTTGTATTTGCAACATTATGACTATATTTGCAGCAAATTTCAGCGATAAGACCACAAATATCTATCATTAAGACAAAAGATGATTAAGCCTATCTTTATATTTGCAGAAGCGGCACGCACAAAAGTTTAGCTTATTGATAGATGCAAAATCATAAAAATATCAAATACAAACAAAAGTATGTCACAATTAAGGTTTACAGTCGTAAAAGAAGCTTTCGACCACAAGGCAGTTAAAGTTGATATGCCAAAGGAGAAACCTTCGCAGTATTTCGGCAAATATGTATTCAACCGCAAGAAAATGTTTGAATACCTGCCAAAGGAAACTTTCGATGCTCTTGTGAACGCCATCGATAACAAAGAACCCATTGACCGAGAAGTGGCCGACAGCGTAGCAGCCGGCATGAAACAATGGGCACTTGACAATGGAGCCAAGCACTACACCCACTGGTTTCAGCCGCTGACCGACGGTACGGCCGAAAAACATGACTCCTTTATCGAATACGATGGCAAAGGCGGTGTATTGGAAGACTTCACCGGAAAGCTGCTCGTACAACAAGAGCCCGATGCATCGAGTTTCCCCAATGGCGGTATCCGCAATACATTCGAAGCTCGAGGCTATTCGGCTTGGGACATCTCTTCTCCGGCTTTCATCCTTGGCAACACGCTGTGTATCCCTACCATATTCATATCTTACACGGGAGAGGCTCTCGACTACAAGATGCCCCTGCTTCGCGCCCTTAACAGCGTAGACAAAGCCGGTACGGCTGTGGCACAACTGTTTGACCCCAACGTAAGGCACGTATATTCATACCTTGGATGGGAACAAGAATATTTCCTTGTCGATGAATTGCTATACTCGGCACGTCCCGACCTTATGCTTACAGGACGCACACTCATGGGACATGACAGTGCCAAAAACCAACAGCTCGAAGACCATTACTTCGGTTCTATCCCAACACGTGTCGAAGCATTCATGCTCGACCTTGAGATAGAATGCCACAAACTCGGTATTCCGGTCAAAACCCGCCATAATGAGGTGGCTCCCAACCAATTTGAGGTGGCTCCCATTTTTGAAGAAGTAAACCTTGCAAACGACCATAACTTGTTGTTGATGCTCCTTATAGATGATGTGGCTCGCCGTCACAATTTCCGTGTATTGCTACACGAAAAACCGTTCAAAGGGATAAATGGTTCGGGAAAACACAATAACTGGAGTCTTGGTACCGACACCGGTGTACTACTCTTTGCACCGGGAAAGACACCGATGAGCAATTTGCAATTCATCACGTTCTTCGTAAATGTAATGGCAGCTGTTTACAAGCACAACGACCTGCTCAAGGCATCCATTTCATCGGCAACCAACGGACACCGCCTTGGCGCAAACGAAGCACCACCGGCCATTATTTCAATCTTTGTGGGCAAACAGTTGAGCGAGATACTCAGTCGTCTTGAAACAAGCGACAAAGATGAGGTAATCGATATGGCATCGAAATCGGGAAAGACTCTTGGTATTTATCAGATTCCCGACTTGTTTATCGACAACACCGACCGTAACCGTACATCGCCATTCGCATTCACCGGCAACCGTTTTGAATTCCGTGCCGTAGGCTCTTCGGCCAATTGTGCATCGGCAATGATTGCCCTGAATGCAGCAGTAGCCGACCAACTCAACGAGTTTAAAGCAGCCATTGACAAACGCCTTGCTGCCGGCGAGAAGCTCGAACATGCCGTACTTAGCGAAGTAAAGGCTCTCATTACATTTGCAAAGCCTATTCACTTCGATGGCAACGGATATAGCGAAGAATGGAAAGAAGAGGCTGCCCGTCGTGGCCTTGATTGTGAGACCTCCGTTCCGGTAATATTCGATGCATACCTTAAACCCGAAAACGTGGAAATGTTTAAGCGCACAGGTGTATTCAGCAAGGTAGAACTCGAAGCTCGCAACGAAGTGAAATGGGAAACTTACACCAAAAAGGTGCAAATCGAAGCCCGTGTACTAGGCGACCTCGCCATCAACCATGTCTTACCGGTTGCAACACGTTACCAGTCGGTATTGCTCGACAATGTTTTCAAGATACAGTCATTGTTCCCCAAAGAGAAATTCGAAGAACTCGCTGCAAGCGAAATTCAATCAATCGAAAAAATCGCAGAACACATGACAGTAATACGCGAAAAAGTGGCACAAATGGTGAATGCACGCAAGGTAGCCAACAAAATCGATAACGAGCGTGAAAAGGCTATAGCTTACCACGACACAGTATTCCCGTTATTTGATGAAATACGTTACCACATCGATAAACTCGAATTAATGGTTGACGATGAAATGTGGACATTACCTAAATATCGCGAATTGCTTTTCATTCGATAAAACATTTTTTCATAGCTTTTTGAAAAAAGGAACGCACAATACGGAATGTAACAGTGCGTTCCTTTTTACTCATTAATATTGCTGCCCAATAGAACCTATTTTGTGTTATTCTTTTTCTCGGCACTCATTCCCAGCTACTTTCGACTCGGCGATATTCTCGTCAAAGCCATTTCAGAAACAGCATTCCCAAAGTGGCTTTACACAGTTCGCTACTGCCCCATTTATGCCGTCTTCAGCCACGGCAATCATCCATGACACAACCGATCGCTTTGAAGTCTTTCTTTTTCTCATGCGATTCAATATTTAACATCTATTTTCTCACCTTTCGAGCTTTCGTTGTTCACACGGTCAAGAACCGTAACTACATAAGTAAACCTCTCGCCACGACATATTGTTTCGGCATATTCCGGTTTATACGTCACCGCACGTATTGCAGCCGGGTTCTCGAGGTCAATTGCCTCACCATGTTCAAAACGGTAAACTACATATGCCCTGGCATGTTGCATCTCATTCTTGCTATGTGGAGCCGTCCAATGCAATTTTACACAGCCATCGTTGCAATCAGCTTTAAGCCCATTCACTTCATTCGGAAGCACACTGTCAAGCCACGTATAAGCGGGGACAAGAGCCACGGTCGATTGATATTTCTTTCCGAACAAATCGGCAATTCCTTTATAATTGTCGGTTATTTCATATCCCGGCCACCAGCAATTGCCTCCTACATTAGATAGTTCTCGCGACAGACGTATCTTATGAGCAAGTTGGTTATTGTCGTGAGAACTGCCTATATCGGGCTTGTCCATTGTGGTCTTTATCGACTGCCCGAAATACAAATGTCGCCCGTTGGCATGGTCGTTCCACCACTTGGCAAGAGTTAACGTTGAAGCCGCTTTATGTTCAAGTTCCCAATATAATTGCGGTACTAAATAATCGACCCAGCCATTAGCAGTCCATAACAATACATCGGCATACAAGTCATCGTAGTTTTGAAGTCCATTTGTATTGCTACCGTCAGGATCCGACCTTTTATTACGCCAGATACCAAACGGACTTATCCCCAACCGCACCCATGGCTTGACATCAGCAATCACTTCGTGTAGCTGCTCAATGAGCATGTTCACATTTTGCCTGCGCCAATCATCACGTTTCATTCCATGCCCGAATTTTTTATACGAAGCATCATCCTGAATCGGTTGACCATTGACAGGATAAGGATAAAAATAATCGTCAAGATGTATAGCATCTACATCGTAACGCGACACAATATCCGACACGATATTTGCAATATAATCTCGATTTTCCTGATAAGCGGGGTCAAAATATATTTTGCCGGCATATTTGAAGAAGCGTTCTGGGTGCTTATGATAAACATGTCCCTTAGGAGGCACCTCTTTTGAAGATATGGTTACTCGATATGGATTGAGCCATGCGTGTAACTCCATTCCTCGAGCATGAGCCTGTTCTACCATGAATTGCAGCGGATCCCACTCCGGCGACGGAGCCATACCCGCTTTCCCTGTAAGATGCTTGCTCCATGGCTCAATATCCGATTTGTAAAAAGCATCCGATTGCGGTCGTACTTGGAAAATCACTGCATTACACCCTGCATCTCTGAGTTTATCAAGCAACAAGCACAAATACACCTGATTATCAAGCGTCGACTGTTGTGCATACTGTTCTTGATATATGGTACTTAACCACGCACCACGAAACTCACGCTTCGGCGGCTGTGCAGCAATTGCAACAGAGACAACGCCACAAACAGCCAATAACAAAATCACAAATTTTCCAATAGCATTCATCCTTGTTTGATTACAATATTGCCCATAATCTATTTTCTGTCTAAAGAATCCATACTCGTTATTCCTTGTTGCATATACAACTTTTCACAAACATTACAAATATACGATTAAAAACTAAAGGAAGGAATCTAACCACCCACAAACATTTGACTATTTAACGAATGAATATCTAATAAATATACCATCATTTGAATCCAATCAACCGACCAGCTCACAAAACGATGCACGAAAACTCTTGAAGTACAAAATCATAGTATCAGAAAAGAATATATGTATAAAATTCATTATTTGGGTGTTAAAATGTTTATTTTTTGCAACAGATATAATAAAAATGAAAATAAATATTTAACTTTGTAAACGATATAACAAACAGTTGTTGTCCATGCAATAGACACACACAACTTGCCGTTATCCAATTAAGCCATTTAGATTAGAAAACGATGAACAATATAACGAGAATATTCATATTCACCTCATTTATTATTGTCGCCTTATTTATGGTGGGATGCGACAACCCACAATATCCCGACCCTGAAGGAGAACGAGGAACATTATCGTTATCGGGTTTCACCATTACAGCTACCGACACCACACTCACGCAAGGAGAAGATAGCATTGATGTTTCCAACTTTGTGATAAACATTAAGAATAATGTCACTGAGGAGATTGTAGCCTCGTGGCTGTATGGCAACATACCAACGGAAGTGTCACTCCTCGAAGGTATCTACATAGTAGAAGCATTAAACTCAGAAGTACAACCAGCCGCATGGGATGCGCCCTATTATTATGCAAGCACAAGTGTACGCATATATGGCGACGAAGAAACAACAATCTCCTCGTTGCAATGCACCCTTGCAAACGTAAAAGTAAGTGTAACTTACTCCGACACATTCAAAGCCGCGATGAGTGATGATGTCATCGTTTCGGTTACAATGGCTCAAGGCACCACGCTAAATTTCACACCCGATGAAACACGCAGTGGATATTTTGAATATACAGATGGATCAACGACACTTTTGGCAACACTCACGGGGACTGTAGATGGTGTCGAAACAATGAACTATCAAGTATTGACCGGCGTGACTGCCGGACAGCACTACACCATATCTTTTTCCCTTGCCGATGAAGAATGAACACCGTAGTTCCACAAATGTGATGCCACACACCGAACAACATTTACATGCAACCACAAATTAAGCAATAAAACAATAAAATGGCCAAACGAACCATTCTGGCGATACTAATTGCCATGTGTGCAGTATTGAATGCTACATCACAAGAACGCTTCAGCCGCAATCTAAACAGCAACACATTCATTCCTAAAGGACAATGGATAACGGGAGTGAGTGTGAGTTACTCGCAATCGAACAACGACAACTACCAGTTCTTCATTGTCGAAGGCATAGACGGTGACACCTACTCGTTCAACATAACACCGATGGTGTGTTTCATATTTAAAGACGACCTCGGAGCAGGAGGCAAATTAGGATATGAGCGAAGTCGCATCAAACTTGACAATGCCGACTTGATAATTGACTCTGACTCCGATTACAACAATGAGAATTTCTACCGCATAAATCAGGAATTCTCGGCGATGGGAATATTCAGGAACTATATAGGGCTCGGCAATTCAAAGCGATTCGGATTTTTCAATGAAGTAAGACTGAAATTCGGAATCGGCGAATCAAAGCTAACTAATGGTACTGGCAACGACTTCACCGGCACATTCGAGAAATCTTATAGTCTTGGCATCGGCGTGATGCCCGGGCTCGTGATGTTCTTAACCAACTATTCGGCAATAGAGCTTAGCGTGGGAGTATTAGGATTTGACTATTCCCATACAAAGCAGACCAATGATCAAATATACATAGCCAATCGCGATAGCAAAAGTGCCAATTTCAGGATTAACTTATTCTCCATTTCTTTTGGAGTGGCTTTTTACTTATGATAATTATCACTATGGACAGGAACTGGAGAAAAACAATAATAGCAATGGCATTAATGACAGCCATTATGCCGGCTACAGCCGCCGAAACTGAAACGAGCAACGATAATGTAACCAATGTTGTGGTGAAAAATAGCTTCGAAGTTATCGAACCTGACAGTATCGATAAAAAAATAGCGACCCAATTTGATAAAAACATTTATGACCTCGACGAAAAAGTAATTGTCGGAACCGATACTGTAAACCTTATTATTCCCGAACGGAACTTAGGCAGGTATGACCGCGGACTGTTCAACTATTTGTTCATACCCAAAGGGCAATGGGCTTTCGGAATAGATGTATCATATGGTGAATTTAACAGCGATGATATTGACTTATTGTCATTTATCGGCGACATCGACCTCAATTGCAGTGCTTTTGCGATTGACCCGTACATAAGCTATTTTTTCGCTCACAACCAATCCATAGGTATGAGATTGGGCTATACACGCAATAAATTAGATCTCGGCAACCTGTCGGTCAACATCGATGATATCGATTTCTCACTCAAAGACATCGATTACCACACCGAAGAATATTCAGCATCCATCTTCTATCGGCATTACATCGGGCTTGACCACTCACGCCGTTTCGCCATATACAACGAAACTGACCTTGAATTTGCAAGTGGGAACGGTTACTTTGAACGCCCATATAACGACGTGCCTCGCATCACCGAAACGGTAACCACCGAAGTGCGAATGAATTTCTCTCCGGGTATATGTATATTTGTTCACGACTATGTGAGCTTCAATCTTTCGTTTGGCGTATTCGGTGTGTATATGAAAAAATGGAAACAAACCACCGACAATGTTGAAGAAGGTACACGTTTCTCAAGCGGAGCCAATTTCAAGTTTAATTTGTTTAATCTCAGAATGGGCATTGCTGTCCACATTTGATTGTTATGAAAATCAAGACATACCATCACCTCATATTGATTGCTGTAATAATACTTGTTTCAGGACTGACATCGTGCATTGAGAACGACATTCCTTATGCCCGCATTGCAGCAGGATTCACAGCTATCTCGGCCGAAGGTGAAACAGCCTCGGCTGAGATTGACAATGACGAACAATTAGTAACTTTGACATTGGGAGAAAGCATCGATCCCGCCTCGGTAAATATTACTTCATACTCGATTACCGACGGGGCGAGCATCTCGGCCGACATCACCGGAGGAATCGACCTTACCGACGACTATACGGTAACAATATCGCTATACCAAGACTATGAATGGATAATCAGAGCCAACCAGACCATTGAACGGTATTTTACCATTCCCGGACAAGTGGGAAGTTCCACAGTAGATGCAATAGGGAAACGCATCGTTGCTTATATGCCCGATGGCACTGACTTGACTGCCATAACGGTATCGGCTATCAAACTTGGACCAAGCGATATTTCCACAATGAACCCTGACCTGAACAACAGCATTGTCGATTTTTCACAACCTGTGGAAATTATTGTTTCATACCGTGATGAGACAGAAACATGGACTGCATATGTGGAAACGACCGAAACCCTTGTGTCGCTCGACCGTGTGGACGCATGGACTAACGTTATGTGGCTATACGGATCTGCTCAAGAAGGACTTGAAAACGGTTTTGAATATCGCCTGCAAGGTAACGACGATTGGACGCGCCTCGACCAAAGCTCAATAACGAATAGTGGTGGAGAATTCTCGGCTTGCGTGGCACATCTGTCGGCCGACACAAGTTATGAAGTAAGAGCATACAGCGATGAGAACTATAGTGATACATGGACAGTTATGACCGAGGGTGAAATAGAACTTCCAAATATGAATTTCGATGAATGGTGGTACGAAAATGACCGCATCTGGAATCCCTGGTCGGAAGACGGCACATCGTTCTGGGACACCGGCAATGACGGAGCTGCCACATTTGCGCAATTCGGCATTGGCGGTAATGTCACACAACCCGATACCGACACATGGGACGGGAGTTCAGGGTACTCGGCAAAATTAGAAACCGATTATGTTGTTGTCAAATTGGCCGGCGGCAATATATTCTCAGGTGAATATGTGCGTACTGATGGCACTAACGGCGTATTGAATTTCGGACGTGAATTTACCGGCAGACCAACACGATTGAAAGGACACTGGAAATACACGTCCACCGACATATCGCACTCGTCCGATGATGATTACCGCTACATGATAGGTCAACCCGACACTGCTGTCGTATATGTGGCACTTATCAATTCGGAACAGCCAATCGAAATACGCACCAACCCGAACAGCCGCCAACTTTTCGACAGTAATGCAAGCTACGTCATAGCATACGGTGAAATACAAAGCGGCGAGTCAATAAGCGAGTGGACAGATTTCGACATCGAACTCGAATACAGGCAAACCAATTCTATTCCCACATACATCATCATAGTATGTACGGCAAGCAAATATGCCGATTATTTCACCGGAGGTGAAGGCAGCACTTTGTGGATAGATGACTTCTCCCTCGGTTGGGATTACTAAAGTATTTTTTCTTCAATCGTAATCTAATAACAGCCATTTTAAAAGACAAATCTTCCATAAGATACCGCACACCAAGAGTTTTTCCTATCCACCTCTTGGTGTGCGGTCTATAATATGTAGGTCAAACCTGTTTTTCCCTACTAACGTAAAATGATGATATTTCAGAAAAAGTACAAGCAATTTTCATAGACAAGCAACCGCATTAACAAAAACCATATTAGCTGTCACCAAACCCTCTCACCTTTACCCTTCTTCTTGCCTACCATTTAGCCACTTATAAAACTCATATTTCACTTTCTCGTGAGTATCAAAGAATGAATTCAGAATTGTTTTTAAGTAGTCATAAAGATGCTCAATGTTTGCGCTGAATAAATCGCCATATGACAACGCGCAGAGATACACCTTCGTTCCTTCATTGTAAAACTACATGCACCTCATCCTTCGTTGAACTTTAAATGTTTATATGCGAAAAGCGTGAGGACTGTATTTTCGCTTATCTTTCAGTCAGGCTTCTCGCATTGCCGTGGGACGATAAGCAACAGCCACTCACGCTTGCGAGGTATATAGTTCTCCCTTTCGGAATAGTACATATCCGTAGCATGAGCGTTGTTGCTACTCTCTTTTGTCCCTATTCAAACTTTGCGAGAATTTGACTGAACAAGAAAGTTTCAATAACGCTCTTCATTTCTATGTCTGACAACATCAAAGTGTCACTGCAAATATAAATTCGGAGAAAAATAAATGCAAATAAAACACCACGTTTTTATCCTCAGATTTGCATTAAATCCATAGTTTCAATTAAATGGATCCAACGGCATTGTGAGCTGTTTTTCATTTTCATAATATTTGTTTCCTTTGGCTTTGCAAAGCAAAATTAAATCGTTATTATAAACCGACAATGTAAAAAACGGTTAGTTTTCTTCACACTTCCAAAATTAACCATTTTTCTCAAGCCCTGAGTTCCAATCCTCAGGAATGAATTGGATTACATCACCAACACCAACCGTGTTGACAGAAGCATCGTCTTCAGTCCAGTTGATTTTACCCTTACTCCATAGCGAATAAGGCATGAATGTAGCCGGTAACTCGAAATAGCCGCCATCTGCGGTAGGGAACAAGTTAGTGTCATTGCTATATTTTATGCGTTTGTAGGTATTCATCAACTGCCAATATCGCTTGTTGGTCAATTCCACTTTCGACAACCCGAAAAGTTTCAGCATGTACATTATCAACTCTACTTCTTTAGTCGAAACCTTAGCGCCTTTTTTGCGCTTCACAGTGAAATATTTGCTCATGAACACCGTCAAGTCGTGAGTAAAGCAACTTTGCAAGATTGCATTATTTGTCAGCTTGTCCCACGTTACCAAGCGAAAGCACTCCTTGTTGGTAGCACCTACATCCTTGTTTGCCTCCATCGTTTCCAATATTTTAGTAATGAGCATCTTCGATGAACTTTCAACCTTTGACCCATTCTTGTTGGTGAATGTTATTTTGGTCACATCCTTAAGTTCTGCCAATGTTTCGCCAATGGTAGGTTTCAACAAAAACACATATCGATTGCGGTTGCGTTCCAATAGAAACATACACAATACATACAAGTTTACCATGCACACTTGTTTCCCCTCGTCGGACAATTCGTCTTGCAGTATTTCAAGCCGCTTGTCAGCACACACCTTTTGTATTATATCCACCAACGAATCATTGCCATGCTCGCTCATAAATTCAGATGCTGTAAGCCCATCGTATATTTCCTTCCCATCCTCAGCAATCACTCGGGGACGCACTTCCTCTTCATAAAACATCAGGTATGCTAAATGATTGAAATGCAAACTGCCATTCTCATCAACCATAGTGTACTGTCCAAAAGATTTCATAACATCAAAATCGGTATTATCATGATACAAATATATGTTTTTAGACTAAAAATACATAAATCCTCTCCTTTAAGTCTGAAATAACAATATGGCATTAAATTGAGTACAAATCATTCCTTACAAAAATAACCTTCATGTTTTGCCATAAAAAGGATAATTCTTTATATGCGTTATCGTAAAGAAAAGAGCCAATCGCATAAGCATTGCGTTCGGCTCTTTTCTTATTCTATAATAACGTGAGTTCGATATAAAGTCAAAACAAAGTCAGTTGTCCGTCATTGATAA
>CAYNBZ010000011.1:0-48020 GCA_964395975.1 uncultured Muribaculaceae bacterium | reverse complement strand
AATCGAAGCAGCAGGTAAGTCTATTTGAGTCATTTAATCCATCAAAATCTAAGCCCATCATTGACGAAATAGACAAAGTACTTGCCAAACATTACGGCTTCACAGAGGAAGAACTTGACTTTATCATCAACTACGACATAAAGTATCGCATGGGCGATGAACTAAACGAATAATAAAGCAATGTGTACTTATCTTGGAAATAAAGAACTACTGGACAAACGGAAGATAGGCTTTATGGCTTCACGCAAGATTGCCTCTCCAGCCATATTGCCCACACTTGACTGGGCGGTAGAAATAAGCAAGCGGACGGATGTGGCAGTGGTGAGTGGTTTTCATTCACGCCTCGAAAAGGATGTGCTTAAGTTTCTGCTGCAAGGCAAGTGCGGCATTGTCGTCGTCCTTGCCCGTGGCATGTATCGCAGGCTCCCGAAGCTCTATAAAGCCGCCATGAACGACGGTCGCTTGCTCATTATCGCGCTTGAAAAAGAAACAGTCACCCGTGTTTCTGAACGCACCGCTCACAAACGGAACAAGTATGTCGAAAAATTAGCCGATGGGCTTAGACAAATAGAAGTATGGTGACACTCGTTTTCATATTAGGTATAATAAAAAACGACCCGCCGATTTGAGCATTGCTAAGAGGCTTGGCAGGTTCTAATGTCGTAAAGGTAATAAAAATGGAGTGCGCCAAAACAGGAGGAAACTGTTTTGGCGCACTCCGTTCTATGTTGGTTTGTTTCAGCCCTTGGCAACCATCTCAAGTATTTTTGTCAGGTAAGCCCAGAACTTCTCTACGGCAGGTATGTGCATCGCTTCTCTGGGCGAGTGAACGTTGCGTAAAGTCGGACCGAATGATATCATGTCGAGATGCGGGTAATTGGTCAGGAACAGGCCGCATTCAAGCCCTGCATGGATAGCACCGGCTTTAGGTTTTTCGTTGAACAAGGTTTCATAGGCACTTGTTGCCACTTGCAGTATCTTTGAGTCCATGTTCGGAGCCCAACCCGGGTAACCGTCACCATGAGAAACCGTGGCACCTGCGAGTTGGAATAGAGCCTCTACTTGGTGAGCGATGTCGAGTTTGCGGCTCTCCACCGAACTGCGTTGCGATGTGGCAATGAGAATTTCATTTCCGGGCAACATCTTCACCGAGGCAAGATTGGTGGAAGTTTCAACCAGTCCGGGTATGTCGAGGCTCATCGAAATGACTCCGTGGGGAGCACAATACAAGGCACGTATCAATGCCATTGCAGTATCATTGTCGATGCAGTACTCGGGTGTCTCGACGGCCTCTATGGTGATGGCCATGTCTTTTTCGGTGTGCTTGTATTCATTTTCGATGGCGGCAATAAACTGATTTAGTTTCACGCTTAATTGCTCTTTGTGATTGCAATGAATACCCACAATGGCACTGGCTTCACGGGCAATGGCGTTGCGCAGGTTACCGCCGCTGATTGCCGAGAGCGACACTTCATATTCTTGCGACAAATCCCACAGGAATCGTGCCAATATCTTATTGGCGCAGGCGCGTCCCGCATCGATATCCGTACCTGAGTGTCCGCCTTGCAGTCCTGATATGTTTATTTTGAAATATATGAAATTTTCAGGTGCTAAAGATTGGTGATATTTGAAAGTGACAGTAGTGTCGATGCCTCCGGCACAACCGATGCAAACCTCTCCATCCTCTTCAGAGTCCAAGTTGAGCAATATGTCGCCCTCAATCATCCCTTCACCGAGGTTATTTGCTCCGGTAAGACCGGTTTCTTCATCGACGGTGAAAAGGGCTTCAACCGGACCATGCACAAGGTCGGTGCTAACGAGTACAGCCAACGATGCTGCCATGCCTATACCATTGTCGGCCCCGAGGGTAGTGCCTTTGGCTTTTACCCATTCACCATCTATGTAAGTTTCTATGGGGTCGTTCTCGAAATCGTGTGTTACATCGTTGTTTTTTTCACACACCATGTCCATGTGGCCTTGCAGCACCACGCGAGGCGAGTTTTCATAACCCGGAGTGGCAGGCTTGAACATTGCTACGTTGCCAATCTCGTCGGTTTTATAGGCGATGCCGTGCTGTTTTGCGAAGTTAACGAGGAAATCGTGTATTTTACCCTCTTTTTTTGAGGGACGTGGAACTTTGGTGATTTGATCAAAAATGCTCCAAATGAGCGTTGGTTTTAATTCGGATATGTTCATATCTTAAATTGAATGAATTATGATTGTTATAATAAAGTTCAAATTGAAATAATGTTAAATGCTTTGGTTTTCGATGACTAAGTTACAAAAATAATTTGAGTAAAAACAAAATTTCCATCAACCTTTAATATCTTTGCCACGTGATTGGGCGATTAATGCCGAGATTCAGGCAGATGAATCCTGATAGAACCGCAACGTTTCTTAAAAATATTAAGGATAAATCATATAGGCTTGATTTGCAATTGCGCTCGTCTTGCACTATCTTTGCACCCGAAAATTACGGTAAAGTGAAAGTAGCTCTGATTACGATATTGTTGGTGGGCATTAGTGTTTTGCTGTTGGGTGTGAGGGTGTTTTTCATAAAGGGAGGGAAATTCCCCAATACACACATTCACAATAATCCTGCTTTAAAGGAAAAGGGTATCACTTGTGTGACCGATGAACTAAAAAATTAATATATAAAACATATAAAAGTAATGAAACTTTATAGGCATTTGGCAAAATCTATTTTTGTTTCGGCCGCACTTGTGTTGGCAGTTTCTTGTACAAATGGCAATACAAATTCGATGGTTTCTCCTGCCGTACCTGCCGACACGTCAACAATGGGACGAATGGTTATCCGATATATCGACGGGGATTCATTGATGGCCAATTATAATCTTGCCCGCGAAATTAGTGAGGCTGTGTTGCGCCGGTCTAACCAACTTGACAGCGAACAACAAAAACGTGGGGCTGAAATCAATCGTTTCGGTAATGAAATACAGAACAAATATCAAAACAACGGCTATTTGACACAAGAGAGTTTCAATGCCGACCAGGCCAAATGGCAACAGATGCAGGTGGATGCGCAAAACTATCTTGCCAAGTTGCAACGTGATGCTCAGAACGAGATGCAGCAGTATAATATGCAACTCAAAGACTCGGTGGAAAATTTCATCAATGAATATGCCCGATTGAAAGGCTTCGATATGATTATTTACAAGGCTACGGGTGTGTTTATGGATAAAAAGTATGACGTAACCAAGGAAGTCGTTGATGGACTTAACAAGCGATATACAAAAGTCGAAAAGAAGTAAAAACATACAGATAAAAGATTCAGAGGTGGGTTGCAGCTTCGACTTTTGGGCGGAGGTGCAACTCGCTTGTTTTATTGAAAAATTATGATTGAAGGACAAGTAATAACTGACAGTGCAAACGAGAAGGCTGTCCTCGTGGGGATAATTACCCCTATGCAATCTGAAGTAAAGGCCAATGAATATCTTGAAGAACTTGATTTCCTTGCCGATACTGCCGGTGCAATAACGGTGAAAAAGTTTCTGCAACGAATGGATGCACCCAACAGCACCACATTTGTAGGGAAAGGTAAACTTGAAGAGATACGCCTGTATGTCGAAGAAAATGAAGTTGGCCTTGTTATTTTTGATGATGACCTTACGTCGAAACAAGTGTTGAACATTGAAAAGGAGCTAAAAGTAAAAATACTCGACCGAACAAGTTTGATTCTTGATATTTTTGCAAAACGTGCCAAGACTGCCAATGCGAAGATGCAGGTGGAACTGGCTCAATATCAATATTTGCTGCCACGGTTGACCCGAATGTGGACTCACCTTGAGCGTCAACGTGGCGGTATAGGAATGCGCGGTCCGGGTGAAACACAGATAGAAACCGACCGTCGTATAATCCTTGACAAAATTTCCCTGCTGAAAGAACGGTTACGCTCTCTCGACAAACAAAAGACCATACAACGCAAGAATCGTGGCAAACTCACACGCATAGCCTTGGTGGGTTATACGAATGTCGGGAAATCGACATTGATGAACTTGTTGAGCAAAAGTGACGTGTTTGCAGAGAATAAGTTGTTTGCCACGCTTGACACAACGTGCCGAAAAGTCATAATCGACAACCTTCCATTCCTGCTTAGCGACACTGTGGGATTTATTCGCAAGTTGCCCACACATCTTGTGGAATCGTTTAAGACGACACTCGATGAAGTGAGGGATGCTGATATTTTGGTGCATGTGGTAGATATATCGCATCCGCAATTCGAGGAACAAATAGATGTCGTCAACAAGACGCTTCACGAAGTGTGTGATGCTGCCAACAAGGAAATTATACTTGTGTTCAATAAAATAGACGCATTCAACTACATCCCTAAAGATGCCGACGACCTCACTCCGCGTACTCGTCGAAATATTCCACTTGAAGAGTTAAAGGAATCGTGGATGGCAAAATCGAATGACAATTGTGTGTTTATTTCGGCAAGGAACAAAACCAACATTGATGAACTTAAGAAAATGCTTTATGAAAAAGCTAAAATAATACACACGCAGCGATTCCCGTATAATGATTTTCTTTTTCAAAAGTATGATGATCTTGGAGAAGAAATAAGCGAATAAATACTGAGTTGCCCACGGTGTAACAAATTGCGAATTAAATGCGAGTTAAATCGGAAAAAATCGTTTACTTTGCATACCAAATCAAATTGTAGTAACTAAGTAAGGGAATTGCCCTTATTTTCGTATATTCAGATTATTTAAAAAAACACAATGGCTAAGCAAGAGGATATCTTCAAAAAAATTGTTTCCCATGCCAAGGAATATGGCTTTGTTTTCCAATCAAGTGAAATTTATGACGGTCTTGCCGCAGTCTATGACTATGGGCAGATGGGCGTTGAAATGAAGAACAACATAAAACGTTATTGGTGGGAAGCCATGACATTGCTTAACGAGAACATAGTGGGTATAGACTCTGCAATCTTCATGCATCCGACCATATGGAAAGCATCGGGTCACGTAGATGCTTTTAATGACCCTCTTATCGACAATCGCGACTCAAAGAAACGCTATCGTGCCGATGTACTTATCGAGGATGAAATTGCAAAGTTTGATGACAAAATAGAAAAAGAGGTTGCCAAGGCTGCCAAGAAATTCGGTGACAGCTTTGATGCCGATTTGTATCGCTCGACCAATCCACGTGTGTTACAGCATCAAAAAGAGCGGGATGAATTGCACGAACGCTATCAGAAGGCGATGAATGCCGGTGACCTTGCCGAACTGAAACAGATAATTCTCGATTATGGAATAGTATGCCCGATTTCGGGGACAAAGAACTGGACCGATGTGCGTCAATTCAACCTTATGTTCAAGACCGAAATGGGCAGCACTGCCGACGGTGCTATGACTGTATATCTGCGTCCTGAAACGGCACAGGGCATATTCGTTAATTTCTTGAATGTGCAGAAGACGGGTAGAATGCGTATTCCATTCGGTATCGCACAAATTGGCAAGGCATTTCGCAATGAGATTGTTGCCCGTCAATTCATATTCCGTATGCGCGAGTTCGAACAGATGGAAATGCAATTCTTTGTACGTCCGGGTGAGGAGCTCGAATGGTTTAAGCGTTGGAAAGAAACTCGCATGAAGTGGCATAAGGCACTCGGTATGGGAGATAACAAGTATCGTTATCACGATCATGACAAGCTCGCTCATTATGCCAATGCTGCAACTGACATAGAGTTTGAAATGCCGTTTGGATTTAAAGAAGTGGAGGGCATACATTCGAGGACTGATTTCGATTTAGGCCAACACGAAAAATATTCAGGAAAGAAGTTGCAATATTTCGATCCGGAACTAAATAAGTCGTATGTACCCTATGTCATAGAAACTTCTATTGGCGTTGACCGTATGTTCTTGTCGGTGCTGTGTTCTTCATATGAAGAGGAGGTGCTTGAAAACGGTGAAACACGTGTCGTGCTACACCTGCCCAAGCAGCTTGCTCCGGTCAAGGCTGCCATAATGCCTCTTGTGAAAAAAGACGGTCTGCCCGAAAAAGCGCGTGAAATCATGAACATGCTTAAGTTTGACTACGCATGCCATTATGATGAGAAGGATTCCATAGGCAAGCGTTATCGTCGTCAAGATGCCATAGGTACACCGTTCTGCATCACTGTCGATCATCAGACGCTTGAGGATAACACGGTTACCATACGCCATCGCGATTCTATGCAGCAAGAGCGTGTGGCTATCGAGAAGTTGCATGACATTATCGATAGTGAGGTAAGCCTTAATAAATTACTCAAATCGTTGGTGTGATAATTACAATCTATTAAAACATATAGAACTGATGAGAAAATTTGTATTATCTTTTATGGCTGTATTTCTAATAGCATCATTTGCGACATCTTGTCTGAATAGCGATGACGAGAGTGATACGTGGGAAGAATATGCTGATTGGCGTGAGGCTAATAACGCATGGCTTGAAGAAATGCAGGAACTGACTGATGAGGACGGCTCTCCGTATTACCATATAGTGAGAGGAGTGTGGGACAATAATTCATATGTGTTGATGCACTATTTCAATGACACTACATTGACACGCGGTAATTTAAGCCCATATTACACATCTACCATCGATGTGGTGTACTATGGACGGCTATATGATGGAACGCCATTCGACTCGTCTTATTTGGAGACTTCCCCTGCCGATAGCGTTTATCGTACGCAACTGACAAATGTGATTACGGGTTGGGTAATTGCTGCCATGGATATGCATGTAGGAGATACGTGTGAATTTATTGTGCCTTATTCGTATGGATATGGAGCAAGCAGCTCCGGATCGATCCTTCCGTATTCTCATCTTGTTTTCGGCATGAAAATGGTCGGTGTTCCGTATTATGAAGTCGATGATTAAGTCTTAGTTTCCGTTTGGAAACATAATCGTGACAAATAAAGCATAAATCGGATTTTTATACGTGCTACCATTTTGAAGTATTTTGATTCAGATGGTTGACACTACTTGGAAATAAAACGGACATTCCCCAAATTGGAGAATGTCCGTTTTCATATTGTGTGGTTAAAAGAATTATTCTTTTGTTTTGGTCGTAGTCTTACGTGTTGTTGTCTTGCGAGTTGTTGTTTTTTTTGCCGGGGCTGTTTTCCCATCATCGGAAGATGTCTCGTCGCTGTTGAGGATATTTGTTCGCATCAATGAAATTTCACGGTTGAGTTGTTCGATTTCTTTCGATTGGTTACGAATTGTGGTCAGCAGCGAATTGAGTTCCTCGTTTTCAATCGACAACGGGTATTGTTCTTCAACTCTCACAAGGAAATCGGCAAGCACGTTCATGTAATTGATGAATGCTTGGAACGGCGATTCATACGGGCTATAATGAGAGTGTATCGCACCATCGTTCATGTGCTTGGTACTCATATAGAAGAAATGGTCGGAGGCTTGTAAATAGTACCAGTCTTGTTTTAATCGACGATCGGTGCACAGGTTTACACGTTCGGCAACCGAATACAACTTGTTGAATGCCTCGTTTTGCAGATCATTGCCGAGCCATGCACTCGTATCGCGAGCTTCATCGGCCCATGACATGGGATATGGTACCGACAGTTCACCTACGGATTTCAGTTTTGCTACAGTTTCACTTGGAGTCCAGAATTCGATTCCTCGTTCTGATGCAAAACGCGGCAGAGCTTTCATAAATTCAAAAATACCGGATTCACGCGGTTGCAATTCACCTAACGTTTCATAATTCATGAACAAGTTTACGATTTGCTCTTCTTGAGGCAGATTTGCAATCCAGTCGATATATTTGTCGGCTGTCAGAGGATAGTCGCTCCATTCTGTATTGCTGAAGCGGAAAGTGATGTCGTCACTCATTTTTGAGTTTTTCAACAACAATTTTAGTTGGGGTGCGCTAGCCGAACTGTAAACGTAGTTAGGCGATTTCCAACCGAGGATGTGCTTTGCTCCATCGGTTATTGCAGCTTTGAATCCCATGCTTGCCACAACCGACGATATGTCGTCGCTGTATATAAGCTCTGTGTTGCGGAACACTGTTGGACGTTGCCCAAACAATTGGAATATTTTTTCATCGTGGTGCTTTACTTGTTCGATGAATTCCTCGGTTTCCCGCAGTGATGAGAGTGAATGTGCATATGTTTCGGAAAGAAATTCAACGCACCCTGTGGCTACAAGTTCTTTCATCGACTCGATAAACTCGGGCACATATTGTTCGAGTTGTTCGAGTGCTGTTCCACTGATGGAAAATGCCACTTTGAATTGTTTATTGGACGCGTTGATCATTTCGAGCAACGTCTGGTTGGCAGGCAGGTATGAGCGATGAGCTATGCGGGTGATGATTTCATCGTTGGCAAAGTCATCGTAGTAGTAGTGGTCGTTACCGATGTTGAAGAAGCGGTATGTCTTCAAACGGAACGGTTGGTGGATCTGAAAGTAGAAACAGATTGCTTTCATTATTGTTTTGGTTGTTTTAGGTTTCTAATAATTTAAGTATATAAAAATTAGTCGGTGGATACGTTTATACACGCTGTCACCTACGACTGTTAATCACTTGATTGTATATGTTTATGACCTTTGTACCGGCTTTTTTCCATTGGATGGTGTCAATTTCGGCAAGGCCTTCTTCTTTCAAGTGATTGTGTAACCCCTGATAGTTTACGAGAGCAAACATCGCGTCGGCCATGGCATGAATGTCCCAATAGTCAACTTTGATTACATTTTCAAGAATCTCGGCGCAACCCGATTGTTTTGAAATGATCGATGGTACACCCATTTGCATGGCTTCGAGCGGAGATATACCGAAAGGCTCGGAAACCGATGGCATTACATATACATCGCTGGCAGCAAGCATTTCGTAAACCTGTCGGCCTTTCAAGAAACCTGTAAAATGGAATCTGTCGGCTATGTCGCGGTCGGAAGCCAGACGTATCATTTTCTCCATCATGTCTCCACTACCGGCCATCACGAATCGCACGTTATGGGTTTTGTGCAGCACCATAGAAGCGGCTTCAACGAAATATTCCGGTCCTTTCTGCATGGTGATACGTCCAAGGAATGTAATTACCTTGTCTTTCCCACGAGGCATTTTTATGTTGCGTATCTCTTCGTTCAAAGGTTCGACAGCATTGTGTACCGTTGTTACTTTGGCAGGATCTTGGCCATACTTTTCTATAACAGTACGTCGCGTAAGTTCGCTTACAGTTATGATGTGGTCGGCGTTGTTCATACCGTCACGTTCTATGCCATAGACCGTGGGGTTTACATTGCCACGGCTGCGGTCAAAATCGGTGGCATGGACGTGAATCACCAACGGTTTGCCTGTCACCTGCTTGGCATGTATGCCGGCAGGATAGGTGAGCCAGTCGTGAGAGTGTATTATGTCGCATGGCATGGTACGGGCTATCACTCCTGCAACAATTGAGTAATTGTTGATTTCTTCAAGCAGGTTGTCGGGATAACGTCCCGAGAATTCTATGCAACCAAGGTCGTTGGTTCGCATATAATTGAAATCGGCATATATGTGGTCGCGCAAGTCGTAATAGGTTTGTGGATTCATCACGTTGCCGATGCGGTTTTGTACATAATCCCAATTGACATCTCTCCATACAATAGGAACGGAATTCGCACCAAGAATGTGTGCGAAGTTACGGTCTTCATCGCCCCAAGGCTTTGGAATGACGAATGTGATGTCCATGTCGCCATTTTCCCACATGCCCTTGGTGAGTCCATAACTGGCTGTTCCCAAACCGCCAAGGATGTGTGGGGGAAATTCCCAACCGAACATTAAAGCTTTCATATAGTAAAAAAGTAATTCAAGGTTATAAATTCAAGTTTTTTAATTGTCGCAATACATGCAGAACGCCTCCGACATTGGCTGCAAAACTTACTGCACCGCGACCTGTAAATGGTGGATTGCCATCATATAATTCGCTCAGCGAACCTATGCAGCCCTGTGTCATTTCGTCTTCGAAACCTATCATCATGCGTTCGATAAACGAAACACCACTCATGCCGAAAACTTTGGAATAGGCATCGGCATAAAATTGCATTAGCCATGGGCGTGCCGAACCTTGATAGTAGGCATATTCACGTTGTTCCGGACTGCCAAGATAGCATGGTGTGTAGCCGAAGCTCTTGGGACTTAGTGTGCGCAACCCCTTTGGGGTGAGCAATTCGCGAGTTACTATGTCAAGCACCGAACGACGTTGACGGCGGTCGAGTGGCGAATAATCCAATCCTGCGGCAATTATCATGTTGGGACGTACACTGAAGTCGGTGAACAGCCCCGAAACGTAGTCATATAGATAACCATAATCGTTCATGAATGTTTCGATAAACGAGTCCTTGAGGTGATTGGTTATAAATTCCCATTTCTTTACGTTTGCATCTTCGTTGGCTATATCGGCAAAGAGGTTTTGTGCAAACATCAGATCATTGTACCATAAGGCATTGAATTCAACAAGGTAGCCTGTTCGTGGGATTATCGGCGAGCCGCCCGGATATGAAGCGTCCATCCACGAAACGGGTTTTGTCTTCCCGTTTGTTGACAGCAGCCCCGTATAGTTGAGTTCAAGATTTGGGTGGCGGTTTGAGATTATGTAGTCAAGCACTTCTTTTATAAAGTCGCCGTATCGCTTTATTGTTTCTTTGGCTCCGACCTCTTTGTAGTATTGCTGAATAGCCCATAATTGCCACAAAGGAATATCGGGAAGATCGATGCCTTGCATCACTTGGTCGAGTTCACCGGTGGTCATAAAATGTCTGTATGCGGCAATGGCAGTTTCCATTATTCCCTCGAAGTCGGGACGATGGTGGACAGACAGTGTGGTTCCGGGCAGAGCAATCATCTCATCACGGGCCCGAATTTTAAACCAAGGGTATCCTGCCAAAATATAGCGTCCGTTGGCATTGGTTACATAAAATTGTTTTGCACTGTTTTTTAAGCAATTGTAAAAACTCGTTCGAGAGGTGCGCGATTTAATTTCTTTTTCATACATATCGACAAACTGGTCGGTATCGGCCTCGGAAATGCCTGCAGAAAATATTATGCTTTCACCCTTCTTTATTTCGAGTTGGAAATACCCCGGTACATACAAGTCTTCACGGTATGGGATACCGCGTTCCTGGTCTTTGGTATATTCTATGCCTTTATACCAGTTTGGATTGAAAATGAACTCAGGCTTTTTATTGAACTGCATGAACAGTGTGGGATATCCCGGATACATGCAGGTGGAGATACCGTTTGTCGTTTCTTGGTATTCACGGTTTGCCATCCCGTTTTCAATGCACAGGTCGTTGGCATTGCGGAATGCAAGGAACGGACGGAATTGTAGGATGGTTTGCGAATGCGCATCTACAAGTGTGTACCGAATAAGGATGCGGTTTTCGTGAGAAATGAAGATTTTCTCTTTTGTCAAGATTACGCCGCCTACACGGTAAGTGGTGCACGGAACTGTTTCGCAGTTGTATTCACGAATGTACTTATGCCCGTTGGGGCTGAAACAGTTGCCATTGTACTTGTGCAGCCCGAGGTTGAATGGTGCTCCGTGTTGGATGACAGTTTCGTCTAAAGTTGATAGTAGAACGTGGTTGTCATCGTCCATTTCCGGAATGGGGATAACCAATAACCCATGCTGCTTGCGCGTGTTACAGCCGACGATTGTCGTGCAATGATACGCGCCTGATTGATTTGTACGAAGCATCTCTTTGGGAAGAGATTGCTCAAGGTTAATCATCAGATTCTTATCAAATTTTAAATAACTCATCAATAAGAGATTTTAGGTTTTTAGTTATGGTAAACTATATGTTCATTATCTATGCAACGAAATTACAAAGTATAAAATAAAATAACAAGAGAAAAAAACTGTTTGTTGGCATAAAAACGTTTTTCAATCAAGAAGTTTTGTGCTGAGGGTATTAGTCTCGAGTAATTTTTACGTGTTGCACGTGTGAAAAATTAGAATGCCCTTCCCTTGAACCGCTGTGACTGTGGGTGGCAATATGTAACATCAAATTTTAAGCTCGTTGCGGATAGCATTGATAAACCCCCAGAATCCATCTTCGAGAGGTGTAAGCAGATTTTTTTTATTCATGGCTTTATCATCGGGAAGGAATATTTTGATACCGCCTTTATGACAGGATATGTGCAGGTCGGCATCCATCATCACCGGTTCGCCGTCGATATGCATCATTTCGGCTCGTGGACGGTGTATGGTGAGGGTAGGAGTGCGGAATGAATGTATGTTGGTGTCTTGATCCAAATGCTTGGTGAATAGCAACAGCCCGAGCATTGCAGTATCGATAGGGGTAAAAGGTAATATGACGGTGACATCGATAAGTCCGTCGGTCATGCTTGCTTGTGGTGCAATGAATGCGTTGTTGCCGTATTGCGAGGCGTTGCCACAGGCAATAATAAATGCCTTTTCAGTGATTACTTTGCCGTTGGTTTCTATGCTGTACACATCGCTTCGGTATCGAAGGTATTCACTGATGGCCTTTTGCACGTAAGTTATCGGGCCACGTTTGCCCGCTTGGGCAAATTTCTTGCTCACTAATGCATCGAAGCCAACGCCGCAAGTGCAGAAGAAAGGATGGTCGTTGACAGTGCAGTAGTCGAGAGCATGTATTTTGCGGAGGTTGATAATCGACAGGGCTTTTTCGATGTTGAGTGGAATGCTCAAATGTCGTGCAAGCCCGTTTCCGGAGCCACAAGGGATGATGCCCAATGCGACAGGTGTGTCACGCAGGGCTGTAGCAACTTCATTAATTGTTCCATCACCGCCAATGGCAAGTACTCCATGACAATCATTTTCAATGGCTTCTTTGGCAAGAGTTGTTGCATGTGATGCATATTGGGTAAACCTGATGTCAACAGAAAATAGCGACTGGTCGATAGTGCGACCGATTATCTGAGGTAAATCCTCTTTGTCGGTCGTTCCCGAAAAGGGGTTGATGATAGCCATAAGTTTCAACCTGTTCCCTGCCATGTAGCTGCAATTCAGGCTGCAAATTTACGATATTTCCCAGATTTTGAAAAATGGGCATTAAGACATGTTGTGTCCACTCCCATATATGTAATAGAATAGAGCCACTAAAGTTAAACTGACTTTGGTGGCTCTATTTTATACTTTTGTGCGTGCGTAAAGCAGGCTTTCTATTGTACTCGCAGGCTGCGTCCGACACGGATGGTAGTATTTCGCGTTATGCCGTTTAGGGCACATAACTTGCTTACAGTGGTGCCGTATCGTGCAGCAATCTTGCTCAATGAATCGCCTTTGCGTATTTTGTGGTATATTTTTTCGCTTGAAGAATAGCTCGATGGAGCATAATTGCGCGATTTTTTGTAGGTGTTTTTATTAAATGTATAAACGTCTGTATGTGTCGTTCGATTCTTGAAGTCGAAGATTGCGGCAGGGTTGATTGCATAGCCCATGAAGCGTGTCTCGAAGTGGAGGTGTGGACCTGTGCTGCGTCCCGTATTGCCGCTTAAGGCTATGGGGTCGCCTTTTTTTACGTAGTCATTAGGCTTGACAAGGAATCGTGATAAATGCCCATACACGGTTTCCAATCCATTTTCATGCCTCATGACAATGTAGTAACCATATCCGCGTCGTTCATACTTGGTGAGCCTGATCTTACCATCAAAAGCGGCACGAATAGTGTCACCCACATGGGCCCGCAAATCGATGCCCTTGTGCATACGGCCGAAGCGGCGACGGTAGCCGTAGTTGCTCGTTACGACATTGCTGGAGCATGGCATACAATAATCAGACACATCTATATCTTGGGTGTCGGGTATTTCTATGCCCGAGCCGGCATAGGGATCAACACGCTCACTTTCCCAACATATCGAGAAAATGTCGGATGTTTCGGGTTCGAGATTTTCGTATAGGCTGTTGGCAAATTGTTGTATTTCTTCAACGCTTATTTGGTCTAAAATATGTAATTGCGAAGCCAATAGGTCTTCGTGGGTTTGTGAGTAATTGGATACAGATTGTAAATTTTGAGCTGATGTCGTTGACAGCGATGACAAAATTGCAAATGCCATCCCACTGCTTATGTAAATGAATGCGTTTTTTAATCTCATTATTTTTGTGTGATAAATTGTCGTTGCCAGAACCTCATTTTAAATTTCGTCAGAGGCGTAAAGGTAGTTGAAGCCTGATGGAACATAATCGAAAATTTCTTCAGGCTTGAAGAAACGGTTGAGTTCTATTTGTGCATTTTCCACCGAGTCGGAAGCATGTACGATATTTTCTTGCCCGCTCATGCTGTAATCACCCCTGATTGTGCCAGCAGCTGCATTGCGACCATTGGTTACACCCGTCATGGATCTTACCACTTGTACGGCATCCTTACCCTTTATGCACATTACCACAACCGGTGTTGCCATCATGGAAGCCTTAATTCGAGGGAAAAACGGACGATCGATGAGATGTGCATAATGCTCATCGAGTATTTCGCTTGTAAGCTGTATCATTTTCATGCCTGCTATAATCAGACCTTTTTTCTCAAAGCGGGAAATCACTTCCCCTGCAATAGCCCGGCCTATTGCCGACGGCTTTAAAATTACTAATGTAGCTTCCACGTTATGATTTTGTATTATGGTTGTTGGTTATCTTATGTTAAATTGAATAGCTTCAATTTCTTGTGTCCCAAATTTAGTCATTTTTTCGGCCGGAATAGTTTTTTCTTAATGTTAAATAATCCAAAGGATAGAACGCGTCCGTAGAATATCGGATTTAATAGCTTGTGTATATGATGGTTGTAAGTAAATATGTTTTACAACATATTTTAGTCTTTACACTAACTTGATTTTGTTTCTCTTTATATTTTTACTGTTAAAAAATAAAATTTTAACAATGTCTTTTTCCTCTGTTTAATTCGGAATCAACTGATACGGCTCCAATCTTGCTGACGTTTATATAAAAACTGCAATTGTCGTGCCAGTTTCAGGTTTTGTGGTTTTAAAAGAGTGGGGTCATCATCGATTATGTTCATAGCATCGTTACGTGCCATTTGTATGATTTGTCCGTCTTTGGCAATGTCGGCTATGTGTAGGTTGAAAGCAATGCCGCTTTGTTGTGTACCCTCCATGTCGCCCGGTCCGCGTAGGCGCATATCTTCTTCGGCAATTACAAATCCGTCGGTTGTCTGTGTCATTATTTCGAGTCTGTGGCGGGTGTTTCCTGAGATTTTGACTTTCGACATGAGTATGCAATATGACTTATCGGCACCACGTCCCACACGTCCACGCAACTGGTGTAATTGAGAAAGTCCGAAGCGTTCGGCATTTTCAATGAGCATCACAGTGGCATTAGGCACATTCACACCCACTTCTATGACAGTTGTGGCCACCATTATTTGCGCCTTTCCGCTTACGAAAAGTTGCATCTGATACTCTTTTTCACTTGGTTTCATTTTTCCATGCACAAAGCATACGCGATAGTTGGGGTAGGTTTCGCGTATTATCTCATATCCCTCTTCAAGGTTGTGTAAGTCGAGTTTCTCGCTCTCTTGTATGAGCGGGTAAACTATGTAGGCCTGCCGACCATCTTTCAGTTGTGACCCGATGAAACGATACACATCATGGCGGTGGTTGTCATATCGCAGTACGGTCTGTACCGGTTTGCGTCCGGGAGGTAATTCATCGATGACCGATACATCGAGATCTCCATATACGGTCATTGCCAATGTGCGAGGTATGGGTGTGGCTGTCATCACAAGGACATGTGGTGGAATTGTATTTTTTTGCCATAACTTGGCTCGTTGCGCAACGCCGAAACGATGTTGCTCATCGATAACTACGATACCGAGCCTTGCAAATGTGACCGAGTCTTCGATAAGGGCGTGAGTGCCTATAATAATGCCAATTTCGCCTTGCATTAGTCCCGAGTGTATTGCTTCCCGTGCTTTTTTGGGTGTGGAGCCGGTCAATAAAGCCACATTGACACCTACTTTTGATGCTAATTTGCTGATTGTTTCATAGTGTTGTTCTGCCAATATTTCGGTTGGTGCCATTATACATGCCTGAAACCCGTTATCGATGGCAAGTAACATGACCATCAGTGCCACAAGGGTCTTGCCGCTGCCTACGTCGCCTTGTAAAAGCCTGTTCATTTGTCGTCCGCTACCAAGGTCGGCACGTATTTCTTTTATTACACGTTTTTGTGCGCCGGTAAGAGGAAATGGCAGGACATTATTGTAGAAATTATTAAAATGCTCGCCTACGTGTGAGAAGCGATGTCCACCGAGTTTTATAGAACGAGATTTTGCGTATCGTAGCATGTTGAGTTGCAGGAAAAACAATTCTTCGTATTTCAGTCGGAATTGAGCTTGCTGCAGCTTATGGATTGATGTCGGATTATGAATGTTTATAAGGGCTTCACGTGGTGAGATGAAATGGTTACGTGCAACTATTTCCGGAGGCAGAGGGTCGTCGATGTCTTTTATTGTGGAGAGCAGATTCTGTATCAATTGCTGCATCATGCGCATGGAGAATGCTCTGTTGCGCATTTTCTCGGTAAGGTTGTATATGCCTTTTAACCCTTGTGATTCCAGTTCAGGCTTGTAAATATCGATCTCGGGATGTGTAAGGCTGTAGTGGGATTTATATAATGTAGGTTTGCCAAACAATATATATTCGATGCCGGTGTGGTAAGTTTCCTGAATGAATTTGACTTTGTTAAACCACACGACATCTATCGATCCTGTATCGTCATAAAACAGTGCGTTAAGTCGCTGTTTGGCTCCTTCTCCATGAGAGGCAAATGTGGCAAATTGTCCTTTTAATTGCAGATATGGTATCTCACCGCTTTCAGATAATTGACGCAGTTCTCTTATCTTGTGAATTTTACTGCGGTCTACGTATCTGAAAGGAAAATAATAAAGCAGGTCGTAATAAGAACGTATGCCAAGCTCTTGTGCAAGCAATTCGGCACGTTTAGGACCTACACCATGCAAGTATTTAATGCTTATATTGGCAAGTCGTTCCACGGTTGAGTAATATTTCGGCTATCTCAATGTCTTCAGGATGTGTGATTTTAATATTGCACGTTTCGCCGGCTATAAGATGAATGGCGTTTCCGGCATGTTCAAACACCGAAGCATCATCGGTGAATGACGGGTTGAAATCGACGGAATATGCATTGATGAGTGTGATTGCATCGAACGCTTGTGGAGTTTGTACGGCTACAAGGTTTGCGCGATCAACAGCATGGGAAATTCTATTGCTGTCGAGTTCCCGTATGGAATTGGTTACTGGTATGGCAGGAATTGCGCTCCCGTATTCGGCTGCTTGCGAGAAGGCATTGAGTATAACATGACGTGGCACCAAAGGGCGTACTCCATCGTGTATCGCAATAATGTCGCCTTGCGTGGCATTGATTGTGGCAAGAGCATTTTTTACTGAAAAGAAACGGCTGTCACCTCCCTTGACGATTGTCAGGGGAGGTGTAAAATGGTATTGTTGGCATAAGTCGTTCCAAAAATCTACTTGCGAGTTGGGTAGCACGAGAATTATGGATGTGGCTATTTCGGCAAAACGGTTTATCGTGTGCATTAATACGGGTAATCCTGCCATTGGCATGAATTGTTTTGGGATTGATGTGCCGAAACGGCTGCCCGACCCGCCGGCTACGATTATTGCGTATTTATTCATTGCATGTATCTGGATTCAGGAAAATAGAAGGAGACATTTCCATGCTTATTTTACCTAATGCAAAATAAATAAAAACTTATATCTCTTGCAAATCAAGTTTATTACAGTGGCAAGATCCGCCAAATTGAAAAATTGTACTAATTTATCATTTTGTGACACTCTTGCGCCGGAGTACGGTTGCATAGAAATTTATCTATGTATATTTGTCAAACATTAACATAAACTTTACATCATGAAGAAATTAGCTCTGTTAGTTTTTGTGTGGTTGGGTATCGTGTCGGCTGCTTGGGCCGTGCCACCACGTGATTATGTGGATATGGATTTTGGGTGGAAATTTGCACTCGGCAATGCTGCTGATATGCAGAAGGATTTCACACATGGAACGGAATATTTTACATATCTTTCAAAAGTACAGGCGACATTACAGGCAAAAAGTCCTATTTGGACGGAATTTGATGATAGTGCATGGGCAGATGTGGATTTGCCGCACGACTGGGTGGTTGATCTTCCATACAGCGGAGATGCAAGCCACAGCCATGGTTACAAAATGGTTGGATGGAAGTATCCTGAAAACAGTGTAGGATGGTACCGGAAACATTTCACGATTGACAAGCAGGCCGAGGGGAGGCGTGTGTATGTTGTGTTTGATGCCATTTTTCGTGATTCACAAGTGTTTTGTAACGGTTTTTATATGGGACATGAGCCGAGCGGATATGCTTCGCAAGTGTATGATTTGACCGAATATCTGAATTATGGTGGTGATAATGTATTGACGGTAAGAGCCGATGCTTCGACTGAAGAGGGATGGTATTATGAGGGTGCCGGTATATATGGCAATGTAAGATTATATGTGGTTTCTCCGCTCAGGGTTGCACATTTCGGGACGCAAGTGACTACTGATGTGACATCCGACCATAGCATGGCAGTTTTAAATGTATCGACTCTTGTGAAGAATGATTACTTCGATGACCGTGCTGCCACTATAAGGCACAAATTGCTCGATGCCAACGGACAAACTGTTGCGCAATCGGATGGCAAGGTAATATCTGTTCAGGCAAAGGGTACATCTGAAATGGTCGATAGGCTTGAGTTGGAGAATCCTCATCTGTGGCAGCTTGAAGATCCGTATTTGTATAAGGTTGTGACGGATGTGTATGTAGAAGATGAAAAAGTTGACAGCTATGTTACGCGAATTGGAATCCGAACGATAGAATTTGATGCTGACAGGGGCTTTCTGTTAAATGGCGAAGTCGTTAAGATAAAAGGAGTTAATATGCACCTTGACCATGCCGGGGTGGGTGTTGCCGTCGGTCGAGAATTGTGGAAATATCGCATAGAACAGTTAAAATGGATGGGCAGTAATGCCATTCGCAGTTCACATAATCCGGCATCGCCGACGATGCTCGACTTGTGTGACGAAATGGGAATGTTGGTGATGGATGAAAATCGCCTGATGGGAATAAATGACGAACATATCAATTATCTGCGGCGCATGATAGAACGTGATAGGAATCATCCTTGCATCATTTTGTGGAGTATCGGCAATGAGGAATGGGCCATAGAGGGTACTGAAAGTGGGGAAAAGATTGCACGACTGATGTGTGCATACGTTCATCGTTTCGATTCTACACGTTTGGCCACTGCCGGTAATGCCGGCGGGTGTGAGCTTATCAAAGGGCTTGATGTCCAAGGATATAATTATATTGCACAAAATGACGTTGATGGATTGCGTGCAGCCAATCCTCAATGGAAGGCTGTGGGTACCGAAGAAACGAGTGGTTGTGGAACACGAGATGTGTATTATACCGATGCGCAGCGTGGCTGGATGGCATCAATCAATCGTAACCCGGGCGAGCAGGTGGGCATGAAGAACGTGATTGAACGTGGTTGGCAGTTTTATGACAAGCGGCCGTGGCTTGGAGGCTTGTTTTATTGGACCGGTCTTGATTACCGAGGCGAGCCCAATCCGATGGAATGGCCGGCTACGGGGTCGCAATTTGGCTTGATGGATTATTGTGGTTTCCCCAAGGACGAAGCATATTATCTAAAATCGTGGTGGGGCGATGAGCCTGTATTGCATATATTGCCGCATTGGAATTTACATGGACATGAAGGTGAAACGGTGGAAGTGTGGGTTTACAGCAATTGCGATGAGGTGGAATTGTCGGTGAATGGCAAACGGCTTGGCCGGAAAACGATGCCACTCGACGGACATCTTGAATGGGAGGCAGTTTACAATCTCGGAGTGGTTAAAGCTACCGGCTACCGCAATGGCAAAAAAGTTGCAGAAGCAGTGGTTGAAACCACCGGTGAGGCTTATGCCATAGATGCTACGCCACAAAAGACCGTGTTGGCAGGGGATGGTAAGGATTTAGCAATTATCAATATAGAAATGCTTGATAAGAAAGGTCGCAGAGTGCCGGACTCGAATGTGGAGATTGAAGCAGTAGTCACAGGAGAAGCCGAGATAGTCGGTTATGGTAATGGCGATCCTGGATTTAAGGCAGTGGAGCGTCCTGCGACTGATGCCGACAAACAACATTTCATGCTCAGTTCATTTGCGGGGCGTGCGCAATTGCTTGTACGGGCAAAGCGTGGAGCAACCGGTTCGTTTACAGTATCGCTCAATGGCGAGTCTCTGCAATCTAAAGTATTGACATTTACAATATCGCAGTAATAAAAAAGTACGGCCGTTTGGCATTGCATGATTTATTATGCTATGCCAAACAGGTGCTTGATAGGCATAGGGTAGAGCAAAAACAAAGGAATTTGTTTTGTTCTACCCTTAAGTTGCACTATCTTTGCAAGCAATGTGAAACTGTCATTCAGATCAATAATGGAAGAAGGATTGAAGAAAAAGCTCGCAAAAGACCCTAACGGGTTGCTTACTTATGAATATATGGCGAATAATATCGACCAGATTGATATGATTTTGCCGGAATTGGTGGGTAATATAATTACGGTTGACCGTAACGGGCAATTTATTGCGAGTGCGGCACGCTATTTACACGCTATAGGTGCAGAAAAGTATGCGGGAGCAATAGACACTCTTATAAAAGCGGCAATCGACAAAGACCGTGAACATCGCTATCTTGCCGACTTGATATCGGGAATATGGGGTGATGATTATCGCGATCATGCCGAAGAGTTGTGTCAAAGCGATGATAATTTCAGACGTATATATAAACGCTTATACCCGACTTCGATAATATAATACTGAAAAATGAAAATCTCAAATATAAAATTTGTTGTCCTTGCCCTTGTCTTTAGTTGCTTTGGCTGTAGTGGCAGTGGCACAAATACTATTAATGGCAATAATAATATCGACATGAAGCAAGACAGTACGACAATTGTTGACAATGGTCGCACGAAAGTGGCATTTAAAACGACATTGGGCGATTTTACGGTAGAACTTTATAACGAAACCCCGAAGCACAGGGATAATTTTATCAAGTTGGTGAAAGACGGGTTTTATAGCGATGTATTGTTTCACCGTGTAATACGCCAGTTCATGGTACAAACGGGCGATCCTGATTCTAAAAATGCGGCACCGAATGATATGCTTGGAGCCGGTGGCCCGGGTTATAACGTCGAAGCTGAAATTGTCTATCCTCAATTCTTTCATAAGAAAGGAGCATTGGCTGCTGCACGGCAAGGTGATGAAGTGAATCCAAAAAGGGAATCATCGGGGTCGCAATTTTATGTGGTTACCGGACGTAAATATAATCAGGCTCAACTTAATCAAATGCAAGCGCAAATTTCAAATATGCGTATGCAACAAATACTCGACACGCTTGTTGCCCCTCATCGTAAAGAGATTATGAAATTACGTATGGCAGGAGATACAGCTGCAATTAATAAGTTGAGCAATACTCTCATTGCAGAAGCACAAGCCGAGTATGCAAAGGCTCCGTTTAGTTTTACTGACGAGCAGGTGAAGGCTTATACTACTGTTGGCGGTTCTCCACATCTTGATGGACAATACACAGTTTTCGGTGAAGTGGTAAGTGGAATAGAAACAATTGAGGCAATAGAAACAGCACCGACGGGTCGTGCCGACCGTCCGACAGATGATATAAAAATCATTTCGGCTACGATTGTCGAGTAATGCACACATCGTTGAATGGTAAAAGTAAATACTTTCCGCTTGTCAAATGGATTGCAACTGCTCCACCACCTCGATTCGGCTACACAAATGGTAGCTGTGAACCTGCTGTATGGCGTGGGAGCAAGGGATGAAGTCCCCGGGCGAACGGGAATGGCGCATTTGTTTGAACACTTGATGTTTGGTGGGACAGAGAATGTCCCGAATTTCGACATTCCTTTACAAGAGGCGGGAGGTGAAAGTAATGCATGGACAACCAATGACATTACAAATTTCTATGATATAATTCCGGCGCAGAATGTAGAAACGGCATTTTGGCTTGAAAGTGACCGCATGGCTAACATGATATTTACGCCACAGTCGCTTGCCGTGCAAAAGGATGTGGTTGTAGAAGAATTTAAGCAACGGTGCGTAAATGTTCCGTATGGCGATCTCGACCATTTGTTACGGGCTACGGCGTTCACGACGCATCCTTACCGATGGCCTGTGATAGGGGAGCGGTTTGCTGATATTGAGAATGTCTCGCTCGGTGATGTATATGACTTTTCACGATCCTATTATGTCCCCGGCAATGTTATAGTGTGCATAAGTGGCAACATAGATTTGGGGAAAGCCGTTGAATTGGCTGAAAAATGGTTTGGAGATATCCCCGGTCATTCATTTGTACGGTGTAAGCTCCCCGTAGAGCCGCAACAGCAAGTTGCACGACGTTTGTGTGTTCACCGAGATGTGCCTCAAGATGTTATAGTGAAAGCATATCACATGTGTGGACGAACTGATGAGCGTTTCCCTGTCTGTGATATTATCAGTGACTTGCTTGCCAATGGCAATTCAGCTCGTTTCTTCAGGAACATACTTATGAAGACCAATTTGTTTACTGATATAGATGCATCGGTGTGGGGATCGTTTGATCCTGGATTGCTTGTCATAAAAGGAAAGTTGTCACGAGGTGCCAGTATAGATGAGGGAGAGAAAATCGTGCGCTCGGAATTAGAAAAATTGATTGCCGGATATGTTTCCCAATATGAAATAGACAAATATGTGAATAAACTCGAATCGAAAGAATGTTTCGAGAACATAAGTTATGCCGATGTCGCTTCGAAATTGTGCTATTACCAATTGGCTTTTGGTGATGCCAATTTTATAAACGATGAAATTGCGAATTATCGCAAAGTCTCTACCGACAGAGTGGTTCAAGAGGCTGAAAAACTGTTTGATATTTCCAATGAAACCACCATACTTTATGGACCAAGTTTGTAATGTGTGAGATATTTATCGCAATCGTGAATAAAAAAAGTTAAAGAGGAATGAGGGTCTTGAAAATTTGTGTATTTTTGACGCTAAAAGTAAAGTCCCTTCGTTTTAATGGGCAATATAAAAAAGGAATATTATATGGAATTGCGTGAAGTGTCTGAATCTTGTGAAAATCAAGAAAAGGATGTAACCTTGAACACAGAAGAAGTAACCAATGTTTCGGAATCGAGTGAAAGCAATGTTGGTGAAACTGTAGTAATAGAAAATAATTCTGAGGAAACGCATACTGCGGAATCCCCGATAGTGGATAATATGCCGAAGCAAGAAACAGAAGCTGCTCCGGATGGCAAACCGAAGCCAACTGATTATTCCACTCTCGACAAGGAGGGGTTGGTAGCGGCTCTTGAGGAGCAGTTACAGAAACCCATCGAATTGATTCGTGATGAAGTAAATCTGATAAAGGTGGCTTTTTATTCACTGCGTAATGTAGAAATGGCTGCCGAAAGAGAAGAATTCGTTTCCGGTGGAAATGAGGATACTGCATTTGTGCCTAAAGAAGACGCTTGTGAAGTTAAATTCAAAGAGTTGCTGAATCGCATAAAAGAAAAGCGTGCTGAATATAATGCCGAACTTGATGCTGCAAAAGAGGCAAATTTGAAAAAGAAACAGGCTATAATAGAAGAAATAAAGAGTATTGTAAGCGACCCCGACAATATCAATAAACAGTATAACCGCATTCAACAACTGCAACAAGAGTTTAAGGCTATAGGTGAGGTGCCTGCTGCTAATGTGACTGAAACTTGGAAAAGTTATCAAAAGGCTACCGAAAATTTTTATGACTTGTTGAAGATGAACAAGGAATTGCGCGACTATGACTTTAAGAAAAATCTTGAAGCCAAGCAGCAATTGTGTAATGAGGCTGAATCGCTCGACAGTGTAGAGGATGTGGTTATAGCATTCCGCAAACTGCAGGATTTGCACAACCAATGGCGCGAGATAGGACCGGTGGCAAAAGAGGTACGCGAGGAATTGTGGACACGGTTTAAGGATGCATCGGCAAAAATAAACAAGAAGTATCAAGCATTCTTCGAAAGTCGCAAGGAGAAAGAAAAGGAAAATGAATTGGCCAAGATCGCTCTGTGTGAAAAAATAGAGGCGATAGACATAGATTCGCTGAAGTCGTTTGCCAAATGGGATGAAGCGACCAAGGTTATTATCGCCCTGCAGGATGAATGGAAGAAATTGGGCTTTGCTTCGCGCAAGGTCAATGCCGATTTGTTTGCAAGATTCCGACACACGTGTGATTTGTTCTTTGCCCGCAAGGCCGAATTTTTTAAAACCATGAAGGAAGAGTTTGCATCCAATCTCGAAAAGAAACTTGCACTGTGTGAGCAGGCTGAGGCTCTGAAAGATTCAACCGAATGGAAAAAGACGGCTGATAAATTGGTTGCACTGCAAAAAGAATGGAAGACGATAGGTCCTGTGGTTAAAAAACATAGTGATGCAGTGTGGAAACGATTCATAACTGCTTGCGATTACTTCTTCGACCAGAAGAACAAGCAAACGTCATCGGTACATCGGGCCGAACATGCCAATCTTGCTGCAAAGCGCGAGGTGATAGATGCTATCAATGCCATACTTGCCGATGAAACAGAAAATGACGGAGCAAAGAAAGTACGTGACCTGATGAAGCAGTGGCAAGGAATAGGACATGTGCCGTTTAAGGAAAAAGATAAGATATATGCCGAGTATAAGACCGCTATAGATCAGGCTTTTGATAAGTTCGACATGAAAGAGATGCGAGCCAGCTTGAGCAATTTCGAATCGACGCTTAGTGGCACGAGCCAAGACAAGATATATCGAGAACGTGAGCGTCTGGTGCGTTCATATGAACAAAAATGCAACGAATTGAAGACTTATGAGAATAACCTTGGATTTTTCACTGCGCAATCCAAGGGCGGAAACTCAATGCTTAAAGAGGTGGAACGAAAAATCCAAAAAATCAAGGATGATCTTTCATTGCTTGAACAGAAAATCAAACTTGTGGATGAGAAATTGTAGATAATAGCCATTTCTACATTTTAAAATAGCGAGTGGCTGCTAAAAAATATGGCGGTCACTCGCAATATATATTATATATCTTCGTTCATTTTATTAGGTGAAGGACGTTTTTTCTTCGCATAGATGCCGCAGCGGATTAACAATGGTAAGGGTGTAATTCCACTATGTATTGAGCCATGGTAAAGAAAGGTAGATATGGACAATTTATCAGAGGACTTTTTACAATTGTCGATTTTCTGATACTAAACCTTACGTATTTATTATTATGTTTTTTGAATGACGTACCTGATGATTTCTTTTCAAGTCAGGTTTGGCTCATGATGAACATATCATTTGCGGCAGGTTGTGTGTTATATTCCAATATACACAATCGGCGAGTTGTGTTTGCCGATCAGGTTGTACTCACTGCTGTCAAGTCGGTGGTGGTTTTTGCTCTGATTTTTTTCGCTTCTTTGTTATTCCTCAATTTGGAGAATATCAGGGTCTTGACATTTGTTAAGTTCTTTCTGATTTTCTTCCCATTGTTGTCTATATGGTGGCTGCTGTCGCGTCAGATGCTTAAAGTGTATCGCAGCAAGGGGTTTAACTTCAAGCGTATCATTATCATTGGCGGGGGGCTTGTTGGGGAACGGCTGCTCGATGAAATGCTTGAAGACAATGGCTATGGATATCGCATAATGGGGCTTTTCGATGATAATCCCAGTGTTAAATGTGCCGATTATTGTAAGGGAAGTTTTGATGACATAGACAATTTCATTAAGGAAAATCTTATAGATGAGATGTATTGCACGTTGCCAGATGGAGAAGAACGGCTTGTGCAAAAAATGATAAAAGTTGCCGACAGCAATGCGATAGACTTTTATTATGTTCCACAGTTTGGCAGGGCTATCAAGCGCCAGTTCGAGTTACAGTCTATCGGCAATGTTCCGATACTTACAATTCGTCCCAATCCGTTGAATAATCCGTTGAATCGTTTTATTAAGCGTACATTTGATTTTGTGTTTTCGTCATGTGTGTTGATTGTTTCACCAGTTGTGCTTATTCCTATTGCGGTAGGGATTAAACTCACATCGCCGGGACCTATATTTTTTAAGCAGAAACGTACGGGTTATCGTGGGAAGGAATTTATGTGCTATAAGTTTCGTACAATGAAAGTCAACAATGACAGTGACGAGGTGCAGGCTTCAAAAGATGACCCGCGCAAGACACGGTTCGGCAATTTCTTACGGCGTACAAGCCTTGATGAGTTGCCACAGTTTTTCAATGTCTGGCGGGGAGATATGTCGATTGTGGGTCCTCGTCCACATATGTTGAAGCATACAAAAGATTACAGTACGCTCATCGACAAATATATGGTACGCCATACCATTAAACCCGGCATTACGGGATGGGCTCAAGTGAGCGGTTATAGAGGCGAAACTCGCGAATTGTGGCAAATGGAGAAGCGTGTGGAGCATGATGTGTGGTATGCCGAAAATTGGAATCTGATGCTTGACTTTAAGATAATATATCTCACTATAAGAAATGCACTAAAAGGCGAGAAGAACGCTTTTTGATTTTAGTTTATGTTTAGCGACTTGAAATCTCGCGCCCTCGGGATATTACGACGTTTTTATGGTTACACGGCTTTCTTCCCGTTGCAATTTGAGGCTATACAATGTGTTATGCAAGGAAATGATGCCGTGGTATTAATGCCAACAGGAGGCGGCAAGTCGCTATGTTTTCAAATACCGGCATTATTGTGTGAGGGATGCGCAGTGGTGATTTCACCACTGCTTGCTTTGATGAAAGATCAGGTGGATGCATTACAGGGAATGGGGATTCCGGCGGCATCTGTTAACAGTTCGCAAAGAGAGGCTTTTAATCGTGAAGTAATGGAGCAGGTATATGCCGGTCATGTAAAATTGCTTTATATATCGCCCGAACGACTGCTTTCTGAAATTGATCAATGGTCTGACAAATTGAAAATAAGTCTTTTCGCAATTGATGAGGCTCATTGTATTTCGCAGTGGGGACACGATTTTCGTCCTGAATACACTCAACTTTCCACTTTGCGTCAACGTTTTCCGCATATACCGATAATGGCATTGACGGCAACAGCCGACAAGTTGACACGTGATGACATAGCACGTCAACTCGATATGCCTAATGCTCATTTGTTCATGTCATCGTTCGACCGCCCCAACATAATGCTGAATGTGGTGAGTAATGTCAGTGGTAATGATAAAATCAAGATGATTGTACGCTTCATCGAGTTGCATCGTGGGGAAAGTGGTATAATATATTGTTTGCGTCGTGCCGATACCGAAAAGATGGCTGAGCGATTGCGTGCGATGGGTTACAAAGCTGCTGCTTATCATGCCGGTATGCCTACTGCCGACAAGGAGCGGGTGCAGACAGCTTTTCTTAATGACGATTTGCTCATCGTTTGCGCTACTATTGCTTTTGGTATGGGTATCAATAAGAGCAACGTGCGATGGGTCATACATAATAATATGCCCAAAAGCATGGAATGCTATTACCAAGAAGTGGGACGTGCAGGCCGTGATGGAATGCCGGCTGTGGCAATGATGTTTTATTCATTTGCCGATGTAATTGCACTCAGGAGTTTTGCTCAAGATTCGGGGCAGGCAAAGCTAAACATGGATAAGTTGAACCGAATGCAGCAGTATGCCGAAAGTGACGTGTGTCGCCGACGAACATTGCTTAGCTATTTCAATGAACGTTATGACCATGACTGTGGTAATTGTGACGTGTGCTTGAATCCTCAGGAACGTTTTGATGCCACAGTGATATGTCAAAAGGCACTGAGTGCGATAGTACGAACCGGTGGAAAAGAGGGACTGAGTGCAATCATAGATATTTTAAGAGGGTCGGGCAGGGCCGACATTTTAGCAAAAGGTTACGGACAGTTGCCAACTTATGGTGTAGGGCGTGATTTGAGTTTTAAGATGTGGAACGCTTATATGTTGCAGATGTTGCATATGGGCATGATAGATGTTGCATACGACGATTATAATCATTTGCGTGTCACTGCCTATGGATGGGAGGTGCTGAAAGATGTTAAAAAGGTGATGCTCTCGAAGTTTGTCGATCATCAGACGTTTGTTGCGACAAAAGAAAAAGCACCTCGGCAGAAGGAATTACAAGGAATGCCTTCTGCTGACAAAGAATTGATTGAACGGCTTAAAGAGGCACGTCTTGCCATAGCCCGTGCACAAAAGGTGCCGCCATATATCGTATTTAGTGACCGTGTGCTTGATGTTATAGCACGCAATTGTCCCACTACGCGAGAAGAATTTGCTTCGTTGTATGGCATAGGTGAGAAAAAGACGGATATGTATTGGCGTACATTTACTGCTGTTGTAAGGGATTATCTCGCATCTCATACTCCAGTATGAGAAGTTATATGCGTTTCTGTATTAATTGTCATAACAATCTCTTTGGCAATAAAAAGCAGTGCTTGCAAATTAATTTGCAAGCACTGCCATATTTGATATAAAAATCAAAGTTTGTATTACATGTTTGGATTAATTGACTTCCATTCTGCAACCGGTGGAATCACACCCATACCAATTACCTGGTCACGAAGTGCACACAAGTGTGCATAGCTTGCATCGAGTGAGGCAAATTCTTCTTCTGTACCTGTAATGGCTTTGCAGTATGTGCCATCTGAAGTAAGGCGTGACGGCATAGCCATCATTATGTTATGATATTTTTCAGTATTAACATAAGTACCAACGGGCCAATAAAATTCCGGTCCACCCATTGCAGCAGCAATCATTTCGATAGCTACATAAGCCGGACTTTGGAATGAAGAACGACCACGTAACTTAATGATAGCCGAACCACCTTGTGTTACTGCCTTTTGCATCTCTACCCATTCTTCTTTTGACAACGTTTTGCCATTGATAGCTTTGCCCGTACCAATAATGTCAAGCAATGGAGTGCCATCAATAGTTACAGGAGATGCAAACACTGCCATCTGCTCGCCATGACCGCCAAATGTGCAGCAGTTCTTAACCTCGCATTGCTTTACGCCAAAGTGTTTTGCAAGTGCACTTTGCAGACGTGTGCTATCAAGAGCAGCAAGTGTACTCAACTGATTGGGTTTCAATCCAGAATACAACAAAGTAACCAAGCCTGTGATGTCAGCAGGGTTGAAGATGATAACTACATGTTTTGCATCAGGGCAATATGTCTTGATATTCTGACCGAGTTCCTTTGCAATATTGGCATTGCCGGCAAGCAAATCCTCACGTGTCATGCCTTCTTTACGGGGTGCACCACCCGATGATACGATATACTTAGCACCTGTAAATGCTTCTTTAACATCGGTAGTAGCCACGATGTTAGCTTCTCCGAAACCGCAGTGGCGCATTTCTTCGGCCACACCTTCAGGTGAAAATACGTCATAAAGACAGATGTTGGATGACAATTTCATCATCAAAGCCGTCTGTGCCATATTCGAGCCGATCATACCGGCGGCACCAACGATAGTCAGTTTTTCGTCTGTTAAGAATGCCATAGTTAATAGTGTATATTAAATAAGTTGAATAGTTTGTCTTTATGCAACAGAGAGCAAACTAATGTATTTAGTTACATCTGTATCTGCTACTGTTTACACTACAAATTTAAGGCAAAAATGCTCGTTGTGCAACAATATTTTGAAACATTAAGAATCTGCACATATTTTGGCAGAACGAGTATGCCACACTATCCACCCTCCGATGTCATTTGGATGTAAATGTGTCATTAAAAGGTGTACGATTCATTATTGAACGTCCGAGTGTAAGTTCATCGGTATATTCTATTTCATTCCCTACTTGTACTCCACGAGCAATGACACTTACTTTAACGCCGGTAGGAGCAAGGCGACGAAATATATAAAATGCTGTGGTATCGCCTTCCATAGTTGCACTCAATGCCAATATCACTTCGTTAATACCGCCTTGTGCAACTCTATTGGCAAGGCTTTCGATTTCAATGTCACCGGGACCTATTCCATCCATTGGAGAAATCAATCCTCCAAGCACATGATACAAACCATTGTGACTATGTGTGTTTTCTATGCTCATCACATCTTTCACGTTTTCCACAACACATATCACACTTTCGTCGCGTGACGGATTTGCACATATGTCACACACGTCATGTTCCGAAATATTGTGGCAGATCCGGCAGTACTTCACCTCTTCACGTAATTTTATGATAGATTCGCCCAACATACGAGCCTGCGACATATCCTGCCTTAAAAGATACAATACGAGCCGTAATGCCGTTTTCCTACCTATTCCCGGCAATCGAGAGAATTCATTTACCGCAGCTTCCAACAGCGGTGAAGCAAATTCATTTTCCATAACAATCGCAAAAATCAGCAGTTAATCCACAATAAAAATAAAGAAAGAGTATGTATAACCATAACACATTATATTTACACACTCTCGCTTTATTTTCTTATCCCTTTTATGCGTCAGAATCGTTTTATTGCAATGTGCCTTGATTTGCAGCATTAATCATGTCTTCGTTGGCCGTGATGTAAATTTCCACACGTCGGTTTTGAGCCCGACCAGCTTCGGTGGAATTGTCAGCCACAGGGAAGTCATAAGCTAGGCCGTTTATTGTCATGCGTTTACTTGACACACCTGACCCTATCAAATAATTGGCTACAGCCTGAGCACGTTCTTTCGAGAGGCGGTCGTTAGTGGCTCGAGAACCGGTGTTATCGGTGTGTCCGTTGATCTCGATATCGGTTTGCGGATTGTTTTTCAGAGAAACAGCAAATTCGCTTAAAGACTTGCGAGCAGATTCACTGAGATCACTCTTGTTCGTATCGAAGAGTATGCCACCATTAAATGTGACTTTAATAGCTTGCAGATTATTTTGGTCGGTAACCTCCTCCACTTCTGCGCCCTCTATCTGTGCAAGTTCCTGTTGCTGTTTGTCCATCTTGCGTCCAATAAGAGCACCGGCAGTAGCACCAATAGCAGTTCCTGCCATGGCACCGATGGCAGCACCTTTGCCGCCTCCGGCCAATGCGCCGATCCCCGCACCGACAGCAGCACCGCCACCGCCACCGATCATTGCGCCTTTCGTTGTATTATTCAACGATTCGCATCCTGTTGTGCCAACAAGCAAGGCTATGCCAAGCACTACACATAATAGATTTCTACTAATCATATATTCGTAATCTTAATTGTATTAATGCAATAATATCAATATGCAATACAAAAATACATATTTCCCGCGACCTCGCACAAAAAGCAGTATTAATTTTTCCAACCATAAAAGCCATATAGCTGAAATTACTCATCCAGCCATAACATATTTAATCAACAACCGGCTTATTACTTAAACAATAATTCTCCACCGTCAACTTTATTTTATGAAAGACGGGCAGATACAGCAAAGAAAGGAAAAATATCGTAAATTTGTAGCCGAATTGCCGCAACGGGACAAGATTCGCAATGCAGCAAATAATAAATATTAATTTACATAAACATGATTGATTTCATTACATGGACGGTCAATCCTAATCTCATTGACAGTTTCATCACTATAAGGTGGTATGGATTGGCGTTTGCCATAGGATTTTGGATTGGATATGAGATTGTTTATCGCATATTTAGACACGAAGGTGTTCCAGAGCGGTGGCTTGGATCTTTACTGATTTATACAGTCATCGCTACTCTGATAGGTTCGCGTCTCGGTCATGTGTTTTTCTATGATTGGGCCTATTACTCACAGCATCCGGGTGATATAATTAAAATATGGGAAGGGGGCTTGGCAAGCCACGGTGGTACCATAGGTATTATAATTGCAGTTTTCATTTTTTCTCACTTTGTGACACATCGCAGTCCGTTATGGACTTTCGACCGCCTTGTGATACCAATTCCGTTTGTAGGTGCATTAATTCGTCTTGGCAATTTAATGAATCACGAGATATATGGTGGAGCCACCGACTTACCTTGGGGGTTCCGATTCATAGAGAATCTGAATTCTTGGATGGCAGGAGCCGAACCCATTTTTAGTGTACCGTCACACCCCACACAGATATATGAATCTCTTGCCTACTTACTGTTGTTTGGATTATTAATGTGGCTTTACTGGAAATGTAATGCCGAACGGCGGCCGGGGCTGCTATTAGGAATTTTCTTTACTTGGTTGTTTACTGCGCGATTCTTCATCGAATATGTGAAGAATGTACAAGAGTCTTGGGAATATGACCTGATTGCCTCATGCGGCATGAACATGGGGCAATTACTCAGCATACCATTTATCATCATAGGTATAATTTTAATTATTTATTCTCTGCGGCATAAACCTGTAGAAATAATATTTACCAACCATTTTGCTGATGAAAAGATTAACAACAAGCAAAAACACAAATAAAAAATCAATTGAAACAATGAAAAAATACAGCCTTTATGTAATTACAATTCTTGCGTTTATGTTTTTTACTTCTTGTGGAAGCAAAAATGAATTTAAAGTAAGCGGAGTTGTTGAGGGTGGAAGTGATACCATAAAGATGGTAATAGAGCAATCGTCCAATGGCCGATGGCTCATTCTTGATTCGGTTCACACCTCTAAGAACGGGAAATTTGCTGTATCAATCAAGGCACCGGCCAATCCCGACATATATCGTTTACGCTACGGGCGCGACATGATATATTTCCCCATTGACAGCCTTGAAAGCATACTTATAAATACTACTGTGTCTAATTTTTCCAATGATTTTAGCGTTACGGGCAGTCATGATGCAGAGAGCATGATGAAAATAGACAAACGTGCCATCCAAATCGGTGCCATGACAGGAATCGAGCGCGCCGAAGCCATTACGTCATGGAAAAAGGAACTTGTTGATACAATTCTTTCAAAACCATCAGGCATATTGGCTTATTACATTATAAATAAGTATATAGGTAAGGATCCGCTCTTCGACCCACTTGTAAGAGAAGACATGCGTATAATAGGTGCTGTTGCCAATGGGTACTATACATTCCGACCCAACGACCCACGCACTGCCTACTTGGTAAATCTGTTGCGCAATGGACGGCTTTACCATAACCCCGGAATAGCTGTGAGCGATACGTTGCAAGTAGCAGAAACTTCCCTTCTTGACATTACATTGCAAGACAACAATGGGCGTGACCAATCTCTTGCAGAACTTGCAGGGCAGCGTAAAATCATATTACTTAATTTTACCATCTACACAGCCGAATTTTCTCCGGCCTACAACGCTTTGCTTGCCGACATATATAGTAAATACCAGAAACGGGGATTGGAAATTTATCAATTGGGTTATGACAGTAATGAATTTCAATGGAGGCAGTCGGCTGTAAATTTGCCATGGATTACAGTCTATGACCCTGCAGGAGCACAATCACGCAACATATCAAAATACAATGTGACACAACTGCCACTCACATATATCATTGATCGTAATGGTGAAATCGTTGAACGTGTGAGCGATCCGACACAACTAAGCGCGGCAGTCAATCGATACCTGTAATCGCAGATATTAAAGCACAGTTTTTACACCACTTTGGAATTGACAGAGAAATCAGTGCAGATCCAAGTTAAGTGTTTACACGACCGTGTGATAAGCAGAATTTTAAACGAAATATATTTTAAAGTATGTTTGTGACCAAACAAAAATAAATTGCCTATATTTGTATGGCTTAAATACCATGATTTCTATTCTCTATGAATTACGAATGACGAGAACTATACTAAATTATATAATTTGATAAATTATGGCAGAAAACAAAGAAAAATTGTTCGACAAATTTCCACCTGTTTCCACTGAGGAATGGCGAACCAAAGTCGAAACCGACTTAAAAGGTGCCGATTTTCAAAAAAAACTGGTTTGGCGGACAAATGAAGGTTTTAATGTACAACCAATGTATCGTGCCGAAGATATTAAGGATTTGCAAACAACTGATTCCCTTCCGGGAGAATATCCTTACATTAGGGGCACCCGCACCAACAATGATTGGGCTATACGCCAAGAAATCATTGTATCAGACTGCAAAGAGGCAAATGCAAAAGCAAAAGATGTTTTGAATAAAGGCATCAATTCTATTGGATTTGAATTAAAAAAAGATGTCATTGCAGGCGACTTTATCAATGAATTGCTTGATGGCATATACATTGAAGCCGTAGAAATAAACTTTAGCTGCTGCCCATCATGTTCGCTTGATGTTGCCAATGCACTCGTTTCATATTTGAAGGAAAATAATTTAATCGAGAAATTTCATGGTTCGATTAGTTTTAATCCGTTTAAACGTCTATTGAAGCACGGCCTTGATTTTCCCAAAGATATTAAGCAAATTGCAGTCGAATTGATAAAGGCTGTTGCCGATGTGAAAAATCTGCATGTTCTTGCCGTTGACACATTTATGCTTAACAATGCCGGTGCCTATATCTATCAAGAACTGGGCTATGCTTTGGCTTGGGGAAATGAATGGATGAATATGCTCACAGATGCCGGAATTGATTCTGATGAGGTTGCCCGTCGCATTAAATTCAACATGGGCATTTCATCCAACTATTTTATGGAAATTGCAAAATTCCGTGCCGCACGTATGTTGTGGGCTCAAATCGTGAAACAGTATCAACCCAAGTGTGACTGTTCATGCAAGATGACCGTCCATGCCATAACATCAGAATTCAACCAGACTATTTACGATGCCTACGTAAATCTACTTCGCTCACAGACCGAATCAATGTCGGCAGCTATAGCAGGGGTAGATTCAATCACAGTAACACCGTTTGACAAACAGTATAAGACTCCTGATGAATTTTCGGAACGCCTTGCCCGCAATCAACAATTGCTTTTGAAAGAAGAAAGTCATATCGACCGTATCGTTGACCCTGCCGGTGGTTCTTACTATGTTGAAACTCTCACTGTTTCGATTGCCAATGAAGCATGGAAACTATTTTTGGATGTTGATGACAATGGAGGGTTTTATAGCCAACTAAAAGCTGGTATCATACAAAAAACAATTAACGAATCATGCGACAAGCGACACAATGATGTTGCACGGCGCAAAGAGTCGTTGCTTGGAACTAACCAATTCCCCAATTTCAATGAAACTGCAATCGACAAAATTGAAACCATTGATTGTTGTTCGAGCAAGGGGTGCGGCTGTGACCGACATGATGACACTGTTACTGCGGTAGAAGCGTTAAAGGGAACTCGTGCTGCAAGCGATTTTGAGGCTCTGCGCCTCGAAACCGAGCGTTCGGGTAAACGTCCAAAGGTGTTTATGCTTACTATTGGCAATCTTGCCATGCGTCTTGCCCGTTCTCAATTTTCGTCCAATTTCTTTGCCTGCGCAGGTTATCAAATTATCGACAACCTCGGTTTTGAAACAGTGCAACAAGGCATTGATGCTGCAATTGAGAAACAGGCCGATATTGTAGTGATTTGTTCAAGTGATGATGAATATGCAACATTTGCTCCCGAAGCATTTAAAGCTCTTGATGGCCGTGCCGAATTTGTAGTTGCAGGGAATCCATCCTGCACCGATGAGCTTATTGCTGTCGGTATCACTCAATTTATACATGTCCGTAGCAATGTCCTTGAAACATTGAAGGCTTTTAACGCTAAACTATTAAAGTAAAACACGTATGAAACCCAATTTTAAAAATATTGATATAGCAAATGAAGCCTTCAACGTTAAGCATAACGAAATAGCCGAAGGCGAAAAATGGATTACACCTGAGCTTATTCCGGTCAAACCTATATATACGAAAAAAGACCTTGAAGGGCTTGAACATCTTAATTATGTAGCCGGAATACCTCCTTACCTGCGTGGCCCGTACAGTTGCATGTATGCCCTACGTCCATGGACGATTCGCCAATATGCCGGTTTCTCGACAGCGGCAGAATCTAATGCATTTTATCGTCGAAACCTTGCATCTGGACAAAAAGGTCTGTCGGTAGCATTCGACTTACCCACTCACCGGGGCTATAATGCCGATAACCCACGTGTGGTTGGTGATGTCGGAAAAGCAGGTGTATCGATATGTTCACTTGATGACATGAAAGTTCTATTCGATGGTATTCCATTGAATAAAATGTCAGTATCCATGACCATGAACGGAGCCGTATTGCCAATCCTCGCATTTTATATCAATGCAGGACTTGAGCAAGGTGCAAAACTCGATGAAATGGCAGGAACGATACAAAACGATATCTTAAAGGAATTTATGGTGCGTAACACTTACATCTACCCGCCTAAGTTCTCAATGAGAATCATTGCTGATATTTTTGAATACACGGCTCAAAACATGCCCAAATTCAACTCTATTTCAATTTCGGGCTACCATATGCAAGAAGCAGGTGCTACTGCCGACATAGAACTTGCATACACACTTGCAGATGGATTGGAATATATCCGTGCCGGAATCAATGCAGGGATGTCGATCGATGCTTTTGCTCCTCGTCTTTCTTTCTTCTGGGCTATCGGCATGAATTTCTTTATGGAAATTGCCAAGATGAGAGCCGCACGTATGTTGTGGGCCAAGATTGTGAATGAATTCGGACCGAAGAATCCCAAATCACTTGCACTTCGTACCCATTCACAGACTTCCGGATGGTCGCTCACCGAACAGGATCCGTACAACAATGTTGGTCGTACTTGTATCGAGGCTATGGGTGCTGCTCTCGGTCACACCCAGTCGCTACACACTAACGCTTTGGATGAAGCCATTGCATTGCCAACAGATTTCTCGGCTCGTATAGCTCGCAATACACAGATTTACATACAAGAAGAAACCTACATCACCAAGGAAATTGACCCATGGGCAGGTTCTTACTATGTAGAAGCACTTACAAATGAAATTGCACATAAGGCGTGGGAACACATTCAAGAAATTGAAAAACTTGGCGGTATGGCGAAGGCTATTGAAACAGGCATACCAAAAATGCGTATTGAAGAAGCTGCCGCACGTACACAGGCTCGCATCGACTCGGGAAGTCAAACCATCGTTGGTGTCAACAAATATCGTTTGGAAAAGGAAGCCCCTATCGATATTCTTGAAATAGACAACACCGAAGTTCGTAAAGAACAAATCGAACGGCTTGAGTATCTCAAAGCTAATCGAGACGAAGAAGCTGTGAAAAAAGCTCTCGATGACATCACAAAATGTGTGGAAACGGGAGAAGGCAATCTGCTTGACCTTGCTGTAAAGGCTGCGGCTGTACGCGCTTCACTCGGTGAAATTTCCGATGCATGTGAAAAAATAGTAGGACGTTATAAAGCTGTAATAAAAACAATATCAGGCGTGTATTCTTCTGAAACTAAAAACGACCCATACTTTGAAAAAGCAAAACAAATGACTGCCGAATTTGCAAAGAAAGAGGGTCGCCAACCTCGTATTATGATAGCGAAAATGGGACAAGATGGTCATGACCGTGGAGCAAAAGTTGTCGCAACAGGATATGCCGACTGCGGATTTGATGTTGACATGGGACCATTATTCCAAACACCTGCCGAAGCGGCACGTCAAGCAGTGGAAAACGATGTGCATGTTTTGGGTGTATCTTCACTTGCCGCCGGACACAAGACTTTGATTCCACAAGTAATCGAAGAATTAAAGAAATTAGGACGTGAAGATATAATAATCATTGCCGGTGGTGTTATTCCTGTACAGGACTACGACTTTTTGTATAAAGCCGGTGTTGCCGCTATTTTTGGCCCGGGCAGTTCAATCACCAAAGCAGCTTGCAGTATAATGGAAATACTGAACAATATCGAAGAATAATTTCATCTTATTGCAACAATCTACAACGACGAAGAGTGAATTGCCAAGTGCAACTCTCTTCGTCGCTGTTTTTTTGTAATCTTTGGAAAAATGTATGCCAAGGTCATGGAGAACCTATTGTAAATAATATTCAAAACCGTACCTTTTTTTCTTTTTTCGGCACAAACATAGTATCTTCGCATTACAATTAATACTTTACATATGGGAGCATTGCATTTACCCGACAAAATAATTTGCGAGCCAAACGCTTTGGAAAACAATTCCGAGTTGTTGTCTTCATTCGGGGGAAAAGCGCTTATAGTAACCGGTCCTCACGTGGGACATTCAATAATAATGAACCGGTTGACAAAGGCTCTCGACAAAAGTGGAATAAAGTATGAAGTTTTCGATGGCATAAATGGTGAACCCACCGACACCATGATTGCCAATGGCGTTATTGCATATAATACAGGGAAATGTGATTTTTGCATAGGTTTTGGAGGTGGCAGTCCACTTGATTCAGCTAAAGCCATCGCATCAATGATTTCTTATAACGGCAGTATCACCGATTTCATGGGTAAGGAGATAGATTGGAGTGTGCCTCCAATCATAGCGATTCCCACCACTGCTGGTACAGGGTCGGAAGCAACTCGTTTCACAATAGTCACAGATACTAAAAAAGGAATAAAAATGCTGCTCAAGGGCAATGCGCTTATACCGCGACTGGCTATTGTGGACTACACGTTGGGCATTAATGCCCCAAAAACAATAACTGTAGCTACAGGGCTTGATGCTCTCACACATGCAGTTGAGGCATACATATCACGAAAAGCATCGTCCGAAACCGATCACCTTGCCATAGAAGCCATAAAGCGAATAATGAAATATCTGCCAATCGCATATAAAGACGGCAATAATGAAGAAGCCCGTTGTGAAATGGCGCAAGCCGCACTTTATGCCGGTATTTGCATAAACAATTCAAGTGTCACCATTGTACACGGTATGAGTCGTCCTATCGGTGCTTTGTTCCATGTGCCGCATGGGATATCAAATGCTATGTTGTTGTCAACATGCATGAACGACCTCATCGACAGCGCAACTGTACGTTTTGCCGAACTTGCCAGAATCATGGGAATACATTCTGATAATAATCAAATGGCAGCCAAGGCATTTGTAGCTGAATTAGATAAAATCTGTCGCACTTGTGAAGTGCCTTATCTAAGAAACTATGATGGCATTGATAAGGACACATATATGGCAAACATCGACAAGATGGCTAGAGATGCAATAGAGAGTGGAAGTCCGGCAAATGCACCGAAACGTTATACCGTTAGTGATTGCAAACATTTATACATAAAAGCATACGAAAATCAATGAAGCTCAAAATATTTTTTTTCAGCAACATTATCTCTATACTATTGCTTCCCGCTTGTTCAAGGGGAGCGATGCAATCTGTACAACAATATGACACACCTCTTGGTGCAATTGTTGACGAACATGGTTGCAAACCATCGACAGGACACGTATGGTCGGCACTAAAAGATGATTGCATTAGGATATGGGAAGAAGGGATACAACTCAATAGTATCGCAGATACTGCATCGTATGCTGCATTCCTATTATTGTCCCCCGATTCTTCACGTATAGAGGCTTTCATGGCCGGAACTTCGGGTGCTAATCCCATACTTTACAGAGAGGGGCTTCAAGCCAACACTTGGTGTAGCAATTCAAAGTTTTCCGGAGCATATCGTGCAGTTTTGCACGACGATGTTTGGACACTCATGCAAGGTGATAATGTGCTTTATCATAATGAAATAAAAAGATGATAAGATTGCAAGGCAGTAAGTGTGTGTTTTTGGCAGTAATGGTTTTTATCATTGCTGTAATTCTGTCTTCGCTTACATCTTGCAACACCACTAAGCACGTACCACAAGGTCAATACCTGCTCGACAATGTAAATATAAACATAACCGACAAAAATCGTAATGTCAGAAAAAACGAATTACAGAGCTACCTGCGACAAATACCCAACCACAAAGTATTGGGTGGCTTGAAATTGCAACTATGGTTTTATAACCTATCGGGACGCGACAGCACCAAATGGCGCAATAGGTGGATACAACGTGTGGGTACTCCACCGGTTATTTACGATCAAGAACTAACAAATGCCTCTGTCAATCAATTACAAACGGCCTTGATTAATAAAGGTTTCTTAAACTCTTCGGTAACGTATGATACGATAATGAATCTAAAAAAACGACGTATCAACGTGCAGTATAATATCACACTAAATGAACCGCACTATATTAGCAACATTACTTACAATATCCCCAACGACACATTAAAACAGCTGATACTTGCCGACTCATCAAGTTTTATTTTAAAGCAAGGTGCACTCTTTGATCGCACACAACTCGATCTTGAAAGGCAAGGCATAACCAATAGGCTCAGAGAAAAAGGGTACTTTGCATTCAACAAAGAGTATATAACTTTCACTGCCGATACTGCCGAAGGTCAGAAAGATGTGATTCTTACCTTGAATACAATGCCGCCGTATCAAAACAGCAACATGGACTACTATGATCGTCATGAGCCGTTCTTCATACGCAGTGTGACGTATGTAACCAACTATAATCCATTGGTTATGCACGGAGTGGAAACTTATTCTGCTTCCGATACAATCATACGCAACGACATTGCCATCCTTTATGATGAACATTACATACGTCCGTCGGTAATAGAAGAATGCAATTTTGTAATCCCGGGGAATTTATATAGTTCAACGGATATTGACCGCACATACCAAGCCCTCGGTCGATTGGGTATATTAAAATTCATAAATGTAGAGGTTATACCCATAGGGCGTATAGACGATAAAATATGGGTAGATGCCTATTTCCTGCTAACCGAGGGGAAGGCTCAAACAATATCATTATCTCTTGAAGGTACTAATTCAGAGGGCGACCTCGGATTTGGGATAGGAGCATCATATTCACATCGAAACATAGCCAAAGGCTCGGAAGTGCTTAATGCAAAGTTTCGTGCATCTTATGAAAGCCTGTCGGGAGAACTGACAGGACTAATAAATGACAATTATTCGGAATATTCGGGTGAATTAGGGATAACATTTCCAAAATTCAAATTTCCGTTTCTGAAGCAGCAATTCAAACAAAAAATGCTTGCTTCTACCGAGTTTCTTACTACGTTTAATTACCAAGAGCGTCCCGAATACACTCGTATCATTGCAGGTGCAGGATGGAAGTATCATTGGTCAAATACGCGCAACAACACGCGCACGCGCCATACATTCAATTTGTTAGACATAAGTTACGTATATTTGCCCAATAGTCAAAGCGGCTTCCTCGATGATATTACCAATCCACTGCTCCGATATTCTTATGAAGACCACTTTATAATGAGGTTGGGATACTCATATTATCATTCCAACAAACGACAAGCCTCGCCATTGGCTTCAAATTTCCAACGAAACGTATATACCATCCGGGCGGCAGCCGAAACTGCCGGTAACATATTGTATGCAATTTCAAAGAGCATAGGACAAGATACCAAAGGAGATGCCTATGAAGTGTTTGGGATTCGTTATTCACAATATGCCAAGGTTGATGCCGATTTCTCGTTTACTCATTCGATGAGTCCGCGTCATTCCGTGTCATTTCATGCCGGAGCCGGTATGGCAGTTCCATATGGTAACTCTACGGCATTGCCATTTGAAAAACGTTTTTACTCGGGAGGTGCCAACTCCGTGCGTGGATGGGGTGTGCGTACATTAGGTCCGGGTAGTTTCGATGCGACCAACTCAGTAAACAGTTTCATATACCAATGTGGAGATATTCGCCTCGACATGAATTTTGAATATCGGGCCAAACTGTTCTGGATATTAGAATTAGGAGCATTTGTTGATGCCGGAAACATTTGGACAATCAAGGAATATGAAGACCAACCCGGTGGTGTATTCAAGTTTGGAGAATTTTATAAACAAATTGCCGTTGCATACGGGCTTGGCTTGCGTCTTGATTTTACATACTTTTTGCTGAGATTTGACCTTGGAATAAAAGCCCATAATCCTGCACAGAACCAAGAGCGGTGGCCATTAATTCATCCCAACTGGTCGCGTGATGCTACATTGCATTTCTCGGTGGGATATCCTTTCTAAATTGAAATTATTATTCATACTTACATATATGCTATTACATTATGAAACGATTAGTAATATTCGATCTTGACGGCACTTTGCTCAACACCATTGAGGACTTGGGGCGCGCGGCAAATTATGCACTCGAAACCAATGGTTTTCCCACACACAGCATAGCATCATATCCATATTTCGTCGGCAACGGAGTACGAAAACTTATAGAAAGGGTACTGCCTGAGGACATCGACAAAAATTCTGTAATCGACAAAATGCTTGCCGATTTCAAGTCTTACTATAATGAACACAACACCGAATATTCAGTACCATACCCGGGTATAGCTGATTTGCTCAGTTGGTTGCAAGAAGAGGGTATAAAAATGGCTGTCGCCTCAAATAAATATGACCTTGCCACACAGAAACTCATAAATCATTATTTCCCGAATATAAATTTCACAGCAGTCGAGGGGCAGAAAGAGGGAGTACCGGTAAAGCCTGATCCTTCAATTGTATTCTCTATTCTCGCTCGAGCCAAAGAGAGAAAAGCCGATACGCTATATGTAGGCGATTCGGGTGTAGATATGGAAACTGCCCGGCGAGCCTGCATTGATTCGGTGGGTGTGACATGGGGATTCCGTCCTGAAAAGGAACTAATAGAGTACCACGCCGGACGAATAGTAAACACTCCAATCGAGATAGAGAAAATCGTTGAACAATATATTGGTTAACAGACCAATTATATAAATATTAATATATGTCAATCAGTCATTTATAAAATGCTTTTCAGAATTGACCTTGATTTTATCAATGGCGGATTGGGATTCTTCAAGCGGTGATGTACCTTCCGATAAATACCCTTTCTCGGAAGCGAAGCGATTCTGATTTAGGGACATTTACTGGAATGTCCCTAGAACAGTCTGGCTCTTAACGAACCGGAATTTTGTCGATACGCCGTTGGTGGCGTCCTCCCTCAAATGGAGAGTCCAAAAATGTGGCAACTATCTCTATTGCTTCATCATTGCTTATAAAGCGACCGGGCAATGCAAGGACGTTGGCATTGTTATGAGCTCTGGCCAATCGTGCAATTTCCGGCATCCAACACAGGGCAGAGCGTATTCCTTGGTGTTTGTTTAGTGTCATGTTGATTCCTTCACCACTGCCGCACACGCCTATACCCGGATAACATTCACCACACTCCACTGCTTTTGCACAGAGATGTGCAAAATCCGGATAATCACAACTTTCTTCACTATAAGTGCCGAAGTCTTTATATTTTATACCGTTTTTCTTTAAATAATCTATAATTGCCAATTTGGTGGCATAACCGGCATGATCACTACACAAACCCACCGGAACATTTTCTTTTAATATCGACATAATTATATTATTATTTATTTTGAACTTCCAATTACGAGCATAATCAACCCTGTAAGCAAAACTGCCAAGTCAACAATCTTTAACCGGAGGTTTTTTTCATGCAAAACAAATATGCCAAAAAGGAATGACACTATCACACTGCCCCTGCGTATCATTGAAACGATGCTTATCATTGAGTCAGAGTGCGATAAAGCATAAAAATAAGCCATGTCAGCAATAGTAAGAAAAACTGCAATGCAAGGAATGGTCCATTTCCAATGAAACCGGGTGTTATCATGTCCTGCTTGTTTAAGTATCATAACGGTAACTCCCATAATTACCAACTGATAGAGTGAATACCATGCTTGCACTTGTAACGGCTCGTAGTTACGCAACAACCATTTATCATAAAGTCCGCTGATTGCGCCCAATATCATGGCTCCTATGCTCATTAGCAACCAACGGTCATGAATTATCGAGTGACCCTCTTTTTTGCCAATGCGGCTCATAAGGTATAGCGAAACAAAACCAAGCGTTATTCCAATCCATTGCAGCCAATTCAGAGTTTCTCCAAATATAACCAATGCACCAACAAGAACAAGAATCGGACGTGTGGCATTAATCGGTCCGGTGATAGTAAGAGGCAAATGTTTTATACTAAAATAGCCCAACACCCACGATGCAAGTACAATAACTGATTTCAGCCCAATAAGCAAATGTCCGGTTAAGCTACCATTAAATCCATAATCGCCGTGTGCAAAACCTGTCAAAATCACAGGGGACATAAACAATGCTCCGAATAATGTGTTCAGTAACAACACATATAAAACATTGTTGGCCGTCACAGAAAGTTTCTTGAATATGTCATAAAAACCTAAGCACAATGCCGAAACAACAGCAAGAACTACCCACATATCTTGTCAGTGATAAGAAACTGCCGCAAAATTAAAATTATTATAAAAAGAATGGACAAGTTCTTTACAAAAAGACTCATCCATTCTATGATGGGTGAAATAAGGGTTTCGAACCCTTGACCTTCGGAACCACAATCCGACGCTCTAACCAACTGAGCTAATCTCACCATTTCTTGTTTTACGAGTGCAAAGTTATCGTTTATTTTTCAATCTTGCAAATCTAAGTTTAAATTATTTCTCAAGATTATTAATGTCATGAAATATTTCGCAGATTCGAAAATATTTGTAATTTTGATTTAACTAATCATGACTACATTTATTGGAACTGCCATGGATAATCGAATAGTAATGACACTTGATGCCGGAGGCACCAATTTGGTGTTTAGTGCAATAAGGGACCAACAATTCATCGTTAACCCGATAACTTTGCCTTCTAATGGTAACGACCTTGACCTCTGCCTACAAACCATGGTAACAGGATTTGAATCCGTAATGCAACAATTACCATATGCTCCGGTGGCAATAAGTTTTGCATTCCCTGGACCTGCCGATTATCCTAATGGCATTATCGGCGGCTATTTGCCAAATTTCCCCGCATTCCGTTCTGGAGTAGCACTTGGTCCTTTTCTTATGGAAAAATTTGGAATTCCGGTGTATATAAATAACGATGGCGACCTCTTTGCGTATGGTGAAGCATTTGCAGGGCGGCTTCCCGAAATAAATGCACAACTTGCTGCAATGGGAAGTACAAAGCAATATCACAACCTGATAGGTTATACATTCGGTACAGGGTTTGGAATAGGGATAATATCAGGAGGGCATTTACATATAGGTGACAATTCATGCGTTGAAACATTTTGCCTGCATAATTGCGTTTATAACGACATGATTGCTGAAGCTACGGTATCGGCAGGAGGTATATGCCGGGAATATGCTCGTATTAGTGGTAGCGATGTTACGTCACTCTCTACAAAAGACATTTACGATATAGCAGATGGCACTCGCTCAGGAAACCGAGAGGCGGCATTAAGTGCTTTTAAAATCTTCGGTGTTGCAGCCGGCGATGCAATAGCCACTGCCGCCTCACTTATCGATGGTTTGATAGTGTTGGGTGGTGGCGTGTCACGAGGATATAAATTTTTTATGCCATCGTTATTGGCTCAGATTCGCAGTACTCTGCGGCATTATAATGGTGAGACGGTAAACCTCGTACAGCCACAGGTGTATGACCTTGATGACGAAAAACAATTCAAGTTATTTGCTCAAGGCAATTCACGCAAATTACAAGTATATGGCAGTACTCGCATGGTAGATTACGACCCTCTAAAACGCATCGGCATTACGTTGTCGCGCATAGGTTCAAGTCGTGCCATACAACTTGGTGCAGCAGCTTATGCTCTTAACAATATTGATAAATAGGCTTTAGAATCATGAACGCAAACCTGTTGCCACCACTGTTCATAAAACAAATTGAAGAATTATTTCCCGATGAATGCCCACTGTTACTTGATACGATTTCCGGTACTGAAGCTGTCACGTCCATACGTGTGAATACTGCAAAAACGCAATCAGTTCCTAAAAATGCCGACCGTGTACCTTGGTGCGACACTGGCTATTATTTGTCGCAACATGAACAATTTACTTTTGACCCTGCGTTTCATGCCGGACTATATTATGTGCAAGACGCATCGTCGATGATCATATATTACATCATTAAATCGCTAATTAATAAGCCGATAAAGTATCTCGACCTATGTGCGGCACCGGGAGGTAAGAGTACTGCGGCCCTGTCGGCATTGCCCAAAGGGTCGTTGATGGTGTGTAATGAAATAATGCCGCAACGAGCCAACATCTTAAAAGAAAACATTATCAAATGGGGTAACCCTAATTGCATTGTAACAAATGCTGACAGCCGACAATTTGGACGACTCTCGGGTTTCTTCGATGTTGTGGCAACAGACGTGCCTTGCAGTGGTGAAGGAATGTTTCGCAAAGACAAGATGGCAATCGAGCAGTGGTCGCCATCCTTGGTCTTGCAATGTGCCGAGCGGCAACGACAAATCATTGATAATATATGGGACGCAATAGCTCCGGGCGGGCTGCTAATTTACAGCACATGTACATTCAATCGCATTGAGAATGAATCGATTATTGAATATATCGAAACTAACTACGATGCAACACCAATAACATTGGTATTGCCCGACAATTGGGGCATAAGCACCGGTGTGGATCATAAACATAGAGGTTGTTATCGTTTTTTCCCACACCGGACGCGTGGTGAAGGGTTGTTTATCTGTATTCTGCAAAAAAATGAAGCAGGATTAAAAACAAGACCAATCAAACAACAACATCGCACTAATGGTAATACAAAAATTCCCAATGAAATAAAACAATGGATTATAGATAACGACCGATACAATTTTATGGTGACAGGGAATGTAATAACTGCCATAAATAGCGAAATGATCCATGATTTCGAATACATTGCAAACAATGTAAAAGTGATGCTACGAGGTGTGGAAGTTGGTATAATTAAAGGGAAAGACATTATTCCTGCTCAATCGATTGCATTATCAACCATACTGAACTCTTTTCAATTCAACATTGTTGAGATTGACTACAACGAAGCCATTGCCTATCTGCGTGGCGATACCATTTCATTGGGTAATGCACCAAGAGGGGTCGTTCTATTGCAATATAATGGCATCCCGTTAGGTTTCGCTAAACAACTGGGAAATAGAGCTAATAATCTTTATCCCAAAGAATGGCGCATCAGAAGTACACATACGCCTGTAAAACCTCCGCATATAGAAATGAAATTATAATTACCGGTAAAAATCATAGTACAGACCAACCTGAATAACGGAGTTGGAATTGAAAAGTTTATATAGTAAGTACTCCAAGAATAAAACTTGATTTACGCCAATAAAATTTACTGATAGACAAATAATTATTTGTCAGTGATTTATGCTATATTTTTTTTCATTGCTTCGAAAAATGGAGAAAACGAAAAACAAAACATATTGCAGAAATGGTTAGGTTTCTGAATCGAGCATCTCAAAAGCAATATTAAGGTGTAATCAAGCCTTAATATTGCCAAACAATTCTGATATTCGGCTGCAAATGCGTTCCTGTTCAATAAGCGGTGGAAGTGGAATTAATAAATTATTTAAACTTTTACTATTAAGCGTTTTCCCTTTTATGGCATCTTTAGAATCTCCACTGTTGGAAATAGTAGGAAGTACATAAAACAGATACTTTAGAAATATATTATCAGCGTCTGTATATGGCACTATTGTAATTATTGCTTCATTGTGATAGGCATCTATTCCTAATATAGAAGTTCGTCCTACAGTAAGTTTAAAACTCATAAGCAGACTACCTTTAGGACTTGGATGACACTTAAAGATTTCATTAACAGCTATATCTGACACTTTTTCTTTCACGTCTCTTATTATTCCATCTTCAACCATATCTGATATTGAAACCCAATTATGGATGCCATTGCTCCAATATGCCTGCTCCGCACGTGGCGGCGTTTTTCCAATGCGCATTCTAACTATTGCACCTAATCTACACCATTCCCAAGTTTGAGGAATTTCATAAGGAATATCTTCAGTTATTTCAACAATTTCGGCACCTACTTTCTCATAATACTTGCTAATTGCTCAATCTGTTGTACAATTCTATCTTGTTCTGATTTTGGCGGTAATGGAAAATAGGAATCCATGACTTTTGCCACAGATAGTCCAGGTTGTGCCG
>CAYNBZ010000010.1:0-58085 GCA_964395975.1 uncultured Muribaculaceae bacterium | reverse complement strand
GGGGGTAGCGGCTCAAGCGGTCGCGGACATAACCAATCAGCACCGAGCCGTCGCCTGACACCCTGTGCACTGCACAGCCGTATCTTGGTTCGAAACCCAGCTCGTCTTCCGTCGGGTATGGCAGAATCTCTAATTCGCCATTCCTCCAGATGCAGGGATAGAGAAAAGAAGAGCCCTCCATGGCATAACCACCGATTATACTCAGGTCGTCGCTTGCATATCTTGGTGCCGCCTTGGAGTATCCATCGGGCACTGGCAGCTCGGTTGAGGTGCCGTCAATGGAAACAATCAGCGGAACGTTGCCGTTTATGCATACGCCCACGCCGTCATCGTTTACATATTGGATGTTTCGGTCTTCTTCCGTGGCCTCGTCTGAAAACACTGCGGCTTCACCCGTTTCAGTGTCATATATGGCCACCACGTTTTGGCTGTACCCTACATACATGGCGATGTATCTGCCGTTAGGGGAAACACACATTCCCATGGGAGTGTCGTAAACGTTGCCGTCGGCATCGGTTAGTTCACTGATGACTTGCATCGTCTGCGCGGAAGCGGCGCATGCGCACAGCGCCACGAGAAGCGTGGCGGACTTGCGGAAAAACTTATGTAAAGGAGACTTTTCCATAAGAACAAAATTTTAAAAAGTTAGACAATAAATACTTGTGCAAGCGGGGGCATGCCCTTCAGGCCTTGTGCTTGAACGCCGCAAATATAATATAATATAATATAAATGCTAAAATACCTTTTAGAAAGTTAAGAAAACACTAACAGAAGTATGCAGGAGTATATATTTTAGCCTTGAAAGTCCTTTATGGGCAACGAAGTGTATTTAATTTGAAAGAAGCAAGACCAAAATAGATACTTCCGTTTTTCTTTAAGAAAAAGAGTGTCCTTTCTTGAAAATTTGCTATCTTTACGATGACTTAGCGAATGCCAAGTGCGGACATATTGAAAGAAAGCGCATTTTCGCTTATTCCTACTGCGTAAAATTGGACACTTTACAGAAGTAATATCGGAATATGTGGGAAAGACACTCTCTTGGTTTGTATTCGTAATCCAATGCGAAATACATCCAAGTGGGGCTGTCTGTTCTCCTTATCCATATTACAGTGAGTCCAACCCTACGCAGAGGCAGAAAATGATGGCCTCGCTTTCCTTTTAATGCCTTCCTAATAATTAATAGTAACCGCATCGTAGGGTCATAGGTGCAGGAGGTTTTATTATGGCACTGATAAAATGTAAAGAATGTGGACATGACATTTCGGATAAAGCCACATCATGTCCAAATTGCGGTTGTCCTGTATGCTTCTCGATGGAGCAGCAACAGGAAGCGAATCAGCCTGTGGTGGACACCACCTTTGGACAAAAAAGTGACAGAAGTAGCAAAAAAGGTCTAATAACAGTTATTGCTGTTTTTGTCGCTATCATTGTGTGTGGCGGTATTGGATGGGTGGTCTATAACCATAATGTTGGAGAACAAGTGACCATTGAAATAACCCCTGAATTGATAGAAGCTGTAAAAAAATACGATTGGTTAGGAGAATTCCACGAAGGATTAGCAATGGTTAAGAAAGGTGACTTGTATGGATTTATAAACAAGAATGGGGAGAAGGTCATCCCATGTAGGTATGATTATGTATGTGATTTTTCAGAGGGATTGGCAAGTGTTAAGAAAGGCAAATTGCTAGAAGGCTTGTATGGCTTTGTGAACAAGAAAGGCGATGAGGTCATCTCATGCAGATACTGTTACACAGGTGTTTTTTCAGAGGGATTGGCAAGTGTTAAGAAAGGCAAATTGCTAAAAGAAGGCTTGTGGGGATTTGTGAACAAGGAAGGAGAGGAGGTCATCCCATGTAGGTATGATTATGTATGTGATTTTTCAGAAGGATTGGCAAGGGTTTGTAAAGGCGGCTTGTGGGGCTTTGTAAACAAGAAAGGCGAGGAGGTCATCCCATGTAGGTACGATAACACAGGTGATTTTTCAGAAGGATTGGCTGGGGTTGCGAAAGGCTACTTGTGGGGATTTATAAACAAGAATGGCGAGGAAGTCGTTCCATATAGATATGATGGAGTAGATTCTTTTTCAGAAGGATTGGCTTGGGTTAAGAAAGGCGACTTATACGGCTTTGTGAACAAGGAAGGAGAGGAGGTCGTTCCATGTAGATATGATAAAGTATGGAATTTTTCAGAAGGATTGGCAAGGGTTAAGAAAGGCGACTTATACGGCTTTGTGAACAAGGAAGGAGAGGAGGTCGTTCCATGTAGATATGATAAAGTATGGAATTTTTCAAAAGGATTGGCAGCGGTTGCGAAAGGCTACTTGGGTGGATTTATAAACAAGAATGGCGAGGAAGTCGTTCCATGTATATACGATGGAATAGATGATTTTTCAGAAGGATTGGCAAGGGTTAAGAAAGGTGACTTATACGGCTTTGTGAACAAGGAAGGCGAGGAAGTCATTCCATGTATATACGATGGAGTAGATTCTTTTTCAGAAGGATTGGCAATGGTTAAGAAAGGCGACTTGTGGGGCTTTATAAACAAGAATGGGGAAGAGGTCATTCCATGTAGATACGATTATGTAGATGATTTTTCAGAAGGATTGGCACCTGTCAAAATTGGCGATAAATGGGGTTATGTGGATAAAAAAGGAAATAGTACCTTCATGCCAAATTAAATCCAAATAGGCAAAGTACAAAAAGAACAGATAATTGAAAGGTAAATTTTACCACCGGATTGAAATTTATGGATATTTCCTTTATAATATTGTTGACGTTGTTGTCAGTGGCGATTGTTGTGGCTGCTCTGGCAGTGTTTAAGCAAATCGATAAACGGCGACAAATGAATGCATTACAGGATGAAATTAAACGATTGAACGGCGATGCTGATGCATTGCGAAAATCCCTTGCCGACCGCGATGCCACTATTGCTGCCGGAAATGCATCAGTGGCTGTGCTTGAGAGCCAAATTGCCGAAGCGCGTAAACAGCTTGACCGAAGTGCCGAGCAAGTACAGTTTTTGAATGAGCGTATTATTGTACTTACCACTGAAAACTCGAAATATAATGAGCGGCTTACTGTAATTGCCAATGAGAAGGAGCGGTTGCAGCGCGAGGCTCAACTGCAATTTAATGAACTTGCCACAAAAATACTTGACGAAAAGACACGAAAGAGCGACGACAGGCTCAATGAAATACTCAGTCCATTGAAAGAAAACATCGAACGGTTGAAAAAAGAGATTAGCGAACGTTCGATAAAGGATTCGGAAAATCATGCCTCACTGCGGGAACAGATAGGGCTTCTTCGTGACTTGAACACCCAGATAGGCAAGGATGCCACTTATCTTGCAAATGCACTTAAAGGAAATAACAGCGTGCAAGGCAATTGGGGTGAGCAAATGCTTGAACATATATTGTCTACCTCGGGGCTAATTGAGGGTGAGCAATTTGAAGTGCAGGTAACAAAAGACAAGGATGGAAATCTGTTTACTAATGAAGACGGTGGCAGATTGCGACCCGATGTCATTGTGCATCTGCCGGGTGATAAAGATATTATTATTGATTCTAAGGTGTCGTTTCGTGCCTATATAGAATATGTGAATGCCGTAGATGAAAAAGTGCAGCAGGAAAAACTAAAGGAACATGCGGCATCGGTAAAAAAGCACGTTGACGAACTTGCCACGAAGAGTTATCAGGACTATGTGAGAAAGTCGGGAGATTTCGTGATGATGTTTATCCCTAATGAAGGGGCCTACCTTGCGGCGATGCATGCCGATTCACACTTATGGGAATATGCTTATGACAAACGAGTCGTGATTATCAGTCCGACACACTTGATTTCGGTATTGAAACTTGTTTCACAGTTGTGGGGACATGACAAACAGACAAAAAATGCACTGCGCATAGCTGAAGAAGCAGGGAAATTATATGATCGCTTTGTCGATTTCACAGAGTATATGCGAAATATCGATAAAGGTATAACAAATGCTCGCCAAGCTTATGATAAAGCAATGGCTAAATTGCAGGATGGGCGAGGTAATATCATCAAGCAGGTTGAAACTTTACAGGAACTTGGTGCAAAAGCCAAAAAGAAATTGCAATTACCGAATGAGGATTAATAGCCTGCTTAATTTAAGCAGGCTCTAATTTTGCATGAGCTTATATTCTTGTGGTGCTATTTTGGTGACTTTTTTGAACAGGAGACTGAAATGTCTTACAGAAGGGTAACCGAGTTCTATGGCAACACGTGATGGCGTGTAGCTGTATTTCAAGAGCATTTGTTTGGCCATGTCTAAACGCTTCAATTCCATATATTCATGTAATGTTTTGCCTGTAGTGAATTTTATCAGGTCTTTGAAATATTGTGTTGAAAGATGCAGGTGAGTTGCACAGCTCTCGGCTGACGGGAACACGCCATGTACCATTTGTCCATGCAACATATAGTCATCAATCAATTGTTCGAATTGAGCCATCAGCGTACGGTTCTTGTCTTCGCGTGTTATAAATTGGCGTTCATAATAACGCTTGCAGTAATCAAGCAATAACTCGATGTGGCGTGTTATTATGATACGGCTGTGTACGTCTATCGGGTGGTGTAGTTCATCATCGATATTTTCAAGGCAATTTATAATTTTGTTTTTTTCTCGCAATGATAAATGCAAAGCTTCTTCTTTGCTGTAATAGAAGAATGTGTAACAGCATAAGGTGTGACTGAGTGTTGTTCCACAAAGCAGGTCGGGATGGAATGCAAGTAGCCATCCCTTTCGTGGAAGAACACGGTTGCGTGTCATGTCGAATGCTTTTTCCGGTGAAAGAAAAACCATGGTAGCATCTGAATAGTCGTAATATTTTCTCCCGCAACAAGTGTGGTAAGAGTTTTCGTCATGGTTGTCTATTAGTAATATGGTAAAGAAATCGAATTTTATGCTGTGTTGTGCAACATTGGTATTGTCGTCAAGACGTATTACGCTTGCTTGAGGGTGCAGTGTCTTGCTTCCGAGACAACAATTGCACTGGTGAACGGTTTTTATGTCGAGAATTTCTTCCATCTCGCAGAGAGAATATGAAAATATAAATTTCGATACAAATATACAGATAAAGAATTATGAAATTTTCACTTCTTTGTTATAATCTGTAATAAGGATAAACATCTCTGTAATTATGGTAAGATGCTTGGTCGGTGTACTTGTGTTTTATTGTTAATTTTGCTTCATTAATTTGCATTCGCGATGAAAAGGCGTATTATGGTTATATCAGGTATCATATTGTGTATTGTTGCGGTGGTTGTACTGGCTATTATTATATTTCTGAATCAGCCCTGTTTCGGACGGTTGCCTCGGGGTGAAAGACTTGAAAGGATACGGCAATCTCAACATTATAGAAATGGCCAATTCAATAATTTGCAGGTTTCTCCCATGATGACGACAAGGAAAAGCCGTTTGGCAGCGATGTGGCGTTTCCTTACCGATAAGCCGCAAGGATTAGTCCCCGAACAGCCGATACCGGCGATAAAGTCGGATTTGAAGAAACTGTCGGTTGAAGATGATTTTATAGTGTGGTTCGGTCATTCGTCATATTTGTTGCAATTGTCAGGGGTGCGGTTTCTTGTTGATCCCGTGTTTGACAAGGCTTCACCCGTATCTTTTGTCAACAGACCGTTTGCCGGTACGGATATTTATAAAGCAGAGGATATGCCCGATTATATCGATTACTTAATTATATCGCACGACCATTGGGATCATCTGGATTATAATACTGTCAAACGACTGCATGGTAAAATCGGGAAAGTGATTTGTCCTCTTGGAGTCGGAGAACATTTTGAGTATTGGGGGTATGGCAAATCTCAACTTATAGAGCTTGATTGGAATGAAGATGCTATGCTTCGACGGGGTTTTAATGTACATTGCCTGCCAGCCCGACATTTCTCCGGACGTGGATTGACATCTAATCAGACGCTATGGGCATCGTTTTTGCTCGAAACGCCATCGTTCACAGTGTTTGTCGGTGGAGATAGCGGTTATGGCTTGCATTTTAAGGAAATTGGGAAAAAGTTTCCCAATATAGACATTGCCATTCTTGAAAACGGGCAGTACAATGAGGATTGGAAATATATCCACACAATGCCTCAAGAATTGGGTCGAGAAGCTGTAGAATTGGGCACGCAACGTGTGATAACGGTGCATCATTCAAAGTATGCTCTTGCACGGCACCGTTGGGATGAACCTTTGGATAACGAGCGGAATGCTGCCGAAAAATATCATTTGAAACTTGTCGTGCTCCGAATAGGAGAGGTGACCAAATTGTAAGAGAGGCAAATGAGGGTGACCCTTCCTGTCATTATTGACTTTTAGGTCACCCTCATTTAGTTATTCCCACTCTATGGTAGCCGGTGGCTTTGAACTTATATCGTAGCACACACGGTTTACTCCTTTTACCTTATTTATTATGTCATTGCTTATTTTTGCAAGGAATTCATAAGGAAGATGCGCCCAATCGGCGGTCATGGCATCGGTACTGGTTACAGCACGTAATGCAACAGCACGTTCGTATGTGCGTTCATCACCCATTACACCCACGCTTTGCACCGGCAACAATATAACACCGGCCTGCCACACTTGGTCGTAGAGGTTCCAGTCGCGAAGCCCTTGGATAAATATGTCGTCGGCATCTTGTAATATGCGTACTTTTTCACGAGTGATGTCGCCAAGTATCCGGACAGCCAAACCCGGACCAGGGAATGGATGCCGCTTTATAAGGTGGTCGGGCATACCGAGTTCACGTCCTACACGTCTAACCTCATCTTTAAACAATAGTCGCAAGGGCTCGCATAGCTTTAAGTTCATTTTTTCGGGCAATCCACCCACGTTGTGGTGACTTTTAATGACCGTGCCTGTTATTGACAGTGATTCGATGCAGTCGGGGTAAATGGTTCCTTGTGCAAGCCATTTTACATCTTTTATTTTACGGGCTTCGGCATCAAACACATCGATAAATCCCTTGCCTATAATTTTGCGTTTCCGTTCCGGTTCTGTTACACCGGCAAGTTCTGTAAAGAATTTTTCACTGGCATCTACGCCTATTACATTCAGGCCGAGGCATTCGTAGTCGTGCAGCACATTTTTGAATTCGTTTTTGCGCAGCATACCGTGGTCAACAAAAATACATGTAAGGTTACGTCCGATGGCTTTGTTAAGCAATACGGCAGCAACTGAAGAATCGACGCCACCACTCAGCCCGAGAACAACTTTGTCGTTCCCAAGTTGTTCTTTCAGTTGTGCAACGGTCGATTCAATGAATGACGATGCGCTCCAATCTTGTTTCCCGCCACATATATCTACAACGAAGTTTTTCAATATCTGTATTCCATCCACTGTGTGGTACACTTCGGGGTGAAATTGTACACCCCAGAGCTTTTCATCCTGCGCTTGATAAGCAGCTACGGCAACCTTATCGGTTGAGGCAATTATATTGAATCCTTCAGGTAGTGCAGTGATGGTATCACCGTGGCTCATCCATACCTGTGAATTTTCATTTACGCCTTTAAGTAACGAGTTTTCACTATCGATTTTTGTGAGGTTGGCACGGCCATACTCGCGAGTAGCGGCCGGTTCTACCTTTCCGCCATTGACATATGCCATGTATTGTGCGCCATAGCATATTCCCAATAACGGATATTTGCCGCGGATACCGCTCAAATCAATTTTAAATGCTTTTTCATCGTAAACCGAAAACGGACTCCCCGACAGTATTACTCCTATTACCGCCTTGTCGTCAAAAGGAAATTTGTTGTAAGGTACGATTTCGCAATACATATTAAGCTCGCGTACGCGGCGGCCTATGAGTTGCGTGGTTTGTGACCCGAAGTCAAGAATTATGATTTTTTCCTGCATATCTGTGTGAAAAATGTAGGTGTTTTTAATTGTTTACAAAATTACTTCAAGTTGCGTGTAGAACAAAACAAACTTGAATGAAAATCTATAGGGTGCAGCAAGTAAATCACATGATGGTGTTGGTGACCGGTTGTTCCACGGATGGCGCATCATTGATTTTGTTCAAGAAATAGGCTTGCGATTTGAGCAGGTTACGCGATTGCAGCACCATATTTTTTGTTTCATTCAATATGTTGAGATAAAGCTCGCTGGCACGTGTACTCATTTCCTGACTCTTCAATCGTCGTATTTGATTCTTGATGCTATCAGCGATTGTTGTAAACAGTTCATCGCGCATCAACATTACCTCATCGATACCTGTGAAGTCTTTGTTACGTAACATCTGGTTTATGACTGCGAAGATGTTATCAACCTCATCGTTGATGGTTTTCAGATCCATTATCTGGTTTTCGGACAGGCTTTTATGATTGTTATTTATATGTTCGTAGGCTGGACGAGTGCAGTGTAGCAATGCTTTTGACACTTCGCATAAGTAGTCCACTACCTGAACATAGAAATATCCTGTTTCTATATTCTGTTCTTGTAGGTGTTTCAGTGTCACCGACATGTTATACTTGCGTTTATTAGCTTCCTTGTACATGGTTTCGGATTGTGTGACGGTTTCTTTAAGTACTTTGCGATTGCCGGTGTACAGGGCGACGAGCATGTGATTGTAAATTGATGACACATCTTCCATGGTGTTTACCACAGTTTCGGTGCAAGAGTAGAGTACGTCCTCAGCTTTGGCATCATCCTTAATTTGAAGTTTTTCAACATCGTTGGCTTCCTTTTTCTTGGATTTGAAGATAAGATTGTGGCAGAGAGCATATCCGCACACAATAAGCAAAATGATGAATGCAATCCAGTCGCCCCACATTAAGAACAGTCCGATGATGAATGCAAGTGAAAAGCCCACTACAGCGGTCAAGAACCAACCTGAAATCACTACCATCACACCTGTTATGCGATAGACTGCACTGTCTCGTCCCCATGCACGGTCGGCAAGTGAAGAACCCATAGCTACCATGAACACTACATAGGTAGTGGAAAGAGGTAATTGGAACGAAGTACCAATACAGATAAGTATTGATGCGGCAGTGAGGTTTACTACGGCACGTATGTGATCGTATGAAGCATTGCCACGCTCTTCTTCCGATAGTGGTATGAATCGCTTGTTGATGCGTTCGAGTATCGATGCCGGCATGATGCGTTTATAGAAATTATTTATAGCAAGAGCTGTACGTACAAGCGAACGAGATGCCGGTGATGAGCCAAAACGTTCTTCTTCATCGTTTTGTGATGACAAATTGAGTTGTGTTTCGGCTACACGCATTGCTGATCGAGAGAAAAACAGTGTCAGAATCATCACAATTCCGGATGTTACAAGAAACCATATGTTGGCTTGAGCCGGCTTGGCGAGGTCGCCCATGAGCATTTGTTCGTTTCCTCCATTGTTGAGTGCAATCATGTATGAATCAAGTCCGGCAAGCGGCACACCGATGAAGTTCACAAGATCATTTCCGGCAAATGCCAAGGCAAGTGCCATGGTACCGGCAAGGATGGTTATTTTCATTATATTTACTTTGAGCAATTGCAATAACCACATGATAAGCGATGAGATGACCCAAAGTATGAACAGTACTATATATATGTGGTTGTTGATATAGCTTAAGAATTCTTGCGAGAAAAGGCCTGAACTTTTCATGCCTTGAAATATGGCAAAATATAATATGCCTACGATTGAAATTCCGCACCACATTGCCCCATACCGTTTCAAGGCTTTAGCATATCGGAATGTAAAAATTATACGGCTGAAATACATTATAATGGAACCTACCGTAAACGCAATGACTACTGACAACAGGATACCGGATATGATTACAAGAGCCTTACCGCTGTTGATAAAGCTGCCTAGGTCGGAAATATTGAGTTGCGGGTCGGCTATAATTTTGAATGTGGCTACGGCCACCGCGCTGCCGAGCAATTCTGATATAAGCGACACTGTTGTTGATGTGGGCAATCCTAACGAATTGAAAGTGTTGAGGAGTATCACATCGGTCAGCATTGCACCCACAAAGAGAAACATGATTTCGTGAAATGTGAACATCGCCGGATGTATCACACCGCTGCGAGCCACCTCCATCATGCCGTTGGATGTAATTACGCCTATCATTATTCCCACTGCGGCTACGGTTAATATGACTTTCATAGGGGCGACTTTAGCTCCTAATGCAGAGTTTAAGAAATTGACGGCATCATTAGAAACGCCTACTATCAAATCCAATATGGCAAGTAATGCAAGTACAATGATTATTATTGTAAAAATAGGACTCATAATTAATATCGTTCTATATATGTGTGTTATTTCTGTTTATTTGTGTATGGTAAATGTAAATTCAAGCCCTCCCATTGGCTGGTTACGGACTGACACGGTGCCATGATGTAGCAGTATGGCATTCTTGACTATGGCCAGTCCGAGCCCTGTACCTCCAAGTTTACGTGAGCGTCCTTCATCTACGCGGTAGAAACGTTCGAACAAGTGAGGAAGATGTTCTGCAGCTACACCTACGCCGTTATCGGCAAATCTGAATTTGTAGTATTCGGGCGTTTCTTCGGTCATTTCTATGAATATGTCGCGTCCGCCGGAATATGACAATGCGTTGATTAGCAGATTGTGGAAAATGGCCTCGATAAGTGTATCGTTTCCTTGCACTATCATTTTGTCGGGAACATTTATGTTTACTCTCATGCGTTTTTCGGGAGGAAATTGTGCCACATCCCCCACAACCGTGTCGATAATATCGTTTATGTTTACTTCAGACTTCTTGATTTGATCGCCGGCCTCAGTTATACGAGTAATTATCGAAATATCATGCAATAGCGAACTAAGTCGCTGTACATTTTGGTAAGCTTTGTCGATTAATGATAATATTGTTGCTTTGTCAAAGCTGTCGCGGTTGTTCACTACAGTTTCGAGGCACGCCTGAATGGCGTGTACAGGGGTTTTTATTTCATGGTTGATGTTGCTGGTAAGCTGTTGCTTGATGCGCACTTTTTCTTGCTCTTCGAAGATGGCGTTACGCAAGTTGCTGTCACGTTCTTGGATTGCCTGTTTTAATTTTTTGTAAAGGCTTATTATTCGTTTGGATATGTCACCGAGTTCGTCTTGCGGGAAACTCGAAGTATCGTAAGTGAGGATGTTGCCCTGTTCGGCTTGGGTTGCGAAGTCGCTTAGGTTTTGTATGCTTTGCCCGAGGCGGCGTGTGGCAAAATAGGCAATGATGCTTATGATTACGGCAATTATGATTATCACCCACATATACACCGAGTCGACTTGAAAATAGTCGGACAGATTTTTGTTGTATGGCAGTGCTGTGCGTACAACAATTGAATCACCACGTGTCGCCGAGTAAAAATATTCGTTTTTATCAGTGTCTGACAATCGGCGTATAGTGTATCCTTCGCGGTTGTCGATGGCTTCTCTTATTTCCATTCTACCCAAGTGATTCTCCATTTCGCCATTGTGTGAATTGTCGTAAAGCACATGTCCGTTGAGGGCTATTATGGTGACCCGCACCGAATCGAGAGCGGTAATGTCGTTGATAAAATCTTTATCTATGTGGTAATTGTGACTTTCTATGTTATGCAACATTTTTATGTTCATCATCTGCAATTCAGTGTTCAAGGTTTCGACCTTGTAACCTTTTTCACGGGTATATTGCAGTATGAAGAATGCGAAAGTTAGAATCCATGTAAATACTATAATAAGGAAAAACAGTCTTGTCTGATAATTAAATTTAGTCTTTAAACCCGTATCCATATCCAAGTTTAGTTATTATATTGTTGCCATATTGTTTGAGTTTCTTTCGTAACCGGTTGATGTTGACATCGATTGTGCGGTCTATTACAATCACGTCATCTTCCCAAACTTTGCTTAAAATTTCTTCGCGGGAAAATATCCGTCCCTTATTTTGCAAGAACAGTCGCAATATTTCAAATTCTTTTTTTGTAAGAGCCACTTCTTCATTATCGATTGTGCACATCTTTTTTTCGGCATCGAGCGACAATGTGTTGAAGATGAGCAATGATGATTCGGTGGCTGCCTTCCCTCCTTTGGCACGGCGTAAAACGCTTTTTATGCGCACAATGAGTTCTCGTATCGAAAACGGTTTTTTTATGTAATCGTCTATTCCACGGCTGAATCCATCGAGCAAATCTTCTTCGCTGTCTTTGGCTGTGCAAATCATAATTGGTATATCTTTTAATGTGTCTGTGGCACGGATTTTTGTTGCAAAATCGAAGCCGTTCATTTCGCCCATCATTACGTCGATGATGAAAAGGTCGTAGTCGGATAGGGGTAATTTCATTGCAGCTTCAGCCGAATTGGCTGTATCTACATCATATCCTGCGAGCTCAAGATTTAATTTTAATACTTCACATATCGTATCTTCATCGTCAACGACTAAGATTTTGCTTTTTGGAGCCATAGAAAGTGAGTTATACAAATATTACAATGTACAAAATTAATACAATATCATACATAGAATGTAACATTGCTGTAACATTTGAACGGCTCGCAATACCTTTTGTGCCATCCGATCTAACGCAAAAATACATAAATTTTTTAATGTCAACATATATTAATGTTTTAAAGTGTAATAAATATTTCATAGAATGCAAACATTGATGAATGTTACAAGTATTTTTGGCTATTCGGGAATATTAGTTAATTTTGTCCTACAATATAAAAACTGAAATTAGGTGAAAAAAATTTTGGTTAGGGCTGTTTCCGGCTGCATATATGTGGCGTTGATTGTAGTAGCATTATTGTTGCCATCCCCACATATGTTTTTATGCTTGTTTGTTCTGTTTGGCGTAATGGGTATAATGGAACTGCATCATTTGGTTGATGACGGGAGAGATGGTACGTACAAGAATGTCATTGTAGTCATTGATTGTATTGGCGGCATAGCACTGTTTGCATTGTTTTTCAGCTGGTGTTCAGGTCTGTTTGCTGGTAATGGCAGTTTGTTGCCAACGCTGATTTATGCGTTTTATTTGGTATCTCGCATGGTTGTACAATTATACATTAAGAATGTCAGCGCATTGCATTCATTTGCTTATTCATGTTTCATTCAGATGTATGTGGCACTGCCATTGTCGTTACTTAATGTCTTGTATTTTGATAACGGTGCCGGAACATTGCTTGCCATTTTCATACTTATATGGCTCAACGACACCGGAGCCTTTTGTATTGGGAGTATGATAGGGCGGCATCGATTGTTTGAACGTGTTTCTCCCAAAAAATCGTGGGAAGGTTTTTGGGGTGGAATGTTATGTTGCATTATCGGAGGTGTCGTTTTCCATTGTGCTGGTGACGGATTTTTCGGGAAATGGACTTTAGTGCATTGGATTGCCATCGGTATAACCGTTTCTGTGTTCGCAACATGGGGTGACTTGGTGGAATCGTTGCTGAAACGCACTCTTAATGTCAAAGATTCGGGGCATTTGATACCGGGACATGGTGGCATTCTCGACCGTATTGACAGTTTACTGCTCGTGGTTCCCGCAATGGTGTTATTTTTTATATTGGTTAAATTTCTTACGTACAAATAATATCTGACATATTATGAGCGACCAACGTTATGACTTGCGTGGTGTGTCGGCATCAAAAGAAGATGTGCATAACGCCATAAAAAATGTTGACAAGGGGTTGTTCCCTAAGGCTTTCTGTAAAATAATTCCCGATTTGTTAGGTGGCGATCCGCAATATTGCAACATAATGCATGCCGATGGAGCTGGCACCAAGTCGTCGCTTGCCTATGCCTATTGGAAAGAAACGGGAGATATAAGCGTGTGGAAAGGCATTGCACAGGATGCATTGATAATGAATATCGATGATTTGTTGTGCGTGGGTGCAACCGACAATATATTGCTTTCTTCGACTATCGGACGCAATAAAATGCTTATTCCAGGTGAGGTGATTGCTGCAATCATTAATGGCACGGAGGAACTGCTTAAGGAATTGCGCGGACTGGGTGTGAATATTGTTTCTACAGGCGGAGAAACTGCCGATGTGGGTGACCTTGTACGTACTATAATTGTTGACAGCACAGTTACGTGCCGGATGAAGCGTAGCGATGTCATCGATAATGCCAATATTGCCACAGGTGACGTAATAGTGGGGCTTGCTTCGTATGGCCAAGCCACATACGAAAAACAGTATAATGGCGGAATGGGTAGCAACGGGCTGACTTCGGCACGTCATGATGTTTTCTCTAAGGTACTTGCTGAGAAGTATCCCGAATCATACGATCATAATGTCCCTCAGGATCTCGTATATTCCGGGCAGATTGGGTTGACTGATGTTGTTCAAGGAGTTCCGGTCGATGCTGGGAAATTGGTTTTGTCGCCTACGCGCACTTATGCTCCGGTGATAAAGAAAGTGCTTGACACGATGCGCCACAAAATTCATGGCATGGTGCATTGTTCGGGTGGAGCACAGACCAAAATTTTGCATTTTGTGAACAATAAACATGTGATAAAGGACAACATGTTTTCTGTACCTCCATTATTTAAACTTATTCAGGAGCAGTCTGGAACAGATTGGCAGGAAATGTACAAAGTGTTCAATATGGGACATCGCATGGAGGTATATCTCCGTCCTGAAGACGCCGATGCTGTGATAGATATTTCTCGTAGCTTCAACATCGATGCTCAGATTGTGGGACGGGTGGAGGATAGCCCGATTGGCAATCGTCTCACCATCGAAAGCGAGTATGGTAGGTTTGAATACTGATTTTCTATTAACATTTTTATCGTTTGTATGAAATAGATGACGAAGTATTCCATTTGCTTGCTACCACTTTTGTTGCTGATGTCTGTAATGGTTGCTTTGCAGTCGTGTGGTGGTAAGGCGGTGCATGAGCATTCGGACGAAAATCAATTACCTGATACGCTTATTGTAGGCACTCTTTATAGCCCTACTTCATATTTCTACTATAAAGAAGACACGATGGGGTATGAATATGAGAGAATCTGCAATTTTGTAAACGATAAGGGTATTGTTGCCCGCTTTGTGGTAGCGCATAACATGGATGATGCCATTGAAATGCTTGACTCGGGAATTATAGACATTATCGCTTATGAAATTCCTATAACGGCAGAATACAAGGAACGGGTGTTGAGTTGCGGGACAGAGAATATCACTCACCAAATTTTGGTACAGCCGCAGAGTGATTCTATTTTAAGGGATGTTACGCAACTCGTGGGACGTGATGTGTATGTAGAGAAAAATTCAAAATATGAAGCGCGATTACGTAACCTTGATGATGAGGTAGGCGGTGGCATAAACATTTACACAATAGATGCGGATTCCTTGATTGCCGATGATCTTGTGGAAATGGTTGCCGATGGTAGAATACCATTGACCATTGTGGATAGCGACATAGCTCAATTAAATCGCACATATTATGGCAATATCGACATATCACTTGAAGTGAGTTTCCCGCAACGTTCGGCATGGGCAGTAAAAAAAGGCAATCAATGGCTTGCCGACAGTGTAACGTCGTGGGCAGAAAATGAGCACATGCGCCCGTCATATAAGTATATAATGAAGCGGTATTTCGAGTTGGGTAAAATGGGGGTGATTGATGGTGTAGATGAAGGCATATCGGTCAAGGATAATTTGCGAAATGGGTTTATATCGCCTTATGATGAAATTTTTCGTAATTATGCGGCTACGATAGGGTGGGACTGGCGTATAATTGCGGCTCAAGCATGGGTGGAGTCGAAGTTCGATAACAATGTCGTTTCATGGGCAGGAGCAAGAGGATTGATGCAACTTATGCCCGGTACTGCCAAGGCTTATGGCTTGACCATTGAGGAAACCATCGATCCCGACAAGAATGTCGATGCAGCGGTGCGCAGTATCCGCGATCTTGACAGGTCTCTTGCCAAATATGTTTCTGATTCGTCCGAAAGACTTAATTTTGTTATTGCTGCGTATAATTCGGGGATAGGTCATATATATGATGCCATGGCACTTGCCGGGAAATATGGCAAGAATCCTGCCGTATGGCATGATAATGTGGAGGAAGCCTTATTATGGAAGGCTAATCCCGAATTTTATAACGATGAAGTATGCCGCTTTGGTTATTTTCGTGGAAAGCAAACTGTCAATTATGTACGTGAAGTAATCAAATATTACGATTTTTACAAGTCGTGTATTCCACTTTGATATAAATGTGATTTGATTTTAATAATGCGCCTCCTTGCTGAATCAGTAGAATACAAGGAGGCGCGTGTTTTATAATCAAAAAATGGAAAGTTTATTCCAAGATATAAGTGGCACGTGGTGCAAATGTCATGTTGGGGATTATTATGATTTCTTCTCCTGTGATTACATCCCGGAATGCCATGCCCGGTTGCATTATTTCTGCGTATATCGACATGTCAATGTCAAGTTGGCGGTCGGTACCGTTCATGATTACGATGACATGTTTGTTGTCTAAGCTACGTTCATACACATACATCCCATTTTCGGGCATGAAGTGTTTTAGTTGTCCTTTGGCTATTATGTCGTTTCCGCGTCGCCATTGAGCAATGCGGCTTATGAAATTGAATGCCTCGTTTTGCAGTGTGCTGCGTCCTGTTTCTGTAAATTCATTGTGGTCATCACCAAGGAAGCCACCCGGGACATCGAGGCGAATGTCGCCATCGCTGCGTTGTTTGTTTCCGTACATCAGCAGTTCGGTGCCGTAATACACTTGTGGAATTCCACGCGAAGTGAGCAGGAAGGTGATACCCTGTTTCCATGAGCCGAGGTCTGATGGCATTTCAAGCAGGAAACGGTCGGTGTCGTGATTGTCGAGGAATGTCAATACCCGTTGAGGGTCAGCATAGAGGTAGTCAAGCGAAAGCCTGTTGTATATTTCATTCAATCCCTTGCCATACTGTTGTGTGTCACCATGGAAAGTGCTGTTAGCTATGAGCATAGTTGGGAAGTCCATAACTGTGGGTAATTCGGTATTGCCTTTTGTATTCAATCTGTTGCCACTTTGCCAATAAGCTGTGCCTGCCACATCGTTGTACCAGCATTCGCCCACAATGTTGTAGCCCGGATATTCAAGTTGCACATCCCTTATCCATTGAGCCATCGGTTCCATTTCGGCATAGGGGTAGGTATCCATTCTTATGCCATCGATTTTACTATATTCAATCCACCACACGGAGTTTTGTATCAGGTATTTCATTACATGTGGATTGCATTGGTTTAGGTCGGGCATCGATGGTACAAACCATCCTTTTACCGAACGGCGGTAATCGTAGTCGCTGGCGTAAGGATCGTTGATTGTAGATAAGCGGAAATTGGTCATCAAGTCGCCGTCTGGATAGTTATACCAGTCGCGAGAAGGCATATCATGCATCCAAGGGTGTTCACTGCCGCTATGGTTGAAAATCATGTCCATTACCACTTTTAATCCCATTTTGTGTGCTTTGGCAATGAGTGCTGCATATTCTTCATTTGTGCCAAGTCGGGGATCCACTCGGTAGTAGTTTGTAGTCGCGTAACCGTGGTATGAACCATTAGGCATGTCATTTTCGAGTACCGGATTTAGCCATATTGCCGTCATTCCGAGTGAGTCGATATATCCGAGGTGATTTTCGATACCTTTTAAGTCGCCGCCATGCCGTCCGTTTGGATTGCTCCGATTGACAGGCACGCGGAAATTCAAGTCGGTGACATCGTTGTTGGTGGTATCACCATCAGCAAAGCGGTCGGGCATTATAAGGTATAGCACGTCGGCTGAAGTAAATGGGGTGGGGAGGATGCCATCACGTTGTTTTAATTCATACTTGGCCGTCATTGACTTCTTGCCTTGTTTGAAGAAAATGTCCATTTTGCCGGGTGCTGTAGCCCGTGCCACATTCAAGTAGATGATTTGGTAATTTGGGCTTTCCAAGCGTACAACACTATCAATGCTGATGCCAGGATAACTTATAGATGGTTCAGCATCGCGTATTTCCGGCGAATGTACTAATAATTGCACGCTTGTGTTGTTCATTCCTGCCCACCAGTATGGTGGCTCGATGGTAATTTCTTGAGGTACGTCTTTGGTTTTGGCCAAAGCGACCACGCTGCATGATAACATGAGCGTCACGATAAATGCTTTTAGGTTTGTTTTCATGTAGTAATAAAAATAAGTGAATGTATAAATTTATGCAATTTCAGCCTTCATGCCGGACTGACAATTGAGTTTATTATGGTCTTAATGCAGGAGTTTTTACTTTTGGTGCATACAAGGAGTATGACCGATGTTGTAGTAGTCTAAACCTACCGATGTGAGATCCTCTGGCTGATATATGTTGCGTCCGTCAATAACAACGTGTCCCGCCATAGCCTTTTTGATTACTTGCCACGATGGTAATCGGAATTCTTCCCATTCGGTCACTACAATAAGGGCTTCGGCATCATTGACGGCATCATATATGTCTTTACAGAATTTGATCGGTTTACCGGCAAGGCGGCGACGGGCTTCATCCATTGCCACAGGGTCGTAGGCCTTTATGAGGCAACCTGCTGATAACAACGAATCGATAAGTATCAATGATGGAGCTTCACGCATGTCATCGGTTTTTGGCTTGAACGCAAGTCCCCATATAGAAATGGTCTTGCCTTTTAGAGCTTCGACATTGCCGAATATTTTTACGAGTTTCTTAAAAAGAATCAATTTTTGGTCTTCATTTACCTGTTCCACAGCTTCGATGATACGCATTTTCATGCCATGCTCTCTTGCGGTATGTGCAAGAGCCTTTACATCTTTTGGGAAGCAAGAACCTCCATATCCGCATCCCGGGTAAAGGAACTTGCTGCCAATGCGGCTGTCTGAAGCTATGCCCTTGCGTACCATGCTTACACTTGCACCAACTAATTCACATAAATTGGCTATGTCGTTCATGAAACTGATGCGGGTGGCAAGCATGGCATTTGCTGCATATTTTGTCATTTCGGCAGACGGGATGTCCATGAATATGACACGGAAACTGTTAAGCATGAAAGGTCGATACAGGCGTGAGAGCAATTTTTTGGCTTTTTCAGAGTCTGTGCCAACGATAACTCGTTCGGGACTCATGAAATCTTTTATTGCCACGCCCTCTTTTAGAAATTCAGGGTTGGACGCAACATCAAATTCTATGTCCATGCCTCTGCGGTCGAGTTCTTCCTTTATGGCATGTCTTATTTTTTCGGACGTACCGACGGGAACTGTGCTCTTAGTTACGACCACGAGATATTTGTTCATATTACGACCGATAGTACGAGCCACTTCAAGCACGTAGGTCAAATCGGCACTTCCATCTTCATCGGCAGGTGTGCCTACTGCGATAAAAACTATTTCTACATCATCGAGCACACCGGCTAAGTCGGAGGTAAACATCAGTCGTCCTGTGCGGATGTTGCGTTCTATTATTTCACCAAGACCCGGTTCATAAATTGGGAGGATGCCTTTTTTCAAATTGGCAATTTTTACTTTATCGACATCAACGCACGTTACAGTGGCTCCCGTTTCGGCAAAACATGCCCCTGTAACAAGTCCTACGTATCCACTTCCAACTATAGCTATGTGCATTTGGCTTTGATATTTATGAAAATATAAATTTTTATTCTATTCTATTCTCCTTTCCGATAGCCGTTATCCCCATATCCATAACTGTAATGTTTTGAAGATACATTTATGTCGGTAAGAAGTATTGCAGGATTGGCTATTTTGTTATCCTTATACATACGATCGAGGTCTTGCAAATAACGCGTTTGTATATCATTCCGTTGCGCATCACATAGATAGTCAGGTCGGCAAAGCCATGTTTTGCCATTGTTATCATCGGTATTGATGACCATGAATGCATTGGAACTGAATATTTGTGTTGTCGATTGTGTATATGCGAATGCAATCACCGTCATTGTGACGATAGAGATTACAAACCAATACCATTTACTTAAACACGCTTCAAAAAAGTCTTTCATGTGGGTGCCTGATTTTACTTCTTTTACACTTTGATTTTTTTCAAAATCTTGCATAAATACATTGAGTTAAAGTAACGATTATCTCCTATTTACCTCAGGAAAAAGAGCATGGTAAATAGACTGTGAAGTTACATACCATTTTTATAGGTGTGTGCACCTGTGCAAGGCTCAACCACATTGTTATGACTTGTAATCTTTCTGTTGCAAAAGTAGTGTAAGTTGAGTATAAATGCAAATTATGCTTATATGAAATTTGTGGGATTTGGTATTTGTGTGATTAATAAAGTTAATCTCGATGAATAAATGAAAACAGGGACAAATAGTGTAAAAAACACTTTGTCCCTGTCTGTTTGATTTTTTTTATGATATGTTTCCTGACAATTAATCCTCGTTGAGGTTTACGCGACGGAATGAAATAGCTTTCAAGTTTGCACTTTGTTTTTTCAAGTACGTGGCAATATCCATCGAGTTGTCGGAAACAAACTCCTGTTCCATCAGCACGTTTTCTTTGTAGAATTTGTTCAGGCGGCCTTGTGCAATGCGTTCGATGATTGCTTCGGGTTTGCCCTCTTCACGTGCTTTTTCACGGCCAATTTCGAGTTCTTGTTCTGCAATCTTTGCAGGAACTTCTTCACGGCAAACGGCTACAGGATTCATTGCTGCCACTTGCATTGCCACTTCTTTTGCAACTTGAGTATCTACGCTTTCTTCGTTGAAGCCTACTATGGCTGCAAGTTTGTTGCCAAAGTGGTTATAAGCTACTGTCGAAGGAGCCTCGATGCACTCGTATGCACCAAGTTCCATTTTTTCGCCCGTTTTCCCGATTTCCTCGACAATGAGGTCGGCAACAGTTTTGCCCTCGATAATGAGCGTTTTGACTTCATCAAGTGTTTTTACTCCATTTTCCATCACCACTGCAAGGATTTTCTTGGTCAAGTTTACAAATCCTTCGTTCTTGGCAACGAAATCGGTTTCGCACTTCAAAGCTACGATTGCAGCAAATTTACCATTAGAAGCAGAAAGAACGCATCCCTCGGCGGCTTCGCGGTCTTCGCGTTTTGCGGCCACTGCCTGACCCTTTTTACGGATGATTTCTATTGCGGCCTCCATATCGTTGTTAGCTTCAGTCAAAGCCTTTTTGCAATCCATCAAACCAGCACCGGTCAAGTGACGCAACTTGCTGATTTCAGCCATTGTAACTGCCATATTTTATTTCTATTTTTTATGGTTAATGTTTTGTTTGATTATTCAGCAGTAGCTTCACCGTTTGTGCTTTCCTTGGCGACAGCAGTAGTTTCAGCGTTTTCTTCGGCTACTGGCTCGGCTGTTCCTCCATCTTCGGTTGTCGATTTACTACGGCGAGAAATGCGCGAACGTTTAGGCTTGGCCACTTCTTCGTTTTCGGCTGCATCTTTGTTGTCGATTTTTTCAACCTTGCGTTCTTCAAGGCCTTCGGCAATTGCCGAGCAAACGGTTTCGAGAATCAATTCTATCGACTTTGAAGCATCGTCGTTAGCAGGGATTACAAAATCAACCGTAGAAGGATCTGAGTTGGTGTCGACAATGCCAAATACAGGAATTCCAAGGCGATTGGCTTCGGCAACGGCGATGTGTTCTTTCATTACATCGATTACGAAAAGTGCAGATGGCAGACGGTTAAGGTCGGCGATACTGCCAAGATTCTTTTCGAGTTTTGCCCGTTGACGTGTGATTTGCAGCCTTTCACGTTTTGAAAGATTATCAAAAGTGCCGTCTTTGGTCATTTTGTCAATGGTGGCCATTTTCTTGACAGCTTTTCGGATCGTGGGGAAGTTTGTCAGCATTCCACCCGGCCAACGTTCGATAACATAGGGCATTCCTATTGCTTGAGCTTTTTCGGCAAGTACTTGTTTGGCTTGTTTTTTAGTTGCGACAAACAATATTTTTTTGCCACCCTTGGCAATATTTTTCAATGCGGCAGCAGCTTCGTCAAGCTTTGCGATAGTCTTATACAGGTCAATGATGTGGATACCATTGCGCTCCATAAATATGTAAGGAGCCATTGCAGGATTCCATTTGCGTTTCAAGTGGCCGAAGTGGCATCCTGCTTCGAGTAATTGTTCAAAATTTGGTGTTGTCATTTTTATGAAATTTGTTTACATTCGACTGAATCAATCATGGGGTAGCCCAGTCTTATTCTCTAAGGCTTGAAAGTCCCCATAATTTGGATACTAAACTCTGATAATATCGCAAGCCATTAACGTTTGCTGAATTGGAATCTCTTGCGAGCCTTTGGACGACCCGGTTTCTTGCGCTCAACGACACGTGGGTCGCGAGTGACAAAGCCTGCTGCACGCAAAGCCGGTTTGTCATCGGGGTTGATTTTAATCAAAGCGCGTGTGATGGCAAGGCGTAAAGCCTCGGCTTGTCCTTTGAAACCGCCACCGTTCAAATTAACCTTGATATTATACTTGCCCTCGACTTCGAGCAGCGAAAGAGGTTGCTTTACGATAAATTGAAGAATTGAAGAAGGAAAATATACTTCAAGCGAACGCTTGTTGATGGTGATTTCGCCATTTCCTTCTTTGACGAAAACACGTGCTATTGCGGCTTTACGACGGCCTACTGCATTAACTATTTCCATGCTTCAAATTATTTTAATGTGTTAATATCAATAACTTTTGGATTCTGTGCTTGATGAGGATGCTCGGGACCGTTGTAAACATGCACATTCTTCAAAAGTTGTGCGCCAAGTCTGGTTTTTGGGAGCATACCTTTAAGTACTTTTACATACAGCGGGTTGATACCTCGTTTGTTGCCCATTTTTTCTGCTTTCATCTTTAAGATGGCAGGAGTGGCAGAGCGTTGTCCACCGGGGTAACCGGTATATGAGAGATAGATTCTGTCGGTCCATTTCTTACCGGTCAGCACAGCCTTTTCGGCGTTAATGATAATAACATTGTCACCGCAGTCAACGTGCGGGGTGTAGCATGGCTTATATTTGCCACGTAAGATTTTTGCAACTTTTGCACACAGGCGACCGAGAACTTGGTCGGTAGCATCGACCACTACCCACTCTTTCTTTGCGCCTTCGGCATTGATTGAAATAGTTTTGTAACTTAAAGTATCCACTTTTTAAAATCCTGATTAATAGTTAATTAATTTATTCGTCTTTCCTCGGTCAGCTCGGCCAAAAGCTGCGTTGTCATGGCGAATTTAATAAATCGGGTATAATCGGTGTGCAAAGGTAGGCATTTATTGTTGAATATCAAGTGCAACGATGAAAGTATCTAAAATTCGACAGCTTGTATTTAACAAAATTTATGTATTTTGTGGCTCGGTCGTGTAAAAGACAGAGCGGATGTGGCAAAAGTGTGTTTTGATGTTGCTAATGTTTGTTACTATGTTCGGATATAGCACGGTGCCTGTGGAAGGGTGAAAATAAAGTCGGAGCGTGGTTTGCTTTTAAATTAAATATGAGTTATTTTTGTGGCACGATACATTATTAACATAAATCCTTAAATAAAAATTGAAATGAAAGAAAAAATTCAGAAGCAGTTCTTGGAACGCTTCGGCACGGCGGAAGCTATTTATGCCTCATCGGGCAGAATAAACTTGATAGGTGAACACACTGATTATAATGGAGGTTTTGTGATGCCTGGTGCAATAGACAAGTGCATCATGGCCGAAGTCAGGACCAACGGCCTTGATAAGGTACGTGTATATTCAATGGATATTGACGAATATGTGGAATTTGGCTTGAATGAGGAAGATGCACCGAAGCAACAATGGGCCCGATATATATTTGGTGTATGTCGTGAAGTGATAAAGCGCGGTTTTGTTGTGAAGGGTTTTGATTCTGTATTCTCAGGCAATGTGCCGTTGGGTGCAGGGTTGTCGTCTTCGGCAGCTTTGGAATCGTGCTTTGCATATGCTCTGAACGACATGTTTAACGACAACAAGATTGACAAATTCGAACTTGCCCGCATAGGTCAATCGACAGAGCATAATTATTGCGGTGTGAATTGTGGAATCATGGATCAGTTTGCATCGGTATTTGGCAAGAAAGATTGCTTGATTCGCCTTGATTGCCGTTCGCTCGAATATGAGTATTTCCCATTTGAACCTAAGGGTTATAAACTGGTGCTTCTTGACTCGGTAGTAAAGCATGAGTTGGTCGATTCACCATATAATAAACGTCGCGAATCGTGCGAACGTGTAGCCAAAGTTTTGGGCGTTTCAACTTTGCGTGATGCCGAAATGGCCGACCTTGACGCGCATAAGAGTGAAATCACCGAAGAAGACTATAAACGTGCCGAATATGTTATCGGGGAAAAGCAACGTGTGCTTGACGTATGTGATGCATTGAAGCGTGGTGACTACGAAACTGTTGGTCAAAAAATGTATGAAACTCACGAAGGACTTTCGAAATATTATGAAGTGAGCTGCGAGGAACTTGATTATCTTAACGATATTGCCAAGGAATGTGGTGTGACCGGTTCGCGTATTATGGGTGGTGGCTTTGGTGGCTGTACTATCAATCTCGTCAAAGATGAGGTGCACGAACACTTTATTGAAACTGCCAAGGAAAAATTTGCCCAAAAATATGGTCATGAGCCAAAGGTTTATGATGTTATAATTTCCGACGGTGCCCGCCGAATTGAGTAATTATGTACTATGGAAATAACTCAAAGGACAGCAGTATCGCCCAAGGGTGACATTACGATATTCAAGTTGACAAACGATAACGGAGCCAGTGTGGAAATTTCCACTCTTGGCGCAGGAATTGTTTCGGTGAATGTTCCTGACAAAAAAGGGACATTGGCCAATGTTGTTATAGGTTATGCCAATCCGGCAGATTATTTTTACGATGGACCGTGTGCCGGGAAAATTCCGGGACGATATGCCAACCGTATAGCAAAGGGGCACTTCACTTTGAACGGTAAAGAATACACTCTTGCCATAAATAACGGACCGAATGCGCTGCATGGCGGTCCCGAAGGATTCCAGAATCAAATATGGAAAGCGCAGGTAGAGGAGTGTGCGTTGGTATTGACTTATGAGAGTGCCGACGGAGAAGAAGGATACCCTGGTAACATGAAAGTTACTGCCACATATAAATGGAGCGAAGAAAATGAACTGACACTCTGCATGGAGGCCGAGAGCGATGCCGATACCATTGTAAATCTCACGAACCATGTGTATTTCAATTTGTCGGGAGAAAATAGTGGAAGTGTTCTCGGACATGAATTGTGTCTGGCCGCTCACAAGTATCTTCCGACCGATGATACGCTCATTCCTACTGGTGAGATTGCCGATGTGGCAGGCACGCCAATGGACTTTACCCATGCTAAAACATTAGGGAAAGAAATAAAATGCGACTTTCCTGCATTGAAATATGGCAAGGGCTATGACAACTGTTGGGTGATAGATGGTTGGGATGGTTCGGTGAAGGAGGTGGCATTCCTTCTTGACCCTGTTTCGGGCAGGAGCTTGAAAGTGTTTACCGACCAGCCTGCGGTGCAAGTTTACACCGGCAATTGGCTTGAGGGCTGTCCGAAAAGTGTCAGTGGTAATGATTATCATGACTATGATGGCGTGGCAATCGAATGTCAGGGGATGCCGGATGCTCCCAATAAGCCGCAATTCCCGTCTCAAGTATTGAAGGCGGGTGACACATATAAACGAACCATTAAATTTTCATTTCTTAAATAATCAATTGATGCAATGAAACCAACTTTGTTTGTTTTGGCTGCCGGCATGGGCAGTCGCTACGGAGGCCTAAAGCAGCTTGACGGTCTTGGTCCTCACGGTGAAACTATAATGGACTACTCTATTTATGATGCAATCCGTAGCGGTTTCGGAAAGGTAGTATTTGTAATACGTCATGATTTTGAAGAAGATTTTCGCAAAAAGATTCTTTCAAAATATGAAAGTCATATTCCGGTAGAGGTGGTTTTCCAATCGATAAACGATCTTCCGGAGGGCTATACTTGTCCTGAAGGTAGAACAAAACCTTGGGGTACCAATCATGCATTGCTCATGGGGCGCAATGTAATAAAAGAGCCGTTTGCTATCATCAATGCCGATGATTTCTATGGTCAGGACAGTTTCCGTGTCATGGCCGAAGAACTTTCGAAGGCAACGGGCGAAAACGAGTATTGTATGGTAGGTTTCCGCATTGGTAATACTATGTCGAAGAGTGGTACTGTGGCTCGTGGAATATGTGAAACCGAGGGTTGTTACCTTACGGGTGTGGTTGAGCGCACTGCCATAGGCTATAAAGGTAGTGATATTTGCTTCACCGATGAAAATGGAGTTGAGCAAACATTAGCTCCTGAAACTCCTGTTTCGATGAACTTATGGGGTTTTACTCCCGACTATTTCAACTATTCGGAAGACTATTTCAAACGTTTCTTGGATGCCAACAAAGACAATCTGAAAGCCGAGTTTTATGTTCCATTACTGATTAACGAATTGGTAACGAGTGGTAAGGCTAAGGTTAAAGTGCTTGATACCACATCCAAGTGGTTTGGTGTGACGTATGCTGCCGATCGTCCGGCTGTGGTAGAGAAATTTGCCGAACTTCACGCTTCGGGCGAGTATCCTGAAAAAATGTTCTAAATTGCATACATTTGTTGCGTTTTGTAGAGAACACTCGTAACATATACGGCTTCCCACCATGCAAAGATTGCAGAGGGAAGCCGTATATGTGTATTAAAGCGACAGTGTAAAGGTTGTAAACCTTGTTTATTATTCAATCTCTAACGTGACCACGCTTAATGGTGGGAGTGTTGCCGTAATGTTGCCCCCATTGGCTGAGAAGTCTTTAAAATCTTCAATGCCTATTTTATCGGGTGCATCGAATGTGTTGCAGTCGGTAAACTGTGGTGAAGTTACCACTTGCCCTGAAACCTTATTTATATCAATACCATTAAGAACAATGTCGGTTTCTATTGAGTTGTGAGGGTCAATATTGGTTATGGATACATGTATCTTGCCATTGGCATCAATCGATGATGATACGCTGATGCTTGGGATTGAATTGCCGCCACATGAATAGTTGCTGCAACTTACGCTTGATTGCAACCAATTTGCATCATGATGGACTTTGTACATCTTGAATATATAATAGGTAGGAGTAAGTATCATTTTCTCATTGTCGGTGAGAACGAGCGATTGCAGCACGTTTATGGCTTGTGCAAGATTTGCCATGCGTACACGTTCGGAGTGGTTATTGAACAAGTTTAGGTTTATTCCTGCAATGAGAGCATCACGCATTGAGTTTTGCTGGAACAGGAACGAGGGGTTTGTCCCTGACAATACATCGGTCCAGATACCCCATTCATCGACCACGAGAGCCACCTTACGATCGGGATCGTAGCGATCCATTATGGCCGAATGCCCATTAAGCAGGGTGTCCATATATAACGTGTTCTTTATGGTGTTGAAATATTCTTGTTCATCAAAGTCAACCGAAGAGCCTTTTATTCCCCAGTCACCAGTTGGCAAAGTGTAGTAGTGAAGCGACAGCCCCCACATCTGTTCGTTGGGAATATTTTTCATGCACACCTCTGTCCAATTGAAATCGCCGGCATTGGGGCCACAGGCGATTTTCTTTATTGTATGCCCCGAATAATCGCGGGCGTAGCACTGAAATTGTCGGTACTGGTCGGCGTAATATTCGGGTGTCATGTTGCCTCCGCAACCCCAGCTTTCGTTACCTATTCCAAAGAAACTTACACCATATGCACATTCATGACCGTTTTCACGGCGCAATTGCGTAAGCCTTGAATTGCCGCCATAGTTAAGGTATTCTATCCAATCGCGTAAATCCTTTGGAGTTCCGGTCCCCATATTTGCCGACAGATATGGTTCACATCCGAGCAGATTGCAGAGTTTCATAAACTCGTCGGTTCCGAAAGAATTATCCTCAGAAACGCCACCCCAGTTGCTGTTGATAGTGACAGGGCGTGTGGCAGGATCACCGATTCCATCGCGCCATTGATATTCATCGGCATAGCAACCACCCGGCCATCGCAAATTGGGGATTGCAATTTCTCGCAGAGCCTTCACAACGTCCATTCTGATGCGTCCGTCCTTTTCGACGTTTAAGTTGGTATCGACCCAGAAACCGTCATAAATGCATCTGCCGAGGTGTTCGGCAAAATGTCCATATATGTGCCGACTTATGGTTTGTTTTGGTTGGTTGGCTTGTACTGTGATTACGGCCTTTGATCCGGCAGCTTGCGATATGGCAATTACTGCCGCAAAGATAAGTGACAAAACGAGTCTTTTCATATAGCAAATAACGAATTTAAGTTTTTAATACATAAAGACCATGAGGCCGGAGTGTTATTCTCCGGCCTCATGGCTTAGGGTTTCGTGCATGTGTTCGGCAGCGCGACGACCGTCGCCCATGGCAAGGATTACCGTTGCACCACCACGAACGATGTCGCCACCGGCATACAGGTCGTCAAGCGACGAACGCATAGTAGCGGCATCCACGACTATTGTGTTGCGATTGCTTATTTCAAGGCCGGTTATTGATTTGGGCACAAGAGGATTGGGTGAAACACCTACACTTACAATAACAAGATCGACCGGAATCTCAACAATGTCCCCTTCGATAGGTACGGGTGAACGCCGCCCTGAAGCATCGGGTTCTCCGAGTTGCATCCTTTGTAACCGCATCATGTTGACACGTCCTGTTTCGTCGCCACGGTATTCGATGGGATTGTGTAGTGTCATAAATTCAATACCTTCTTCCTTGGCATGTTTCACTTCTTCGATGCGTGCCGGCATTTCTTCTTCCGAACGGCGATATACGAGTATGGCTCTTTCTGCTCCCATACGGCGGGCAGTACGCACCGAATCCATGGCCGTGTTCCCGCCTCCGATTACGGCAATATTTTTCCCGGTCAGCACGGGCGTATCCCAATCCGGTTTTCCCGCTCCCATCAAGTTGATGCGCGTCAGGTATTCGTTGCTTGACATTATACCGTTTAGGTTTTCTCCTTGAATGTTCATGAAGCGTGGCAGGCCTGCTCCAGATGCTACGAAGATGCCCTTAAAGCCCATTTCGTGCAGATCATCATAAGTGATGGTTTTTCCAATGATTATGTCTTTTTCGAATTTTACGCCTATGTCGCGCAATCCGTTGATTTCATGGTCGACAATCGAATTAGGGAGGCGGAATTCGGGAATACCGTATTTCAATACTCCTCCTATTTCGTGTAATGCCTCATAAACGGTAACATCGTATCCGAATTTGGCCATGTCGCCGGCAAAAGACAGTGCTGCCGGGCCACTGCCTACTACGGCAACCTTGATGCCATTGGCTGGAGCCACTTCGGGCTTCGACGTGTTGCCACTGTTGCGTTCGTAATCGGCTGCAAAACGTTCGAGGTAGCCTATTGCCACCGGGTCACTTTTCATTTTATGGTGTATGCACTTGCTTTCGCATTGCTTTTCTTGTGGGCATACCCTGCCACATACGGCTGGCAGAGCACTGGTTTCTTTCAAGGTCGCTGCGGCCTCGGCAAAGTTGCCACGTTCTATGTTTTTTATGAATTTTGGTATGTTTATCTCTACGGGGCAGCCTGTCACACATTGCGGGTTAGGACAGTCTAAGCAGCGTTTGGCTTCTTGCTGAGCCATTTCGGCCGTTATGCCCATGTTCACTTCCTCGTTGCACGTTATGCGGTACTCGGGATTTAATTCAGGCATTTTCACGCGCGCAATTTTGGTGCGTTCTTTTGCCGACATGCTGCGGCGCAATTCGTCACGCCATTGTTCGTTACGTGATTCTGCGATATTATTTTGTGTCATTGTGGATTCATTTATTTACGTTGTTAAACGATTTCAATCTCATCATCAATTCATCGAAGTTAACTTCATGTGCATCAAATTCGGGGCCTTCGACGCATACGAATCGTGTTTTTCCGGCGACTGTTACACGGCAAGCTCCACACATTCCTGTGCCGTCAACCATGATGGCATTTAGTGAGCATTCGGTGGGGACATTGTATTTCTTTGTGAGCAATGCCACAAATTTCATCATTATGGCAGGACCTATTGTCATCACGTAATCTACCTTTTCACGTTGCAGGACTTGTTCTAATCCTACGGTGACGACACCCTTTTGCCCGTAAGTTCCGTCATCGGTCATTATTATCACGTCATCGCTGTATTCTCTTACCTCTTTTTCGAGGATTATGAGATCTTTGCTGCGTGCGGCAAGTATGCTCACTACGCGGTTGCCTGCCTTTTTGTATTCGGTTAAGATTGGCAGCAACGGGGCAACGCCAACGCCACCTCCGCAACAAACTACAGTGCCGTAATTCTTGATTTGGGTAGCTTGTCCTAACGGTCCAACAACATCGGTAAGGTAATCACCGGGTTCAAGTGCACAAATCTTTTGAGTGGAAACTCCTACGCTTTGTATTACTAATGTGATCGTGCCCTTTTGGGTATCTGCTTGGGCGATAGTTAATGGAATTCTTTCACCATGTTCCCCGCAACGCACTATTACAAAATGTCCTGCACGCCGTGACTTGGCGATGAGTGGAGCTTCGACGACGAGTTTTACTACTCTATCGGAAAAATGCTCCTTACTTATAATTTTATTCATCAGCTATTTGTTTTTTGCGAATTTCTCTACAAAAATAGCCATTAATTGTGATATTGGGATTAGTCATACTGATATTTTTTGTTATAAAGTTTCTTCTTTTCTTGCCAAATTCTTCATCGATATAATCGCTGAAGCCCGTGAATTTCACGTTTATTTTGATATTGTCTGTTTTCATATATTGTTCTTGTGATAAATTTAATCGACTTACCACGAAATTTAATAATCAAAACCGACATATTGTAAGAGTTGTAAAAAAACTCAACATTCAAATACTTGTAAAACAGTGGTTTATATGAATTATACAAAATGTCGCAAAAAATTATTTAATTTTTTATTTGTAAATATTAAAATTATGCTTAAATTTGACGCATAGATGGTTCTAATTCTGAAATATATATGTTTTTATAGATTGTAGATTAAATGAAAGCCGGTGCTGTGAAGCATCGGCTTTCATTTTTGCAGAATATTGTGCTTGTTTCCCATAAAAATACCGATGATGGCTTTTTGTTAGGAATATTATAAATTTCTTTGCAAAAGATTATAAAAAATAGCTTATTAAAATAAAAAATGATATATTTGCAGTGTATATATACATTTAATTTACTTGTTGGACTATAAAAAATGGAGTTGGTTGCGCCACTCTTAAAAATTATGAGACTTTTGTTTAAGAAGTATATAAGTAGCATATGGTTGAAATATTCTTTATTGACAAGCAATGGACTTTCGTGGAAATCTTTTAAAGTGTTTATAATTTAATTTTAATTCGAAGAATTATGAAAAGGTTTTTTTCATTGGTATGCTTTGTGGTATTGACCATGGCGGCTCGAGCGGCTTACAGTGTGCCATATAGCATTGATTTTACAACGGGATCGCTGGGTGAGTGGACAACTCAGGACAACAACGGTTATCCTTATTGGCTATGTGGCACGAATGGTGCATATTGCAGTGTGGAGTATGGAATTGTAAATGATGACTATCTTATCTCTCCTGAAATCTCGTTAGAGTCGGGTAAGACCTATCAGGTGGCTGTTGATTTTCATGGGAATACCTATGGAAATGACCATGAAATATACGTGGTTTATGGTGTGGGTGATGATGTCTCGTCTTATTCTGAGGTCGGACTCCTCGATGTTGTTGCAGGGGGACAGTCAATTGTTCAATTTGCTGTCGATACTGCTGCCGATTACAAGATAGCCTTACATAATGTCAGTGATGGTGCTTACGGCGCGGTTTATATTCCATCGATTTCAATAGTTGAGGTGGAAAATGATGGTGATGGAGCCGGTGGCGGTGATTCGCAGCCTTCGGCAGGGCTGTCGCTTCCGTATTCATGCGACTTCTCAAGTGGCATAAGCGACTGGGAGCCGATCGATGCAAATGCCGATGGAATAACGTGGAGCGGTAGCGGCTATGGTTCTGGATTTGGCATTTGTTGTGGCGAGGCAAGCAATTATATTAATCTCACCAATGATGATTACTTGCTTTCTCCCGGTATGTTTGCATTGGAAGTCGGTAAAATGTACCAAGTAACGTTGACCATAGGCAATTTCTGTACTGAGGGCGTTGGGAATAATGTGGCATTAGTGACAGGGACCGGCAGCGATTATGCCGCATACGACAACATGGGACAATTTGCATTGACTGCAAGTCCGGGAACTACGACAGTCAATTTCTCGGTCGGCGTGAGCGGGAATTATCGCATAGGGTTGCACAACACATGTGTTCAGTCTGTGTGGTATTTCACGGCTATCGAAATAGCTGAATATGAAGGTGGCTCTCTGTTACCGGCCGGTACACTTCTTGACAAGGATTTCACCGATGGTCTGTTGGATGACTGGACTGTTCTCAATGAAAACAATGATGGTGCAGAATGGCATTTCGAAACAGGCTTGAGTGGAATTTCGTTGACAAGCCAGAGGGGCTCTACCGGAAATCACGATGACTGGCTCATATCTCCTGCCATGACATTTGAGTCAGACAAGAGTTATATAGTATCTTACACTATAAGCACATCGGGTAATTCGGATGCGGCCACCGTAGTAACGGCTTATGGCACTGCTGTCACGGCTGCTGCCATGACAGAAATCATTGCTAATGAGGTAATCGATGGAACCATTACATGTTATTATCGCATTTCTCCTGCTGACAATGGGGAATATTACTTGGGTTTTCATGCAATATCATCGGCGACCGATGGAAATATTACCATTTCGGTGGTATGCGTAGAGGAAAGTTTGGGCATCATTCCGGTTGCTCCTACCGGATTGACTGCTGAATCCGATTATCTTGCACAAGAGGTTGTGCTTTCTTGGATCAACCCGATAATAGATACCGAGAATGTGGAACTTGATGAGAACATTACCATCCGTATCATGCGTGACGGCGTGCAGATTGCAGATATCCAAGGAAGGGAACCGGGGGCTTTGGAAACTTATATCGACCGTCCGATGCCATTTGAGGGCGAAACCACTTACCAAGTGTTTGCTTATGTTTCGGACGATAAATTGAGTGCCGGAAGTGAAGAGGTGACCATAAATCTTGATGACTTCAGTAGTGAGGCCACTTTGTTGCGAGGCTGGGGCGTGCATCGTGATGAGAACTACAAATATACCTATTATGATAATTTCTCAACTTATGGTGGTCGCACCACGGATTGGACAACTGAAGTTGTCAACGGGTCTGATATTGGGACGAGCTATCCTGATTCCTATATTTTCTCTTATGCAACTTCTTGCGACAGATGGCTGATTTCTCCAGCCGTGTCGATGTCGACAGAACGCCGGTATGTGATAGAGATAGAACTTCAGACTTCTAATAGCTATGGTGCAAGTTTTGAAGTGTATGTTGGTGATGGAGGGTCAAGCACTGCATTGTTGGCTGGGACACAGCTGATGTATTTAAACAATGTGACCGGCAACGGCTATCTCGTTTATGAAACCGACCAGTTTGCCATAGATGAAACGAAAGATTACTACTTTGGAATACGTAACACGAGTTCGGCACAGCAGAACTATGTACATGGATTTCGTATCTATTACTATGAGAGTGGTGAAGTGCCTGCTGCTGATACCCCTTATAGCGAAACTTTCGATAATCAAGATGTGGCTCTTGTCGGTTGGAGTATGCCCGATGCTACGACATTTGCAGTTACAGGCGGCTCGTTGGTGTCGGTATCAACCGGCGTAGAACGTAATGAAGCCATCTTTTCGCGGTATATTAATCTCAAAGCCGGCTATACTTATGAAGTTGTGTTCGACTATTCATATGCAGGTACAGGTGACTTTACGTTCTGTATGGCTACCGGACAGAGTGTGGCAGAACTTATATCCGGCAGCAGCATTGCCCTTACAGGGACCGGCACAGCGCGCTACTTGTTTACTCCGGCCACTGATGGTACATATTGTGCCGCTTGGTTGCTTGTGGCCGATGCCGAAGATACTGAAACTGCTTCGATAGATAATCTTACAGTAGGCATGAATGTGTATGCGGTGTTGCCTTACAGTGAAAACTTTGAGAACTACTCGCTCAATGATATTCCGTTGGGCTATGGCAACATGTATGTCACTTCATTGGAAGATGGCAATATGGTTGCGACTGTTGAAACAGAAGCAACGACACCATGGTTCATATATGACAGCGCACGTGATACTTATAATCTTTCGTTCATGATGAAGAATGATGCTGCTGTAACCGTGAGCATGGAAAGTGACATTGATGGCGCATCGACACAGGTTATCGGCACTATCGAAGAGGCTGCCGACCTTATCGAACGGACAATCTCTATCCCGAGATTGGAAAATGACAATGAGGCCTATAATTTCCGCATTGCGTTCACGCATTCGGGCAGCAATGTTGTGATAGACGATGTTGCCATTTCGGCTAATCCTCGTTCAATAATACCGGCTGCTCCGACGGCTTTGCTCGGCGGGTTGGAATATAGCGGTACGGAAATGTATCTGTATGGTTATTATCCAACTGTCGATATCTACGGCGATGCCATTGATGGGAACGCCACAGTGACAGTGACCATTTATTGTGGCAACGAGATAGTACATACCATTGCCGGCTCTCCGGGAACACAATTCTATGAACGTGATATAGCGATAAATGATGATTATTGGACCAATGGAGTTATGATTTTCCGTGCCGTGCCGTCAGTGGATGGAAATGTTGGTGCTGCGGCTACGGCAGTGGTTAGAACGCAAATAGACCAATACTTGAGCCCAATTGTAGAGTTTGACTTCTCATCGGACGAAAATTGGACATCCAACGGCTTCACTTTTGTCGATGACGTTTATACTGCCACATCGGGAACTGCTACACTTGAGTCTCCGGTTTTTGAACTTGAGGAGGGTACAATTTATATGGTTAGATATCGTGTAATTACCGATGCTGATGAATCTGCTGACTTCTCGGTGACCGTTAACGGTGAAACTCAGTTGTTTGAAGATGCTTATATCGGCTTGTGTTATGAGTATAATACCGAAACATATTCTTACGAGTATGGTTATCCTTATTTCGACTTTACTCTGTCGCGCATTTCAGCTACGAGTGACTACAGCGTGGTGATTTCGGCAGATAATATTGGATTGGGAGTGTCGATTAATTCCGTAACTGTATATGCAGTGCGCGAATATCCGGAGGTTGAGGCGTTGCCGTATGAAATCGATTTCGATGACGAAGTGTTGAGCGTTGGAATGTCCGTTCCAAATTGGAATGAAGCTTATACGACTTTCCGTTGGCTTATAACCGACATGAGTAGTGAAGAAGTCGGTGCTGCATCGGGTTCAAGGGCTCTTACCGTGACTCCGACTGCGACTGTTACTAATGCGTCCGATCTTATATATACTCCGTATTTCACATTTGAGGTTGGAAAGACCTATCGTCTTGAATTTGAATATTATCAGCCATCGGATAACGGAGCACTTGCATTTGTTTATAACAATGATGTTACTGATTATGAGTATTATGCAACCATAGCCGAATTGCCAACGACTGTTGGTTGGGAACATTATGAAATCGACCTACCTCTTGAAGGTGAGCCCGGTGCCACTGCTAACTACACTTTTGGATTCTTGGCATTTTCGGCTGATGTGGCCAATGAGGACATCATTGCAATTGATGATTTCAAGATTTATGAATTGGCCGGAAGTTCGGTTGGCAAAATCATGAGCGGCAGCAGGATTTACTATAACAAAAATGTATTGAATATTCCTGCCGATATTACCGATGTGACTATTTATGACATCCAAGGCCGCATTGCAATGAGAACTGCTGAAACCGGACTGGTATCGCTTGCAGGGCTCAGTAGTGGAGTCTATGTCGTGAAGGCAACAGATGCCAATGGTGCCGTTCAAACTCTTAAAGTTCTTAAATAACTATTTGTGAATAGTATATGAAGCATTTGATATTATCAATATTAGCATTTGTGAGCTTGCCATTTTTGGCGAGCTCACAAACGTTACCCCAACTTGCCGCTGAAGGTATCGACTTGTATGTGAGTTTGTACTATAAAACGGCATGGGATAACTCGGATGTGTTCACTTCCGACTCGGCCGGCATATATAAGATAACTGCCGGGACAGCGGTGCTGCAATGTGAAACCGCTCCGGTGATGGTGCGCGGCGGAGTGGCTTATAACGATGGGAAAGTGTATATAAACTCGTTGGATAATTTGTGGAAAATTTACGATTTGGACACAGGCGAACTTAAACAATGTGAATTGGATGAAGACGGACTGAATACAACGACACTTACATATAACATAACTGATGATAAGGTTTACGGAGTTGTGAGTGCCAACGACAGCCGCCGTTTCTACTTGGCTCAGATAGACCCCGAAACAGGGGAAAACACAAATTTGGGATATTTGGAAGAGAAAGACTATGGTTACCTTGCCACGTGTCCGGCCATAGCCGCCGATAAATATGGAACTATATATGCCATTTATACCCGTTATCCCGATATGTCGGGTACACTTCGTTTCGGACGCATACAGAAAGACGGTACTGTGATATATATCGGAGATGTTAGCGTAAGTGGTATGCTCGAAAGTGATTATCTATCGGTGTTCCAACCCACAATGAATGCGCTTATCTACAACAGGCAGTCAGATAGACTTTATTGGATGCATTGTGGGTCTAGTTCCTATTTGGATGCATATTATTCGCCTATATTTGAAATTAGTTTCAGTACGGGCAATGCGTCAATGTTGGGTTATTTGCCGCAAGGGTATGTGATTACCGGAGCATTCTTCAACGAGCCTTTGCTTGATGCTCCTACCGGCATCGATAGCTTCGATTATGTGTATTCTTCGGCATCGGATAACCGTACAATAGGACATTTGTCGCTTGTTGCCCCATCGCAGTCTTATGATGGCAGTACGCTGACGGGATCATTGACCATAGTCATTAACGATGGCGATAGTGAAGTCGCTCGTATTGCCAGTGTATCACCCGGGGCAACAGTGACCACTGATGACCTGTTATTTTCGTACGGAGAACACACATTTTCCTGTTATGCCATTTCGGATGGTGGTACAGAGGGTGTTGTTCGCACTTTTAACAAGTGGATAGGGTATGATTTGCCTTCTAATCCGACAGATGCGTTACTGACGGCTGATGGACACATGCTCATTTTGACATGGAATGCACCGACTACCGGTATGCATGGTGAGGATTTGGATTCCGATGCCATATATTACCGTGTCTATAGGTATTATGACGGCTCTAACATTGAACTTGTAAACGACGGCTTGACCGAAACCACTTATACGCAAGAGATACCCGGCGACTTGACCCGTTATCTGTTTGTTGTATATGCTTGCTATGACGGGTACAACGGTGGTGGCATATATTCCAATACGCTGATTGCCGGTGATCCACTCGAAGTGCCTTATTATACCGATTTCTCCGATTTGGATGAATTTGTCAATACTTATAAAATTGTTGACAGCAACAATGACGGGCATTATTGGACTTGGTATTATTATGGTGCCGTCTATCCTTATTCTGAAACAAATAATGCCGACGACTGGCTGTTTACTCCACCTGTCAATTATGTTGCGGGGCATACTTATATGCTGACTGTCAACATTGCTTCATCGTTGGCTGATTATCCTGAAAGTATGGAAATTGGATTTGGTGACAATGATGTAGATGGACAAGATGTGTTGCTTGTAATCGACGAGGTGCCGGGTGAGCCGACCGACTACAGTGTGGAAATCACACCCGAAGAATCGGGAGTTTATTACTTCGGTTTCCATGCTACCTCCCCGAAGTTTTGTGAGTTGCTGTGGCTTTATTCGGTGGAAATAATCGATGTAGCAGAAAGTGGTGTTACCGAAGTTGCTGCCAATGATGGAATGGAAGTGTCGGTAGCAGGCAAAACAGTTACCGTACATAATCCTGAAGGTCTTGACATTGTTGTTTATACCATTAATGGCATGTTGGTTGCAGCTTCAGCAAATATGGAATTTACCACAGAACTTCCTGCAGGCGTGTATGTCGTGAAGTGCGGAGATACAGTCGAGAAAGTGATGGTAAAATGATTATGCCTTGATATTTTAGGCACTCCTTTTTAGGGATATTCAGTAAATGTTCCCCAAAATAAGATGGCATATGAAGTGATTATGGTCTATCATCTTCATATGCCGTCTTTATTGTGATTTGTCCGTGTTTTCTCAGGGACATTCAGTCACAGTTTCAGCGACAGATATTTTTGCATGGCACGCAATTACAGTATTATCTTGACGGTCTTACTTCCTGCCTTGACGATATATGCACTTATGCCGAGGTTGCCGAATAACGTTATCCGTGCCGTGGTATGCACGCTGTCCGTTGATGGAATAGACCTCCACGATGCTGCCTGCTTCCAATCCGTTGACAACAATCGTTTCGCCAACGGTGGTTACAGTGATATCGTCACTCTCGGCAATCACATTCTCCACTACCGAGGGCTCCAGTTCTTCAATTTCCGGAAGTTACGCCACGGGTCGGCAGTTTCATAGTCGGCTTTGCTGCCAACAGGCACATAAAGCGTACCATTTTGAAGCGTATTATCCGAGAATGTATTATCGTATGCAGTAGGCGGAATGGTAGATTCGCAATATACTTCAATTAGCGAGTTGCAATTATTGAAAGCCCCGCTCCCGATTTCAGTGATGCTACATGGAAGTTTCACTGCCGCCAACTTGCTGCAAAACCCGAAAGCATATCCTCTGATTGTGGTGATAGTGTTAGGAATAGAAACTGAGGTTTTCCCAGCGGGACAAATGCACAACTCAGACATATCTTTTGTGTAAACCACGCCGTCCACAGAAGCATAAGTTTGATTGTCTTCATCCACATTTATCGCAGTCAAACTGCTACAACCCGCGAAAGCTCTATATCCGATAGATGTGACGCTCGACGGAAGCTCAACAGAAGCCAAATTGCTGCAATCCTCGAAAGCAACTTCACCGATAAATGTGACACTAGGCATCTCCACCGATGTCAAATTGCTGCATCGATAGAAAGCACCTGCCCCGATAGATTTGACGTTTGGCATTTTCACTGAAGCCAACTTTCTGCATCTCGCGAAAGCAACTTCACCGATAGATGTGACACTCGGCATCTCCACCGATGTCAAATTACTGCATCCCTCGAAAGCACCTACACCGATAGTGGTGACAGTGTTAGGGATAGAAACTGAGGTTTTCCCACCGGGACAAACGCACAACTCAGTCACTTTTTTTGTGTAAACCACACCGTCCACAGAAGCATAAGTTTGATTGTCTTCATCCACATTTATCGTAGTCAAGCTGCTGCAATCCTCGAAAGCACCATACCTGATAGATGTGATGCTCGACGGAAGCTCAACAGAAGTCAGACTGCTGCAATCCGCGAAAGCGTAGTTCCCGGTAGTGGTTACAGTGTAGGTAATATCCTGATATGTGACTTTTTGTGGTATAATAACATCTCCGGAATAGCTATTATAACCCATAACTCCTCCTACCTTTCTAGTTACTTTGACAGTCTTGTCATCAGATGAAAGTATGTTGTAACATATACCATCGACCTTAAAATCATAATCAGCGGCAATTGCGTTGAAGCCAATCAACAGCAAGAAGCCAATCAACAGCAACACTGCCATCAGGAATATGGTCTTTACACAAGAACTCAGCACTTCTTTAAATCGGTTTCTCTCTTCCATAAGCAATTAACGTAAGTTTGATACAAAAATAAAATTATCTCTTTGAGTAATAGGGATATAGCAATACGAAGTATTGAATTTACAGTGCTATAATAACATTCAAACGGCTCCCCCGTGTTCCTAAAGGCTAAAATTACTGAAATTTTTTGTATGGCAGATGATTCTGGCAAAGAATTTACCAAAATACAAGGGAGGGGGGAGTTTCGATGGAACATGTGGCTATCGAGTTTTTATGATTGTCGATAGCCACTTTGTTTTTTACAAATTTTTATTTGTATTCGGAAAGTGCTGATTGCAGTTTCTTTCGGGCGGTGTATATGCGACTTTTCACCGTCCCAATGGGCAGAGCCAATAATTCGGCTATCTCTTTATATGAGTATCCCGCAATGAATAATTTGAACGATTGAAAATAATCATGTGGGCAATTGTTTATCTTTGCCAATATTTCATTTTCTGAAATATTGTTTTCGGGTGTAATGTCGGAAATTTTGTTTTGAATGGAGTCGGAGTATTGAATTATTTCGCTATCACTTTTATTGATTTGTATTTTTGATGATCTGCGGTATTGGTTTATGAAAATGTTTTTCATTATCACGCCCGACCATCCTTTGAAATTGGAGCCATGTGTGAAATGACTTTTATTGTCGAGTATTTTCAATACGGTTTCTTGTCGCAAATCTTTGGCATCTTCCAGATCGAGAGTCAATCTGTAAGCTAATCGGAACAACCAAGATTGCGATAATACTACCTGCGACGCGATGTAATCAGCCCCCGACATAAGCATAAGTGAAAGTGACTATCAAATTTAAGAAAATGTTTTCATTAATCCAAAAAATTGTATTACAAAGTCGATGTTTTGCTTGAGAATTGAGAATCATATAGGTGGATGTATTGTTTAAATTGATGAGAAAGTGCGGGATTTGCACTGAGATGTTCATCGCGTTGCTTCATGGATTGTGGCTTATTTTGTGGTTGATGTGAAATGTCGTAAATTTGATGAATGAAAGAGCTTGACTTGATTGATGTGCGTTTGCACCGGTAATATAAAAAATTATGGAAAACCCTTTTGAACGACCGTTATATGTGATGGTAAAGCCTGTTGGGGCTACTTGTAATCTTGCTTGCGAATATTGTTACTACCTTGAAAAGTCGGAGCTTTATCGCAGGCAACCAAATCACTTGATGAGCGAGCGGCTGCTTGAACAGTTTACCGAACAATATATCGGGTCTCAGACTATGCGCGATGTGATGTTCACATGGCATGGTGGCGAGGCTCTGTTGCGCCCCATCAGCTTTTACCGTAAGGCAGTGGCGTTGCAGAAAAAGTATGCACAGGGACACCGTATAAGTAACTGCTTGCAGACAAATGGGATATTGTTAAACGATGATTGGTGTCGCTTTTTCAAAGACGAGGGGTGGCTCATAGGTATATCGATTGATGGTCCTGAACGCTTTCATGACGAGTACAGGCGTTCAAGAGGTGGGCAACCGACTTTTGCTCGTGTCATGCGTGGCATAGAACTGCTCAACAAGCATGGTGTGGAATGGAATGGAATGGCTGTGGTGAACGACTATAACAGTGAATATCCGCTTGAATTTTATCGTTTTTTTAAGAACATAGGATGCCATTACCTGCAATTCACACCTATCGTAGAACGCCTTATTGCCGATAGTGAATATTTGCAATTGGCATCGCTTGCTACTCAAGAATCTACCGAAATTGCTGATTTTTCGGTGTTACCACATCGGTGGGGAGACTTCTTATGCACAATTTTCGATGAATGGGTGCGTAATGACGTTGGGCAATATTTTGTGCAGATATTCGATGCCACGCTTGCCAATTGGGTCGGGGTAGAACCGGGTGTGTGTTCTATGGCTCGGTCGTGTGGTCATGCGGGAATAATGGAGTTTAACGGTGATGTGTATTCGTGCGATCATTTCGTGTTTCCCGAATACAAGCTTGGAAATATTACCGAGGTTCCGCTTGCCGAAATGATGTACAGTTCACGCCAATCGCAATTTGGCGCGGCCAAGCGCGGCTCATTGCCTCGGCAGTGCCGTGAGTGCCGTTTTTCGATGATTTGCAATGGAGAGTGTCCCAAAAATCGCTTTGCCGTGACTGCCGATGGTGAACGGGGACTTAATTATTTGTGTGAGGGGTATTATAAGTTTTTTGCCCATTCAGCTCCTTATATGGAATTTATGAAGTGTGAACTTGAAGCCGGACGACCGCCGGCCAACGTTATGAATTACCGTCCGGCAGGGTGCAGATAAACAAAAAGGCGCAACCTCACGGCTGTGCCTTTCCAATACTTGAGAATTGAGAATTATAGCAGAAACACTATACTATATTTATTATAATTTGATAATTTTCTTGGTTTGAACCTTGCTATTGGATACGACTTTTACGACATAAGCACCACTGGCTAAATTGCCAAGGTCGATGGAGTTTCCTATTTCGAGGTTGTGGCTTGCCACTTGTACTCCTGTCATGTTATACACTATCACGAATCCATCGGTTAGGCCATTGACGTGTAGTATGTCATTGACTATTGCAGGATAAATGTAAACATTGGCAAGAGAATTTCCTGCAATTCCGCTTGGTATGGTTATGCTTACAGGAATCGTTTTTTCGATCACGTGGCCGTTCGAGTTCACTGTCAGGTAAAGGTCAGCCGAACCTTGTGCCAATGGTGTCACGGTAAGAGCCAACCCGTTGTTCTCAACGGTAAAAATCTCGTTGTTGCTTGTTTCTGCCTCGACCACTGCAAGTGCCGGCATGTTGTCTATGTCATTAACAATGTCGGTTATAGGGAATGTTACGGAATTTTCATTGCTAGACAAGTTAACAGACTCCAATGTTATTTCAGGATCGTTGTTGTCGGGGAATACCGGCATTGCAGGGAACCAATAATAATTCTCACCGCTGTCGCTTGTGAGCGTGATAGTGTTGACTACCTCACCTGTTTCGCGGTCGATGAAGTGCAACCAATTGTAAGAGTAGTTTGTGCTGTATCCGTCTTGCGTTGTGGTGGCAACCAAGTAGCCAGATATGGGATCGATGTCGATTTTGCCGTACAGCATCTGATTCCTGTTCTCGGAGGTGGCTTCTGGCATGATGAATTCGAAGTCTGTGTCTTCGCTAAGCGAACCATCCTCATTGATGATAAGTTTTCCGATTGAAGTTTCCGAGTTTGGCCATGTTGAACTTCCATAGGCATAGTATAATGCGTTTTCATCAGGGGCGGCACACATCTTGTCGGCCATCCAACTGCCCCAAGGGGTGACCATCCTGTTTGGTAACTCTAATGTTTCGTATTCAAGGGTAACGGGATTTATTCGTATGATGTTTTCTTGTGCCACGGCCCATACTGTTCCATCACGGGAGACTGTCACTCCACAAATGTCGCTATTTTCAATTGTTTTAACTACGGTATCAGTAATAGGATCTATGATAAGTACCCCTGTAGATTGCTTGGTAGCAAACACATATTTGCCTACACGTGTCATCATTCCCGTTTGTCCGACATAAGCACTCGTCCCTGCCGTACCTTCGATGGCAGTTTCGCTGAGAGTGAAATCATTGTCAACATCGAGAACAAAAATACCTGCCGAAGAACCTACATATACTTTGCCGGCATCCACACCAAGCACGGCCCGCCCGTCACCGCTGCCGATTGAGTCGAACGACTTAACGACTTGTAAAGTTCTTGCGTCCATAACCACCAGTCGCGGTTCTTGTTTCGACATGACATAGTAATATCCGCCGTAGATTTGGCCGTATTGTGAAGTGTTTCCGAGTACTTCAGTATTTCCGTTCGCTTTATTGTCCACGTTATAATATGGCGTGCCGTCATATGCTATGAAGTTGATCGAACCCATTGCATGGCCATACCAATCTTCATTTTGAATGAAAAAGCCATCTGTAAACTCATCTGGGATTGGTAATTCCGTTTCCGGAGCCTCCACAGCGATCAGCTCTTTCCAATACAAAGCATCGGATGATGTCAATGACGTGAAATTCCAACCATCGGCACAACCATCAGTCAACATTCGACTGCTTGCACCTAAGCCGGAATAGGTTGTTGGCGGAATAGATTGGTCATCCGACACATAATATGCCCAGTATCCGTTGGTGTACCATCCGGAAGCCCACAAGTCATCGGCATCACGTGATGTGTAGCCATCATAATTATAGGATGTCGTTAGAGCGTACCCATCTTCGTTTATTTCAACCTCATCATTTCCCAACATCAGGGCGATGTCACCATCGCCATCGAGGTCGAACCCGATACCTGCTATTGTATTGCCATACTGTGTTTCGTGAGTTAAATAATACAGACGATTGTCGGTTTTAGCTATTGCTGCAATCATGTCGTAACCTGAGGCTTCGCCATCGAACCGATAACCCCACACAAGAGCACCGCTTTCTCGTTCATCGTTCCATTGCAGTACGAGTGCGGCTTGATTTTCACCTTCGCCCACCCAATATGTGATGTCATCAAATGTAAAGTTGTCGGCATCGACTGTCATGATAGGTACATTCATTTGTTGTTTAACGGCCTCGCTACGGTGATCATTGACAGGAATGCCTTGCAAGGCGACTTCGGCATTGGCCATTAGTGTCGTAATGACACTTAACAGTGCAAGTTTTTTTTTCATAATCATAAAGTTGAAAAATTTGTTATTATAAATAATTATAAAGTGAAGGGATTCTATCTTATCGCTGTTTCAGTATTTTTGTGGTTTTCCCATCTATGCGTACAAAGTACAGGCCGGCTGTATAGCCGCTAATGTCTATGCTGTTGCTTCCTTCTTTAAAAGTTGCGGTATATAAAAGCATTCCGCTTTGGTTGTACACTTGTGCCGTTCCGCCGGTGACAGCGTTAAAGTGTATTTGCCCGGTAGCGCGATCGAGGTATATGCGCATGTTGCTGTTGTCGGTGATATGTGGCACTGTCGATGTATTGCCATCGCTATAGGCTTCAAGGAATGCTGCTAATACGGATTGGTCGATTTGCACCGTTTCGTCAAGCACGGGGTTACTTCCTTCGCGAGTGACGTGTGCATCGATCACACGGCTCACCTCTGTGCTGCACTCGCCAAGCCAACCGTTGTATTGGTTGACACCTGTATAGATTTTCACAAAATCGACACCCGGCATTTTCACTGAGTTGCCATTGACATCTATGGCCCAATCGATATCGATTTTGGCATCTTCATTCCATTCACCGTTAAGCAAGTTAAAGCCGTTATCTGCGTACCCATAATCAAATTGGCTCAGTACGTAATAGGGACTATTGTCATCGCCTTCGTTCACCCCGTTATCTGGAAGCCGTGTACCTTGGAACACCAGTGTTTCTTGGTCTATCAACCACTGTGGCCAGTAGGGTTGTGAGTGATAGATGTTTTTATACACATATCCCTCGTTGCCATAGTTATCGGTCCAATAAATATCGTCATCATCGGTGTCGGGTCGGTAATAGGTACATTCATAGTTGAGCATAGAATTGTCATATTCGCTGCCGCGAATTTCAAACCATTCATTGTCATCGGGTATGCCATTTCCATTAATGTCGTATGCCACAAGCACCACTCCCGGTTCGCAACTGCCTCCTCGTGTTGAGCTTGCATCGGCTTGAAATGCGTTGCCTTCGATGTAGATGTCGCGTACATCATCAACATTGACTATGGTGTGGTCGAAACCGACTACCACATAGCCTCCATAAGCTCCGAGTGAAATCATGCTACCATCAGGTACCATGTAATTATAGGCTTTTTCAGCCATGGTGGCAGTATCGTCACCCTCTTCCCATTCGGGCAACTCGTTGACGAATTGCCCTGGTGCAGGGACAAATTCAAATACGGTGCTATGCACAGGACTGGCAGCTTGCATTGTAAAAGCTGCTGTTGCAATGGTTGCAATTGTAAGGTACAATTTGTTCATAATATATGTAATAATTACAAATTAGTTAACTAAAAGTCTTTGCAACCATTTGGCAATATGAGAGGGGTGGTAAAGCACTAAGAGGCATTATCCCGTCAAGCTGTGGGGGATATGCACAAAGTTCCACTCAACCCATGGTCACGCAGGTTGCAAGAGTGGACGCGGCATTCAGGCAGGTATTCTGACTTCTCCCAAGAGTGTTTAGAATGAGCCTTCCCATAAGTTTTTGTTACAGTGGCATACATTCTCTCTATTAAAATGGGTGGGAGTTACAGCAGCGGCACTGTTCAGGATTTTCACCTGCTTCTCTTTTAATGCGAGTAATCGCCACCTGATGCCCGTCGGTATTATAAAAATGTTTCATGTGCCTCTCTCGGCATCATGTGAGTGTGTGGGTGATGTCACTTTCGTCCTCTGAAAGCAAAATGCCCAGGGATTTGCCCTGTGGTCTGGCTCCACTTAAGGTATCCATCGCTGTCGAAACAGTAGATAGTGCCTGAAACGACGTATGATTTCGCATCACACACATAAAAGTCTTTTGTTATCGGGTCAACTGCGATGCCGTAAGGCACCTTTATCTGTTGGTCGGTTCCGTCTTTGATGATGTTTCGGTCAAGAACTTCCATCTCGGTCATGTCAATTTTGGCATACGACACGGTGTTTTCTCCGGTGATGTAGCTCCATTCGGTACTTATGACATAGAGTGTGTCGCCATCGGCCCACATATCCGATACAGGGACCTCCATGTCTTTTATGACCTGCTTGCCCACAGGATCGACTACAAAAAGGTCGGAGTCAAAGTCGCCATAATAATTACCGCGCGAACTTAACCACAACCGGCCTTGGCTATCGTGGTCGAGGCGATGGAAATTTGCCGATTGGTCGATGGTTATGACATCGACAACATCAAACTTCTGCAAATCTATCACTGAAACTGTGTTATCATAATCTGGTACGCGGTATCCACCCGAATTGGCTACATACAGGTAATTGCCGATGATGGTCATTTCTTCGGGTTGGTAGCCGACTTCCACCGTATCTACAACTGCAAGCGATAATGTATCGACCTTGAATACAGCACCAAGTGGAGCCGTGGGATCGATTTGTACAGGACCTACGTAACTGCTCACATACACAAAATCTCCATTTCCCAACACATAACGACAGTTTGGAATATCGATTTGTGTGATGCGCTTGGCACTGTCAGGTGTCAGTACTTCTACTTTATGCGAACAGTTTATGACTGCATACATTTTGTCGCCATATATTTGGATGTCGTTACCTACGTCGCCTAATTCTTTTACCACTGTGGGATTGCGTTCGGCATAGATGTTGCGATAGTAGATTCCTTCGGTGGCATCGAAATAGTCGATGCTTGCCTTGTTGCTGCCCATATTCCCTTCGTTAAGTAAGTAGAAGCCATAAATGTCGGTGAATGCCGGCTCTGTGACTTGTGTTTGCACAATGTCTATAAGAATTTCATTGCGTTCACACGAAGCGATTATTATGCACGTCATTGGCAGCAGTGCAGCAATGATGAGGATATGGAGTTGGGTTATATTTCGTTTGTATAACATTGTTATATTGTTACTTTTGCCGTAATGCGAAAGTTTCGTCCCGGCATTGGATAGTTATGTATCACTTCGTATGCTTGGTTGAACACGTTGTTCAATTCTCCCATAAGTCGCAATTGTACCTTGCCGATGCTAAACTCTTTGGAGAGTGACATATCGTGAGTGTACCATGGTGGCTCATAATTATAAAGATTGTTTTCTTGCTCGTTATAACGCTCTCCGGTATATATGAACGAATAATTGAAATCCCAACCTTTATAATTGGCATTGTATGAGAGTGATATGCTGTGGCGTGGAATATATGGTATCTGATCGCCATAATACGAGTCTGTTGGGTCGGTGTAATCGCGTGCACGTTGAAAAGTATATTGAACATGTAGTTTCATGTCTACTTTATTGATGTGTGCAGCAATATCGCCCGACATTTCAAGCCCTGCGATATGCACGGTGCCGAGGTTGATCATCGTCCATCTGAATTGCTTGCCGGTAGGGTATGCAATAATTTTGTTTGTCACCGAATTGTAATAAGCGTCAGCTTTTATTGAGGCAAAGTCAAAAAATGAGTGATTCAATGAACGGTTGATGGAGAAACCTATGTCGTATTGGTAGGTATATTCTGGTTCAAGATTGGCATTTCCGATTTCTGTATAGTAAAGGTCGTTGAATGTAGGCATACGGAAAATCTTTTTGAAAAATCCGTAAATTTCAAGCCGGTTATCACTGAAAGGGTGATAATTGATGAATGCGGCAGGAGAAAGTTCATGCTTGTTGGGCGAGGCTGTATAAGCCTTGCGTGAACGGGTAGATTCTTGGATAAATGTGCCGAGCAGACTTGCTTGTAGGTTAAAGTGGTTGAAATTGAAAGCTGTGGCTATGGCTGCGAGTTCTGTCCATCGGGTGGGATAGGCAAAATCGGTAAGGTCGGCATCCATTGTATTCCATTGCAAATCAGTTGCTGCCGAAACTGTCCACCAATCTTTTATTGTGAATAGGTTGGCAGCCGAGAAATACACCTCTTTTTGATAGTAGTGATTGTTTAGGTACAGTTCCTTGGAATCATCACGCAGATAATTTGAATAGTCCCATGCAAATTTTCCGCTTAATTTCAGTGAGTAAAAGTTCGTGAATTTCTTTTCAAATGCACCTTGCCCAAATGCATTCTTATCCCATTGTCGTTCTCCTCGACGGAACACATTATTGACAATTGCTCCGGGTATGCCACGTTCGGATGTATAGAAATACCCGTTTATGTTCCATTGTCCGTCATGCAGTTTGCCATATATGCCCAATTCGGTTCGCAAAGCCTCTACATCGCCATTTTGTCTGGTTGCGGTGGTGTCATAGGCCACATCTCCATTTAATTGTAGTCGTCGATAACGGAACTTATATTTGCCGTTGGCATAGGTGTATTCAGCGTTTGCTGAGAATGTTATATTGTCCGACAGCCGTTGATTCCATATTATTGATGGATTGGCAAGCCCGAAACTGCCGGTTTTCATTTGTGCTGTAATTTGATAGTTGCGACCTTTGGAAAATGTGGGGCGTTTGGTAGTGATATATATCGCGCTCGATGATGAAAAATCTTTTGCGCTTTGGAAAATGTTGCTTTTTTGTCCGTTATATAACGCTATTTCCTCAATGTTGTCAAGGGAGTAGCGACCGAGATCCACTTGTCCGTTTTGTGCATTGCCGAGTTGGATGCCATTGTAGAATACACCCACATGGTTTGTACCCATACTTCGGATATTGACAGTCTTTATACCCCCTATACCGCCATAGTCCTTTAATTGCACTCCTGAGAAATAACGTAACGCATCGGCAACGGTTTGGCTGTTGAGGCGTTCGAGTTCGATGCCACTAAGACTTTGTGGCTTTATTATTTCAGTATGCTTGTTACCGATTACATCTATTCCTTGAATGGTCAATATCGAATCAAGAAACAAGTCATCTTCATAGTTTCCATTAGAAACTTGTGCATTAACTTTTGCATTGGATATTATAATCCACACCAATGCAAACCATTGTAAAAATTTCATTAAACCGTATAATTTATGCCCGATGTTTCCCTCTTATGTGTTTTTTCTCATAAGTGAGAAATCTTCTCGCAGGCAGTTAAACACACATATCATCCAATCTGTATTCCGGCTTCTCCTCCTGTTGGTGTCGAAACAGCCTTCCCAGACCATTGCAGTCCAGTGACTCTTCCGCAGGATATTAGTTGGAGTTACGGCAGCGAGTACTGCCCGGGATTTACACCCGATTCCAAACATTACACTTTAGTAATGTCATTATTGAATGACTTGACAAAGTTAATTATAATTTCTTTCTTTTGCAAATTATTTCCAATGCAAATGTTGTATGGGCGAAATGACAGTAATTTCATTTTGTCATTCTTATGGTGGCTGTTATTGTGCAGTATTAGTATTTCCATAGGTTTCAGCCAATGTTAATATTTCGTTTCGCAAGGCAGTATCGTTGGCAATGCGCGTCAGTGCACTTCTGGATGCAATTTGATGCGATTCTTTTTTTGTATATCCTGTAGCCTCGCTGATTGGACGATTGAAAATTGTAATTACAGAATGGAACATTTGGCTGTTGCTTCCGTCGATTGTTGTTTCAACAAGTTTAAAATTAATTGGTACGTGGTATTTTTGCCCCCATTCGAGAAGTTTGGACTTGAAGTTGATTTCTGTCTTAGCTATATTGTGAATGTTGATGTGTGGTTTTATTATGCGTTCGATTATGAAAGTCTTGCATCGCTTGTAGCCTCGATCAAGATATACTGCACCCACTAATGCCTCGAGAGCGTTACCATATATGTAGGAATTATGGGTATGGCTTGTCAACACAGGATGTACAACCTTGTCGAGTCCGAGCTTTTTTGCAATCATGCTAAGAGTATCCCGTTTGACAATCTTAGAACGTGTGCTGGTGAGAAACCCTTCCTGTCGATGAGGGTACATTTTATAAAGCATATCTGCTACCACAGCTCCAAGAATTGCATCGCCGAGATATTCGAGTCGTTCGTTATTGATGTGGCAACCATGTTGTGTGTAGACCGATTGTGAACGATGTATGAATGCCAATTTATACATATTTAGATTATGTGGTGTAAATCCAAGCAAATGGTAACAAAAAGCGTAAAGCCTCTTTTCTTTATGGAAAAGAAGCTTTATGCTAAACAAGATATCGTTTGGTAGCACGATATTACTCCCTGTATTTTTTTACAATCATGCTGGCGTTGTGTCCGCCGAAACCGAATGTGTTGGACAATGCCACGTTAATGTCGCGTTTTTGCGCTTTGTTAAACGTAAAATTCAACTTATAGTCAATTTCGGGATCCAAGTCATCCTCAGCATGGTTGATGGTAGGAGGAACAATTCCATCGGTTATGGCCTTGATGCAGAACATCACTTCAAGTGCACCGGTAGCCCCAAGCAGGTGACCGGTCATAGACTTTGTAGAACTGATGCTCAGACGGTAAGCATCCTCACCCCATACTTCTTTAATTGCTTTGACTTCAGATAAATCTCCAACGGGGGTTGATGTGCCGTGAACATTGATATAATCCACATCGGCAGGAGTAAGTCCTGCATCGGCAATGGCTCTCTTCATCACTAATTTTGCGCCTAATCCTTCGGGGTGGCTTGCTGTGATGTGATAGGCATCGGCCGACATCCCACTGCCGGCGATTTCACAATAAATCTTTGCGCCGCGAGCCTTTGCATGTTCTAATTCTTCAAGAACAAGACAAGCTGCACCTTCCCCAATGACGAAACCGTCACGCGATCCACTGAATGGGCGTGAAGCTGTTTCCGGGCTGTCGTTGCGAGTCGAAAGAGCGTGCATCGAGTTGAAACCTCCCACTCCGGCGGGATAGATGCCGGCTTCGGCACCACCGCTGACTATGGCTGTAGCCATACCCAAACGAATATAGTTGAACGCATCGATTAGAGCATTGGTAGATGATGCACAAGCCGAAACAATTCCGAAGTTAGGACCGCGGAATCCATATTGCATGGAAATATGACCGGCAGCTATATCTGCAATCATCTTCGGTATGAAGAAAGGATTGTACTTCGGACCTTGTTCTGCATGGATTGCATAATAGCCGGCTTCTTCTTCAAAAGTGTGCAATCCTCCGATTCCTGACGAGAAAATAACACCCACATCATTAGCATCGGTGTCTTCTGTATCTATTTTGGAATCTTTTATTGCCTCTCCGGCCGCAACCAAGGCATATTGGGAATAGAGGTCGAGTGTACGTAACTTCTTGCGGTCGAAAAAATCTGCACCGTTGAAGCCCTTTACCTCGCACGCAAATTGAGTTTTGAACAGGGATGCATCGAAATGTGTAATAGGCCCGGCACCGCTTTTCCCCGCAATGGCATTTTGCCATGTGGTTTCAACATCGTTGCCGAGGGGAGTTATAGCTCCCATGCCTGTTACAACAACTCTTTTTAATTCCATTATTATTCTTTTATTTGTTTGCTTCGATGTATGCGATGGCATCACCTACAGTGGTTATGCTTTCGGCCTTGTCATCAGGAATTTCAATACCAAATTGCTTTTCAAATTCCATAATCAATTCAACAGTGTCGAGCGAATCGGCACCAAGATCTTGTTGAAATGTAGCTTCCGGGGTTACTTCAGATTCATTTACTCCAAGCTTTTCTACGATTATCGCTTTTACTTTTTCTGCAATTTCTGACATAATTATTAAAATTTAAAGTTATAATTTGGATAATAATTTTCGCGGCACAAAGTAAACAATTTTAATTCAATTATGAAAAAAATTAACGACTTAAATTCTATTCTCTTGCACATTTGTGTGTTAGTATGTGCACATTTAAGTTCGTCATTGTTACTCTTGTCATGTTATCATATTCTTGAAACTTTATTGGCACATATGGTAAAAGTCGTTTTCTCAATGACTGTTACATCAATGCCACTAATATTGCAGTTTCCGGAATGCAACCGTTTTATACCTGAAGCCCTTAACACCTGAGAAATTACCGTTTGTGTTAACATTTGCCGGCTTTTGCAGTTGCAATTCACGCTGCAAAGATACATGTTTTGTTGAAATTTGTAGCAAAGAAAGTAGAAATATTAATTTGTTTGTACGAATTTATTTGGTAGGATAGAATGAGAGGTGCTTAGACTGCACGCTATATTTCTCTTATATAATAGGATAGGGGTAAGTGATATTCCACAGGAAAAGTGGGTGACCTGGCATTGAGGTGCCTGCCATGCATCGGTTCTTTTGCTCGATTATTTTGCCGAAGTCGTGAATGGATAGCTTTTTCATGCCGACTTCTATGAGTGTCCCAACAATGGCTCGCACCATATTGCGTAAAAAGCGGTTGGCAGTGATTGTGAACACCATCTGATTGCTTTCTTGTTCCCATTTGGCATGGGTTATGGTGCAATTGTTCGTTTTTACATCGGTGTGCAACTTGCTGAAACTTGTAAAATCGGTGTAGTGTAGTAGGGTAGCTGCGGCTTCGTTCATTAAGTCGAAATCGAGGTGTTGGGGATGTTGCCAGCTTAAAGGGTATAGGAATGGAGATTTCTCGCTATGGGTAAAATACTTATAAGTGCGGCTTGTTGCATCGAAACGTGCATGTGCGTTATCGGCAACGGGAAATATAGAATGGATGGCAATATCGTTTCTGAGTATGCTGTTAAGACTTCGAATGAGCCGAGGCGTATCTTTTACAATAGTATCGCCGCAGTCGAAGTGCGCTATCATCATGGCCGCATTCACTCCGGTGTCGGTGCGTCCTGCTCCTGTTATGGCAATGGGGACGCGCATCACGGTGGTCATCATCCGTTCGATGGTTTCTTGCACCGTAGTGGCATTAGGTTGAGTTTGCCACCCGTGAAAATTTGCGCCCCTGTATGATAGACGAATGAAAAATCTCATATTCGTTTTTTTTTGCAAGATGTGTCCCCGTACCGGTAAGTGTGAAACAAGAAGTTTCAGTCTTTTTCGAGGTAAGTGTATCCGTATAGTCCCGAGCGGTAGTTGCTCAAGAATTCACGACCTTCTTCGGGCGTGATTTTACCTTCTTTCATCGATTTTGTCACCCATGTTTCGACATTGCGAACAAGTCGCTTTGGATTGAACTGTACATAGTCGAGGACTTCGGCAACGGTTTCTCCATCTATTATTTGGTCGATATCGTAATGATCCTTATATACACTGATGTGTACGGCATTAGTATCTCCGAAAAGGTTGTGCAAGTCGCCTAAAATCTCTTGATATGCACCCACAAGGAAAACACCGAAGTAATAAGGCTCATCAGGCTTTATTGAGTGTACAGGCAATGAAGAGGATGTGCCGTGCATCGATATGAAGTTGGCAATCTTTCCATCGCTGTCACAAGTAATGTCTTGGATTGTCGCCATTCTGTCGGGACGTTCGTCGAGACGAGAAATGGGCATGATGGGAAATACTTGGTCAATGGCCCAAGAGTCTGGAAGAGACTGGAATAGTGAAAAGTTGCAAAAGTATTTTTCGGGCAACATTTTGAAGACTTTGCGCAGCTCTTCGGGTGCATGTTTCATGCCTGATGCAAGTTCGCTCACGTCGCGCGCAATCGACCAGAACAATTTCTCAATCAAGGCTCGTGTGCGCAAATCAAGTAATCCGAGGCTAAAGAGATCGAGTGCCTCTTCTCTGATTTGCAGAGCATCATGCCAACTTTCAAACAGCCTTGGTTGGTTTATGCGCTCCCAGATGTCATACAATTCACGGGCAAGTTCGTGGTCGGTATCGCTGATTTTGTCGGTATTGTCATCCCATTCCGGCAAGCATGTCGTCTGTAGAACTTCAAATACCAGCACCGAGTGGTGAGCAGTGAGCGACCGCCCCGATTCGGTGATTATGTTTGGTTGTTTCAAGTTGTTTTTTTCACATGCATCGACGAGTGCCGACACTGAGTCGTTGACATATTCCTGTATGCTATAGTTCATGCTGCTTTCGCTGGCACTGCTGCGTGTGCCGTCATAGTCAACACCCAATCCGCCTCCGATGTCGACAAAATCGATGTTATAGCCCAAATTGGATAATTGTACGTAGAATTGCATGGCTTCACGCAATGCGTTTTTGATTCGGCGAATCTTCGTGATTTGGCTGCCGATGTGGAAGTGTATAAGTTTTAGGCAGTCGGTCATTTTATATTTTTCGAGCATCGACAATGCCGTGAGCAGTTCGCTCGAATTCAGTCCGAACTTACTTTGGTCGCCTCCCGACTCTTCCCATTTGCCGCTTCCGGAATTTGCGAGTTTGATGCGTACCCCGATATTCGGTCGCATTTTCAGCCGTTTGGCTATGTCTGCAATCAATTGCAGCTCGTTTAGTTTTTCTACCACAAGGATTATGCGTCGACCCATCTTTTGCGCCAGCAGGGCAAGTTCCACATAATTCTCGTCCTTGTAACCGTTGCAGATTATGAGGGAATTTTCTGATGTGTTGATGGCCAGCACGGCATGCAATTCGGGTTTCGAGCCGGCCTCAAGACCTATTTTAAATTTGTTACCATGACTCACAATTTCTTCTACCACTTGCTTCATTTGATTTACCTTAATAGGATAAATGATGAAATTTTCGGCATTGTAGTGGTATTCTTCGGCGGCTTGATGAAAGCATCGTGAAATTTTCTCGATACGATTGTCAAGAATATCGGGGAAGCGCAGCAACACCGGTGCTGTGACATCGCGTACTTGCAGCTCGTCCAGTACTTCTTTTAAATCGACTGCGACACAGTCTTCTTTGGGTGTCACTTCTACATGTCCTTTCTCGTTGATGGAAAAGTATTTCAATCCCCAACCATTAATGTTGTAAAGCTCTGCGCTGTCTTCGATGCGCCATTTTCTCATGCTCGTAATATTTTGTGCGCTTAAAAAAACTTTGTTCTGTTATCTAAAATTGCGAGCAAATTTAATGATATTTTATCTATTTGCTATTATTGGGACGTATAAATTTGTTATCTTTGCACAGATAAAAGCGTAAATGGTCGCTTATGGCGCGTTGATGTTAGTCAAAAGTGAGCCGATTCATCGAAAGAAAAGATAGAAAGATTTAGTCACTTATATAAATTTAACTAAAATGGTAAATTACAAGGATCTCGGCTTGGTGAACACTCGTGATATGTTTGCCAAGGCTATTAAGGGTGGTTATGCCATTCCTGCTTTCAACTTCAACAACATGGAACAGTTGCAAGCAATTATCAAGGCTGCTGCCGAAACCAAATCTCCGGTAATCCTCCAAGTGTCGAAAGGCGCACGTAACTATGCAAACGCTACGTTGTTGCGCTATATGGCTGAAGGTGCCGTAGAATATGCAAAAGAATTGGGTTGGGAACATCCGCAAATTGTTCTTCACCTCGATCATGGCGACAGTTTTGAAATTTGCAAGTCTTGTGTCGACAGCGGTTTTTCTTCGGTTATGATTGATGGCTCGCATCTTCCTTACGAAGAAAATGTGGCTCTTACAAAGAAAGTGGTAGAATATGCACACCAATATGATGTCACAGTTGAGGGTGAACTTGGCGTGTTGGCAGGTGTCGAAGATGAAGTGTCGTCAGACCACCACACTTACACCAACCCCGAAGAAGTTATCGACTTTTCAACCCGTACAGGTTGTGACAGCCTTGCCATTTCGATAGGTACTTCTCATGGTGCATATAAGTTCAAACCCGAACAATGCACGCGCAATGCCGAGGGTCGCCTTGTTCCGCCTCCATTGGCATTTGATGTACTCGATGCTGTAATGGAAAAACTCCCCGGTTTCCCAATCGTGCTTCACGGCTCTTCATCTGTTCCACAAGAATATGTTGACATTATCAATGCCAACGGTGGTAAGTTGCCCGATGCAATCGGAATACCCGAAGAGGAGCTCCGCAAGGCTGCAAAAAGCGCGGTTTGCAAAATCAACATTGACAGCGACAGCCGTTTGGCAATGACTGCTGCTGTACGTAAGGTGTTCAACGAAAAGCCGCAAGAATTCGACCCACGTAAATACCTTGGTCCGGCTCGCGACGAGATGGAAAAACTTTACAAGCATAAAATCATCAATGTACTTGGCAGCAACGGCAAGGCCGAGTAATAGATTTTAACATCTTGATTAAAGCTGCGCTTGAACGGCTGCGAAATGCCGCAAGGGTGCAGCTTTTTATTATAATGTGTTATGGTAATATATAATACTACTTATCACGTGTCGCAGTCGGTAGCCGAAGATTTCCTCGACTGGCTGCGTAGAGAGTATATCCCTGTTGTGATCTCGGGTGGAGAATTGTCATTGCCACAGTTGACGTGTATCATTACCGATGATCCGGAGGCTGAGGGTAACAGCTATGCGTTGCAATTTCATGCACTCTCGATCGAAGCTCTTGAAATATGGTATCGCCGAACCGGTGCGCATTTGCTTGAGGAGATGACAAAACGTTTTGGTCAAGATGTGGCAGGATTTTCCACATTGATGGAAAAACTCGACATAGATATATAATAATGGCTTTGCATAATGAAGAATATGACCGTATTATCATTGGAATCGACCCTGGTACCAATGTGATGGGGTATGGCATACTCGGAGTAAAGCGGAAGCAACCTTCGATGATAGCCCTCGGTGTAATAAAATTGAGCAAGTTTGATGACCATTACATGCGTCTGCATCGCATCTTTGAGCGAGTGCTTGGACTTGTTGAACAATATTTGCCCGACGAGATGGCTATAGAATCTCCGTTTTATGGAAAGAATGTGCAGTCGATGCTCAAACTTGGTCGTGCACAAGGTGTGGCTATGGCTGCAGCTCTTCATCGTGATGTGCCGATAGCCGAATATGCACCATTGAAAATAAAGATGGCAATAACCGGTAATGGTAGCGCATCGAAGGAACAAGTTGCCGAAATGTTACGCCGCATATTGAATATCCCACATGAGCAAATGCCTGACTTGCTTGATGCCACCGATGCGTTGGCTGCCGCTTTGTGCCATTTTTATGAATCATCGAGACCGCAATCACAGTATTCGTGCCATTCGTGGAAAGAATACGTTGCCTTGCATCCTGACAAACTCAAAAAGTGAAGTGAGCCTCACTACTTGTTCAATGAAATAGTGACTGTTACATTGCCTTTACCCAATGCTGCGAGTAATTTTTCACGAGAAGCATCGTTGATTTTCCCAAGGTGTGTAAGGCTCCAAGAATTGGTGCCATAGTAAATAACGAAATACGTGCCTTGATATAATATCAGGTCACCTGCCTGGGTGTTTATCTGTTTGTCGTTGCGAGGCAGTCGAAGTCCTAACGATCCCACTTTTTCCATGTTGGCATAATCTTCCATTTCGATGGTGATGTCACCGTGTGTGAGCATTTCTTTTAGGGCTTTGGTAGATGAATTGTCGATAAGAGTGGCGGTAAATATATGTTCCCCGGCTTTCAAATAGATAGTATTGTTTTCCATTGATTCAGTATTTTTGTTGTTATTTGATTGTCCTGATGTCAGTTCTGTTGTCGCGATGACAAGAAGCAATGTACATAGAATATATTTCATAAGGTTGGATTCTTTTTATATGCAAAAGTATCAAGTTTGAGAGAGAATATCTTTATCAGATTTACTGACAATTGTAACGTGATTCCTGTTTGACTTTTCGACATCGCTTCTCGCTTAGAGTATAAGGCTTGTGGTGAGCCTTGAGGCGTAGGCAAAGGTCTGCGCTTTTCTTGTATGTCGAAAAAATTAAAAGGTTTTTTCATAAGTGTCCACTAAAAAATTACAGAAGTTCCTTGAAATAATTGATATTTAA
>CAYNBZ010000009.1:0-58456 GCA_964395975.1 uncultured Muribaculaceae bacterium | reverse complement strand
AGTTGCATTTCAACAAAAGCCTCGTCGTGAATGCCTTGAACCTCTACAATCTCATGCCTGATTTTATCCTTTTGCTGCTTGAACCGTTCCCCTATGAATTTCAAGAACACAAGAGTCAACAACAAATCGCGCTTGTCGGTCATGGCAGCACGCCCTCTCAAACTGTTGCGACAGTTAAAGAGAATAGTCTCCAAGGTTTCTTCCTTTGATATTTTTGGTTGTCTCTTTGCCATTTTATCGTTCTGTCAATTTATTCGGTTCTTATTAAAAGGTTGATGGTCTGTTTATTATGAATAGTAGGGCAACAGGTGTTTATGTGTGGTCAAGATTATCAGGTGTAATTGATGGCAGGAGCAGATTGTCGGTGGTTGAGATTAATTGCCGGTGGGCATCGTTGTGTCGCAATTCCCTGCCAATGGCGTGGAATCGCGAGTGGTGGAAAATCATGCCGGTGAGAGGAGAGACGATTGCTTGCAAAGCCGATTCGGCACCTCGTTCGGGTGAACTGATGAATGGGCGGAAGAACAGGTCGGCAAGCGGGTCAAACCATCGGTGCATTGTTATCATGCCCGAATCTACAACCCCGGGGTCGGCGCAGTTTACCCTGATGTGTTGTCCTTGCAGTTCATCGGCAAGGTGCATGGCATAGTGTGTAAGTGCAAGTTTGCTGCGTCCGTATGTGCCGAGTTGTGAAAAATTCTTTTCGGTTGGAAACGGCAGTTCTGCCGTGAGCCGATGCAGGCGGCGTGTGACCGAGGTGGTAAATATGATGCATCCTGTGGGTTCGATGTGTGGCAGTAGTAGCCGTGTGAGCAACACAGTTCCAAAGAAGTTCACCGCCATAGTGTGCTCAAGTCCGTCATTGGTGAGCCTGTAATATCTGTTCATGGCTCCGGCATTGTTTATTAGTGCATGGATGCGTGTACCGCTAATGCGGTTGCAGAAGTCGCGTATTGATGCCTGCTTGTCAAGTTCGAGAAGCTCACACTCTATCGTTGCTCGACCGGATATCGACCGGCAGAGTTCGTCAAGTAATTGCTCTTTGCGATGTGCATTGCGGTATGTGGCAATCACACTTTTACCTTCCGACAGCAATTGCCGGCAAATAGCTCGTCCAATGCTGCCGGTGGCTCCGGTCACTATGTAATATCCTTGTCCATCCATTCGCCGCGTTGCTGAGTTAATTTTTTAGTGTAGTGACAATAATAGATCTTGAAACATCCTTGGCTTTGTTACGATCTTTTGTCGCCAAGAGTGACTATGTTTTGTAATGTACAAAGTTATGAAAAGTGAGGCGATTGATAGCAGGTTTGACATTAAGAATTTTGTAGAGGATGAAAAAATACATATATTTGCACTACGCCCACGCCGCATCATCAAACATTGGTGGATGGAGTGGAGGGTGGGTGTGCATACATAATAAAAGGCGTTGTTTTTGTCCTAGTGCATATCTATTGTCAGGACAGATTTTGACTATTCAAGTAATATCTAAAAAAATATCTTATGAGAAAAATTCTTTTAATTGTTCTATCATTTGTTTTGGTTGCCAACACATCATTTGCACAAGACACAAAAGAAGAATTAAAAAGGGAATCATTTGAGTTTATGGGTAAATATGGAAGTTTTGTCCAAAAGGAGGTTTATGACTTAGACTCACCAAAAATCAAAGGAATTGACATCCAAGTTTTTATCGCAACAAATGTTATTAGTGGCATAAAAAGTGGGTGTATGAGTATTGAAACACACTATTTCAATGGACACTCATTAGACCCATATACAGGAATCTTGGAATATGTAGAACTTGATGCTTGCATTAAAGCACTGAATTACATTAAGGATGAACTGCTTCTTACCCAACCAGAAGTATATACAGAAATTGAATATCAGACACTTAACAATCTGAAATTTGGTGCCTACTATTCTAAGAACAAGTGGACAGTTTTCATCTATGCCAATGAGTCCATATCAAATTCGGCAGTATTTATAAATCCCTCAAATATAGCAACATTAATTGATATAATGAATCAAGCAAAAGCTATGATTGCTGAAAAGACAAAATAATCAGATGAACGATGAAGCTTATTAAGGAAATCAGAAGCGATTGTTTTTGATTATCCGAACACAATTAAAAAAGGTTGGATGGGGTCACCTTGCCATCCTTTTTTGTTGTCGGATGTTTTTTTAACTTTTCTTTTCCGTCAGTTTCTTGATGCCAAATTTCATCTTGCAATGGTTTATGTTCATTTGGTAGATGTCATTTCTGAAGTTCACAGAATATCACTTATTTGTTATTAAATAAAGTTAACAGCATGGGTTCTCTTGCTTAAGATTATGCTGAATAGCATAAATTTACTATATTTGCACCGTGTTTTTCATGGTATTAGATTTAAGGTTAACAAGATTGATTGTCGTGAGACAATCAATTTTTTTATACCTTATAAAATTAAGGAACCGGTTGCCGTTTTTTGATTATTGTTGACCGGTAGGTTGCTGTGTTAAGTTCCCATCCATCGGATGATGACGCTTTGATGGCAAGATCATGCTAAAAATATGTGGCTTGGATGATTTGCAATGAATTTAGCAAAATAATGTCATTAGTGTTTGAAATATTTGTTTATTTTTGTATCGATCTAGCATTTAAGATAAGTGTAAACCTAAAAACTATAAAACAACAAGATGAAAAAAACATTGTTTGCTATGTTGGCATTTGTCATTGGAGGTATCGGCTCGGTGGCTATGGCCGAAGATGTCCTTATTTCTACAAATAACACGTCTATGCTATTACGTGCCAATGAGGGTGAGCCGTTGAAGATTGCTTATTACGGTTCGCGTATATCCCAGGATGAAGTGGCGCAAGTATGGAATTCAGGGTTGGCTTTCGACCGTCCGGCTTATCCGACGTTTAATTCATGGCCTCTTGATGAAGCGGCAATTGAAGTGGAACACACTGATGGAAGCATTTCGCTCAATCTTGTGGTGGTGAATGTGACCCGCGAATCTACCGACAAGGGTGAAATGGTGCGTGTGCTGACACGTGACAAGGTTTATCCGTTTGAGGTGGTTAATTGCTACCGTTCGTTTACCGACTCGAATATTATTGAAATGTGGAGTGAAATCTCCCATAGCGAGAAAAAAGGCGATGTGAAGTTGGCACAGTTTGCGTCGGCTTATCTTCCCATCCACGGCAATCAAGTGTGGCTGTCGCATCTGCACGGTTGTTGGGCAAATGAAGTCAATTTGTTTGAAGAACCACTTACTGCCGGAATGAAAGTAATAAAGAATCGTGATGGCGTGCGTAACGGAATGAGCGACCATCCCGAAGTGATGCTGTCGCTTGATGGCAAGCCATCGGAAGAAACGGGGCGTGTGATAGGTGCGGCATTATGCTATTCGGGTAATTACAAGTTGCGCATAGATACCGATATAGACATGAAGTATCTCCATCATTTCATTGCAGGCATAGATGAAACAGCATCACAGTATTATTTAAAGGCCGGCGAAACATTTGTCACTCCCGAACTTGCCCTTACTTATAGCGAATGTGGGAAAGGTGGAGTGAGCCGAAACTTCCACAACTGGGCTCGACGCGACGGCAAGTTGCATAATGGTACCGCTCTGCGCGATGTATTGCTTAACAGTTGGGAAGGTGTATATTTCGACGTGGATAACGACAAGATGTTCTCGCTTATGAGAGGTGTTGCAGAGATTGGCGGCGAACTCTTCGTGATGGACGATGGTTGGTTTGCCAGCGAGAAGTATCAACGCTTGACCGACAATGCCGCACTTGGCGATTGGACTGTTGACTACCGCAAGTTACCTGACGGGCTGCAACCGCTTGTGGATGAGGCAAAGAAGAACAATATAAAATTCGGTATATGGATTGAACCGGAGATGTGCAACTGGGAGTCGAGTGAACTTTATGAAAAACATCCTGACTGGATATTGCAGTACCCGGGTCGTGAGCCATTGCTCGGGCGTGGCGGTACTCAAATGGTGCTCGACCTGACCAATCCCGAGGTGCAGGATTTTGTGTTCTCGATTGTTGACAATCTGATGACTGAATGCCCCGATATCGCTTACATGAAATGGGATGCCAATATGAGCCTGACAAATTATGGTTCGCCATATTTGCCAAAGAATCGCCAGTCGCATATATATATAGAATACCATAAAGGATTGCGCAATGTGCTTGAACGCATTCGTGCCAAGTATCCCGACTTGATATTGCAGGCCTGCGCCAGTGGTGGCGGTCGTGCAAATTATGGCGTGTTGCCATATTACGATGAATTCTGGACGAGCGACGATACCGATGCATTGCAGCGCATTTATATGCAATGGGGAACATCGATGTTTTATCCGGCTGCGGGAATGGCATCGCACGTAAGTGCATCGCCCAATCATCAGACGGGAAGAGTAATTCCACTCAAGTTCCGTTTCGATGTGGCAATGACCGGACGCCTTGGAATAGAAATGAAAACGTCTGATTTCTCGCCCGAAGAATTGGAATTTGCAAAGCAGGCCGTATCGGATTATAAACGTTTGCGTGAGGTCATACAACAAGGCGACCTTTACCGCCTGCGTTCGCCTTATGAAGGGAATGGCGATGTGTCGTCGTTGATGTATGTGTCGCCCGACAAGCAAAAGGCTGTATTCTTCGGTTTTAAGTTGAAACATTTTGCAAGTCGCACCGTGCCTCCGTTCCGCATGGCAGGGCTTGATCCCGACAAGAATTATCGTTTGCATGAAATCAATGCCAACAATGACGGCATGAAAGAAATGGAAGGTGCAGTATTTTCGGGTCGTCTGCTTATGTCGCAGGGCATAGCTCTCGTGCTTGGTACCGAATATTCGAGCCGGGTGTTTGAATTGACAGCAATAGATTAATGAGAATGATTTAATGAGGGTGGGGCAATAATGCTTATGAAAAAGTGTTGATGCCTCACCCTTTGATTTAAAAGTGTAATTAAAATTTGCATTTGTGTGCAACTTGCATTACCTTTGTCATAAAAAAATGAATAAATGAAACTCAAAGGCGGGAACATACATCTTCATCTCCATCATCACTGCATCTGCAAGGGCGCGGCGAGAAGGAATGTGATGCGATGAATGAAATGTCCCGAAAGTGGTTTCTTACGCATAAAAAACTATTAACGCCGATTTGCCCGATGCAGGGGTGAAGTCGGCGTTTTTCAATTAGTCCGCATCCACCTGTGCAGCGAGCTGTTGAAGTAACCAAAACAAACTGAGAAAGATGGAAATGCTTAGAATTGCTGTTCAGTCGAAAGGTCGTCTTTATGACGAAACGATGGAATTGTTGTCGAATGCAGGGATAAAGTTCCCTGCTGTCAAACGCACATTGTTGGTGCCATCGAGGAATTTTCCCGTAGAAGTGTTATACCTTCGTGATGATGATATCCCCGACTCGGTGGCTACCGGTACTGCTGATGTCGGAATAGTTGGACTTAATGAAGTTCTTGAGAAACATCAGAAAGTGAGGATTTTACATCAACTTGGTTTCGGACGTTGCCGCTTGTCGCTTGCCATCCCTAAGGAAATCTCTTATTCCGGAGTTGAATGGTTCAACGGTAAGAAAATAGCTACGTCCTATCCTCGAATTTTAAAAGATTATCTTGACCGAAACGGCATATCAGCCGATATTCATGTTATAAGTGGCTCGGTTGAAATCGCACCGGGCATAGGGCTTGCCGATAGTATTTTCGACATAGTGTCGTCGGGTGGTACGCTTGTGAGCAACAACCTTGTTGAGGTGGAGAAAGTGATTGATTCTCAAGCCGTGTTGATTGGTGGCATTAACGAGATGACCGAGGCAAAACGTGGTGTGCTCGATGATTTGTTGTTCCGTTTTAAAGCCGTTGAAGATGCCGATGGTAAAAAGTATCTGTTGATGAATGTCCCACGTGCTTGTCTTGACGAAGTGGTAAAGGTATTGCCAGGAATCAAAAGTCCCACGATATTGCCGCTTGCCGATGAAAATTGGTGTTCGGTACACTCGGTAATACAGGAATCGCAGTTTTGGGAGATAGTAAATAAATTGAAAGCGGCAGGAGCTGAAGGCATTCTTGTCCTCGATATAATGAAAATGGTACCTTAGTGTCATGGTCGGTATAATTAAATATCCGCAAAAGGCCGATTGGCATAAATATGCCGAGCGAGCCGCAGTAATCGATATTTCGGTGCGCAACAGCGTGACCGGCATTATCGATGAAGTAAAGTTGCATGGTGATGAAGCGTTGAAATCATTTACCAAGCGGTTTGATGGTTATTGCCCTGATGAGCTCAGGGTGAGTGAAAATGAAATCGAGAGGGCATGTTGCGAGGTCAGCGATGATTTAAAACGAGCAATTAACGAGGCTGCAGGCAATATTGGTAAGTTTCATGAGGCCGAATTGCCACATGAAGTGTCGGTAGAGGTGGCTTCGGGGATATATTGCAGCCAGCGAGCACTACCCATTTCGAGAGTTGGATTGTATATCCCCGGCGGCAATTCGCCATTGTTTTCCACTGTGCTTATGCTTGCCATACCGGCTCGCATAGCTGGTTGCCGCGAAGTAGTGTTATGTACGCCGCCTCGCTGTGACGGCAGTGTGCATCCGGCGATTCTTTATGCCGCCCATGTCGCAGGCGTGACCGAAATATACAAAGCAGGTGGAGCGCAGGCCATAGCCGCAATGGCAGTCGGCACCGAAAGCATAAGGCCGGTGTATAAAATCTTCGGTCCGGGCAACCGTTATGTCACTGAGGCAAAAGTTCAGGTGAGCACGATGGGAGTGGCCATAGACATGCCTGCCGGTCCATCGGAGGTGATGGTCGTTGCCGATGGCACTGCCAACCCGTTGTTTGTTGCAAGTGATTTCCTGTCGCAGGCCGAGCATGGAGCCGACAGTCAGTCGATATTGCTTACTACCGATGAGCGGCTTGCCACTGCCGTAGCCTCTAACGTAGTCGAAATGCTTGAATCATTGCCAAAGCGAGGACTTGCCGAACAATCGTTGAATCACAGCAGCATAATATTGTTGCATAACGATGAGGAAATAATGCAATTTGCCAATTATTATGCCCCCGAGCATCTTATCATCAACCATGCAAGAGCCGAAACCCTTGCCATGATGGTAGAAAACGCCGGCTCGGTATTTTTAGGGGCATATTCGCCCGAAAGTGCCGGTGACTATGCATCGGGTACTAATCACACGTTGCCTACAGGCGGATATGCACGTTGCTATAATGGGGTGAATGTTGAGAGTTTCATGAAAAAAATCACGTTTCAACGGCTGACTCGCGACGGGCTTGCCTCTATTGCCCCGACTGTCATGACTATGGCCCGTAATGAAGGACTTGTGGCTCACAGCCTTGCCGTGGAAGTGAGAATAAAAGATACGAAATAGTTTGAGATATATGGATTTGCAACATCTTGTAAGACCGAACATTTGGAATTTAAAACCTTACAGTTCGGCCCGGAATGAATTCACAGGGAATAATGCCCGTGTATTTATCGATGCCAACGAAAGCCCGTATAATGAACCTTATAATCGCTATCCCGACCCGTTGCAGCGTCAATTGAAATTGCGTCTGTCTGATGTGAAGGGAGTGCCACAGCAGCAGATATTTCTTGGTGTGGGCAGCGATGAATGTATCGACCTTGCGTATCGCATATTTTGCGAGCCGGGCATCGACAATGTGGTGGCTATATCGCCGACATACGGAATGTATGAAGTATGTGCTGATATAAACGATGTGGAGTATCGTACAGTGAACCTGAATGAGAATTTCGAACTTGATGCAGGGCGCTTGCTTGCTGCCACTGATGAGCATACCAAACTGATTTGGATATGTTCGCCTAACAACCCCACCGGAAATGCGTTCGATACCGACATCATTGCTGATGTGTGCCGGCAGTTTGACGGTATCGTCGTGGTGGACGAAGCGTACATAAGTTTCTCAGAGAAGGGCTCGATGTTACGTAATCTTGCCGAATTGCCCAATCTGGTGGTGTTGCAAACTTTCTCCAAGGCATTGGCAAGTGCGTCGGTGAGGCTTGGCATGGCTTTTGCCGGCAAGGAAATCATTGACTTGTACAATAAGGTAAAATATCCTTATAACATTAATTTGCTGACACAGCAGTATGCAATTGGCTTGCTCGACCGCATAGGTGAAATAACCGATGAGGTGGCTCAAATCATTGCCAATCGTCATGTGCTTGCCGATGAGCTTAAAAAGTTGTGTTGCGTACAACGAGTGTATCGTTCTGATGCCAATTTCCTACTCGTGCGAGTAGATGATGCCGATGGGCTTTATGATTATCTCCAATTGCATGGCATTATAGTGCGAAACCGTAACCGTGTACCTATGTGCAGCGGCTGTTTACGCTTTACTGTGGGCAACACTGAAGAGAATGAATTATTGATAAACACTTTAATGGATTATGACAAACGAAAGTAGCGGCAAACCTATGCGAACTGCTCTTTTTATCGATCGGGATGGGACACTTGTCGTAGAGCCGCCGGTCGATTATCAGCTTGACAGCCTTGATAAGTTCAAGTTCATACCGGGCATGATACGCAATCTTGCATTCATAGCTGAAACGCTCGATTATGAACTGGTGATGGTAAGCAATCAAGACGGACTTGGCACCGACTCTTTCCCTATGCAGGATTTTTTGCCACCACAGCAGTTGTTGCTCGAAACACTTGCCGGCGAGGGGGTGGAATTTGATGATATCATCATCGACACCTCTTTCCCTCATGAGAATAAGCCCACTCGCAAGCCAGGCACGGCTCTGCTCGGGCGATACCTGACAGGCGATTACGACCTTGCTGCTTCGTTTGTGATAGGCGACAGGCTGACCGATGTTATGCTAGCACGCAACATTGGTGCAAAAGCCATATATTTTGCTCCATACGACCGAGGCAAACGCGAAATAGATGATGCAGGGCTTGCCGGCATTACGGCACTTATTACGGATAGTTGGAGCCGCATTGCCGACTTTCTGCGAGGTGGTTCACGCTTTGCGCACGTGCATCGGCACACTGCCGAAACCGACATTGATGTAAAGCTCGACCTTGATGGTAGCGGTATTGCCGACATTGATACCGGCATAGGCTTTTTTGACCATATGTTGTTGCAGGTTGCCCGTCATTCGGGCATTGACTTGACGATAAAGGCAAAAGGCGATTTGTGGGTAGATGAGCATCACACTGTCGAAGATACCGCCATCGTGCTTGGCAAAGCGTTGAAGATGGCTCTTGGTGACAAGCGCGGAATTGAACGTTACGGTTTCGTGTTGCCGATGGACGATTGCGACTGCACGGTGGCAATCGATTTCGGTGGCCGCAGTTGGCTGACGTGGGATGCCGAGTTCAAGCGTGAAAAGATAGGAGAGTTGCCCACCGAGATGTTTTTGCATTTCTTCAAGAGTTTAAGCGATGCTGCTGCCATGAATATCTATGTAAGCGCACACGGCGACAATGAACATCATAAGATTGAGGGCATATTCAAGGCGTTGGCTCAGGCCATAAAGTCTGCCATACGCCGCGATGTGTTCCACTATCGTCTTCCGTCCACAAAGGAGATGTTGTAAAGTTGACGAGAAATAATTATTTAAAAGCTATGAAGTTTTAGATTAAATGATTACCTTTGTGGCTGATGCCATAAGTAAATTATGGCTATGCATTCTTGTAGCTTGGTGTCATTTATTTTAGGGCTTGTGTACGGCGAGGTATTATACCTGTCAGTCCACAAGAGGGGAAGAAGGCGAGAGTTAAAATTTTCATTGAATGCGAAAGATACGTTAAAGAGCATACATATTCCTGATTTTCGCTGTAATTTTATACGAAAGAATTACACTAACTAAATCGACAATGAAAACAAACCTTAGTTCTCAGATTAAGTTGGACAGAGTGCCAAAGCGGTACTATGCCCCTACGAGTGAGATAGAACTTGCGTCGCTCACCCGTAAAGAAAAGCTAAATACCAAGATATTTGAATCAACCATTAAGGGTGCCGAGTATGTGGCTAAAGAGGTGGCTGCGACCATACGCCGTTTTGTTGATACTACCGGCAAATGTGTGCTTGGGATAGGTGCCGGCGACAACACTTTGAAGATATATGAAGAGCTTGTCAAACTCTACAAGCAGGGAGATGTGAGTTTCAAGCATGTGATAGTGTTTAACCTATGCGAGTTTTTCCCTATCGATGAAACACGCAAGCCCAGTACTACCGCACGGTTGCGTGAGGCATTGCTCGACCAAGTTGACATAATGCCGGGAAATTTCCATAAGTTTGACGTAAACACCAACATCGAGGATATTTTACAATTCTGCCATTATTATGAGACTGATATTGAGAAATGCGGCGGACTCGACGTTGTGCTGTGTGAATTAGGACAATTTGGAGCATTGGCATTTAATGAACAGGGGTCTTTGATGAATTCTTCATGCCGCTTGATGCGCTTGAGCAATGAAATTCGTCAAAAAATCTCAGAATCATATCACTGTAACGAAGTTCCCACTACAGCTATTACACTTGGATTGTCGAATATACTTTCGGCAAAGTATGTTTATGCTGTTGCTTGGGGTGAAAATATTTCCAACATTGTTTACAAGGCTGTAGAATGCAAAGTGGACGACCAAGTGCCGGCATCGGTGCTGCAAATGCATCATCATGCAAAGTTGGTCATCGATTTGTCGGCAGCCGACGGACTTACCCGTATCAGTCATCCTTGGAAAGTGACTTCATGCGAATGGACCGACAAGTTGATACGTCGTGCCATAGTGTGGCTTTGTGGCCAGACGGGGAAGCCGATTTTAAAACTTACCAACAAGGATTATAATGAATATGGCTTGAGCGAGTTGTTGACTTATTACGGGTCGGCCTATAATGTCAATATAAAAATATTCAACGACCTGCAACACACCATTACGGGTTGGCCTGGTGGAAAGCCCAATGCCGATGATACCTACCGTCCCGAACGAGCCGTACCATATCCGAAACGGGTAATTGTATTCAGCCCTCACCCCGATGACGATGTTATCTCTATGGGCGGAACATTGAAACGCCTTGTTGATCAACACCATGATGTTCATGTGGCATACGAAACGTCGGGCAATATTGCTGTTGGCGATGAAGATATGTTCAGATATGTGATGCTGATGGATCGCATAGGTGAACGTTTTGGAATCGACACTGAAAAATACAAGGCAATAAGTGATGCGATACATTCTTTCCTCAAGAATAAGCAGCAGGGTGATATCGACACGGAAAACATCCGTTACTTAAAGGGCAAAATACGCCAATGTGAGGCCACAACGGCTTGCAATTACATAGGTGTGAAACCCGAGAACATACATTTCTGTGAATTGCCGTTTTATGAAACCGGAACAATCAAGAAGGGTGATCTGACACAAGTAGATGTCGATATTATTAAGAAACTTATAATGGATGTGAAGCCGCATCAGATATTTGTGGCCGGCGACCTTGCCGACCCGCATGGCACCCACAAGGTGTGTACCGATGCAGTGTTTGCGGCTGTAGATGAATTGCTTGATGAGCCGTTCATGAAGGATTGCCGAATCTGGATGTACCGTGGTGCGTGGGCAGAATGGGAAATCGACCATATCGAAATGGCTGTACCGATAAGCCCCGAGGAGTTGCGCGCAAAACGCAATTCCATACTCAAACACCAGTCACAGATGGAAAATGCACCGTTCCTTGGCGATGATGACCGCTTGTTCTGGCAGCGGGCTGAAGACCGAAATCGTGCTACGGCACAACTTTACAGCGATCTTGGTCTTGCAAGCTATGAGGCAATGGAGGCTTTTGTAGAATATCATCCAATTAAGCAAGAGTAAGGAAAGTATAGAACTTTATCTATCAGGAACAAACCAACCTATTACAATTATAAATTAAACAACAACAAATAAGTGAATCATAGGTTAGGAATCCGGTGGCGCGTGAGTGTAACCGGATTTTTTATTTTATGTCATTGATGTACAATTTGTAATGCCGATGGAAGTCATGTTACACATCTATAACATGCAATTTTAGCATACATTTAGAGGGTGCATCAAAACTTTGCGTTTGACGCACCCTCTCGATTATTCTTTGTTGATAACTTCTCTCTTAACGGGAGATTACTTTTTGTGCATATGTGGTGCGGCCATTTTCTTGCAGAGCCACGATATATATGCCGTGGCCGAGGTTGAGGTCATAACTTTGAGTGCCGTCACCGGTAACAACGTATGAGGCTGCAAGACGACCGGTAAGATCGATGATACGCACTTGCTGTCCGGCAGTAGCACCCTCAATGGTAAGCACACTGTTGCTCAGCGTAATAATGGTATTGTTTTTTGTTGTGCTGATATTGTTCACGCTTGATGCAGAGCCAATGGTAACACCGTTGTTGCTGTCATCGTCATCTATAACATACGTGACGTTGACCACTGCACTGTTGGTGCCATCGCTAACGGTATAGGCTATTGTTGCTTCACCATTGCCGAATACAAGTACTTGTGTATGGAAATCTTCATATACACTGTTTGCATCGATGCTAAATGACCCTGTTTCTTCACCTGTGTAACAATTTATACCACAACACATCATGAAAATATATCCCATTTCATTATCGAAAGTTTCGCTCTTTACCGTACAATTAACATTGCTGTTGGATTGGTTGGCTATACCGATGTAGAAACCTGTTTCATAAATATTATCGGCATCTTCATTAACAGTCAATGTTTCGCCATCAGAAAGTGTCTGACCATCATAAACCCATGCGAGCTGAGCCATCGATGTTGCAATGCCGATGACCAACATGCTGAAAAGTGTAGTAATTCGTATTTTCATAAGCAATTTATTTGTTGTTTGATAGTGAATCTTATTGTTTTCGTGTCGGTTATTGTTGCAACGACCATTCGGCGGCTTGTAACACGTTGCCGCGCGATTCTGTTTCAAAGACGAAAGCCACCACTTTGCAGTTTTCAGGCTCGTAATCCTCGGCAATCGTATAACTATAGCTGCAATCAACTGCACTGCCTGCTGAAATTGAGCCGATGGGGTCGCCCCAAGTGCCATTGATGGCATCCCGCAGTACATGATTATGTACATATTCGGTGTTTATGCCGCTTGGCGTGAGTTGGGCTGCTATGATACCGTCTTCGATAAGCCATAATTGCAGTGAAACATCATCATCAACGTCGTAAATCGCTTCCACCGTTACATCGATAGACAATTCTCTTTCATTACGGGTTACTTCAAGCTCGATGTCAACTGAAGCGGTCTGTGCCGCACAATATATGAAATCGGTCTGCCAAGTATCGTAATTGGAATTGATTGAAACCACGCCATCGTCCATCTGCCGGTCCATCATACATGATGGGAAAGCATCGGGATTGAATTCTTCGTAGTATGCATCTCCTGCTTCGGTGGTGAAATCTTCGGGATACGATTTACTTGTAGCCGCATAAGGTCCGCAATGTATCGACACCGGAATAATATGACCCTGTGCCCATTCTTCGATGCCTGTGACAATCTCGGCACCGGTAGGACAGTTGATACACAAATGTCCGGTAAATTCTTCAAGCAGCACCACCTTTTGCGTAAACTCGAAGCTATCGGTGTCGATAGGTCCGATAAGGCGATCATCCTCGTTGATTACATCGCATGAAGTTGCTGCCACCATGAGTACCACTCCCAATAATATGTTGTAAATTATCTTCTTCATGACCGACTATTAAAAACTGTAATTGTAAGAAAGTGTGACACCCTTGCTTGCCGGTACATAGCGGCATACACCACCCGAGCAGTTGTATCCGGCACGGGTGCGGGCATAACCGCCCGACACACGGTGTGCCTTATGGGTAAACGTGACGAGTGCCGAATAATAATGTAGGTTGGTATCACCATTGTTGTACATGTCGCTGACGGTAAACATCAAGTTACGGTTGACCGACAATTCAAGCAGTCCGTACATCCAGTCGCCGTAGTCTTGCTTGGTGTGGAGGTATTGCAATTCGGCGCGCAGTTGCAGCTTGTTGCTGAAGCGATACTGAGCCTCGACGACGGCAATGTTGGATTTGATTATTTCGCCATCGTTTGCGTGTCCCTCCACTACAAGTTGGTTGTAGCGTTGGTTCATATACATAATATTGGTCTTGAAGTCGGCTGTCCACTTCTTTTCCATCGTTATGTTGATGTCTTGATAATACAAGCTTTTTGTTTCCTCTGAGCGGTGTAATGCCCGTATGTGCGATGCATTGAACTTCAGCGTTGTACCGTAGCGTCCACCGAGAGGTGTGCGTCGAGCAAATGTGTATCGCACTTCACCTTGGTATGCCCATTCACCGAGTGTCTGGGTGGCATAGGGGTACATGGCAGCAAGCGCGTAGGTGTGTTGGTAGGTGAATGCCGGCAGGTGATTGATGAACGATGATGTCCCTGTCATGTCGCGGTCGCTGCGGTATGACATGTTTTCGCTGCGCTTGGCCTGCAACAGGATGCTATATCCTTTCCCTGAGTAAGATGCCGAAAGCAATCCGGCTGTTCCACGTTTGTAGCTGTAGTTGTTGTCAAACGACGGGTCATTGATTTTCCATGCATATTCGGCAAGCATATTGAAGCCCGACTTGCTGAACTGTGTGCGCACATCGAATGCCGGAACAGTTTCGGGCAGGTTACGCATGTACAATTCGCCATCGCTGCCACTTACGTAGTGAGGAGTGGATTTTTCGTGTTTGCTCACGTAGGATGCCCCTACCAGCCAAGAAGTTCCCCCTTGGTTGAGTTTATTCCACCATTGGTCGATATTAAACTCGGCATCTGCGCCCCATACCCAACTATCGTTGTGTTCCCAGTAGCGGCGTTGTTTGCCGGCAAGCATTTTCACGTTGATGCCTTTATAGGGGCGCAGCACGATACGACCGCCACGCAACGAGTTGTCGATACCGAGGCTACGTTCTTCGTATGTACGGAAGATAAGCCCGCTGCCAAACTGGTCGTAGAAGTCGCCCACGGTTATTTCGCCCCATTTGCAACGCCCTGTGGCAAAGAAATAGGGGACACCCCAGCCTGCGAAGTCGCGTTCAAACCCCGGCAAAGGATAGTCGAGGTATTCGAGTCGTGCACCAACTGTCACATAATCTTTGTAGGAAAGAGCAAGGTTGAGGTAGGTGTTGGTCACAACATCGCCCGAATAAGGCTCCGTACCTATCGATGCGTCGTCTTGCGGAATGAGTATGTCGGTTTGCAAGCTACCTGTGAGCGAAAGACCGTTCCATTCAAGATTTTGTGCCGATAGGTGCGATGATGCAGCAGCGACAGCCATTGCAACCGATAGAAATAATGTATGTCCTTTCATTATTGTCCGTGTGGAAAGGGATTACTTGCTGTATTTTCTTACAACTTCGATGAGTTCTTCCTCGCCGCCATCCACATATCCTGTGTGAGTGTAAACGACGTTGCCTTTGCCATCGAGAACAAGGGCATAGGGTATCAGGTTTATACCGAGTGCGCGCTTCAAGTCGCTGTTTGGGTCAAGTATTACATCATATTCCCATCCATAACCATCCACGAGTGGTTTTACTTTGTTGGCATCTTGTGCTTGGTCAATCGAAATGGCCACAACCTTTACACCGGTTTCGTCCTGCCAGTCAGGATAGTTCTCGTGTATGGCTTGCAATTCGCGCTGGCATGGTTTGCACCATGTTGCGAAAAAGCACACTATTACAGGGTTGCCATCTTGATCAAGCTCGGCGACATTGACAGTTTTTCCGTTAATGTCTTTCAGTTGGTAACTTGGCATTTTGTTTTGAGCAAAACCTATAGCCATCGTTATAACGGCTATGAAAGTGAGTATCAAACGTTTCATTATCGTAAAAAAAGAGATTTGCAGCGTTTTTATCAAAAAATCGCCGTAAAGTTATATATTTTATATAAATTATGAGCAAATTTCTTTGAACAAATTAATAAATAGTTCAAATTTGCTTTTTTTTTGCGTATAATTACAGTAAAATGGCATTACCGGCTTTAAAGCCGACAACAAACCGATGGAACGACTATATTCGCACACATTAAAAATTAAGGGTTACGGCTACTGATGCAAGTTCGCACTTGAATGGGGGTGTGAGCTTTGCAACAGAGATGCAGCCACCCTCTATCAGTGGGAAGCGTGAATGCAGCGACCTGACGATGCGTCCTGCCACGTGTTCTATCAACTGTGAAGGTATTGCCATTTCGGCTGCTATAATATCGTAAACTTCGGCATAATTGATGGTATCGGTGATGTCGTCGCTTTGAGTTGCGGTCTCAAGCGGGTATTGCAACCGCAAGGTCACCTCGAAATCGTTGCCAATGAGCCGTTCCTGTTCCAGCACGCCATGATGGGCGTGGAATTTCATTCGGTTGAGTGTGATGAATCCTTTCATTGCCGTAAGACAATTCGGTGTTTATTCTTCAGTCTGTTGCTGTTCCACCCAAGTGTATGCGCCAAGGTCGGGACTGCCGTTGATGAAGCGGTTTACCCCGTATCGATCGACTTCGGCACCTTCGGGACAAAGCAATGGGTCTCCCTTGCCTATCGCATCGCTTTCGTCTTTTATGCGGTAGTCAAATATGTAATCTTCCCTGACGGTATAAAACAATGGGTCGGCATCCCACACACAATTTATGAAATTGTCATCGTCACTCCCTTGTGAGCCAAACAGGCAGTTGCGGACAAGCACGTTTGAGTCGGCGAGGTCGCCCGGTGATATTTCGGATGTGTTGCCATATATTATACAGTTGTCAAAATGAGCGTCCATCAATGGTAATGCACCATCGCTATCATCCGGAAGCAAGTAATCAAGCGTCACTATCGCCCCTGTTATGACATCGAAAAGATAGTAGTTGGCAAATGTACATTGGGCAAACCGTGCGTAACCGCCCGTTAGCGAAACCACTGCATTGGCGGCATCGGAGAACTCGCACCCCGTAGCCTCTACCCATGCGTGCAGGGTTGTCAATACCGATGATGACGAGTTGTGCAGCACACTGTTGAAAATGTACAGCTTGCGTTGGCTGATGTCGGTGGAGTCAATTTCCACTCCGCTCGTCGAGCCGCGCATGTTCACATAGTGCATTTCGTTGCCGAAGCTGGAAGCCGTGAATTTGATGCCTCCCCATTGCCCTGACATCATGTCGTAGTCGGCAACTCCTGATATTACGTTATCAAGCCGGTCACCACGCAGGGTTATCTCATTGTCCTGTTCGCCTGCAGCGATGAGCGTACCGTCAATCACCATTCCGCTTTTATCATGGAACATCAGTGTGGTGCCGGCATCGAGTGTGAGCGTGATGCCCTCGGCCACCCTCAAAGTGTCGTATATCACGTATGGTTTTATGCCCGACAGGTGTGTGTCGGTGTCTATCGTAGGTGCGTACATCCGTGTCACGTCTTGTCCCCATGCGGTCAGCACCACTTGTTGCTCCACGCCGTTTGTAAGAAAGTTGATTTTGTCTTTGATTTCAATTGGCAGGTCGTTGCCCGTGGCTGACAGGCTGGCCTCAACAAAGACGTATATGCTGTCTTCGCCACGTATCTCCACATTACTGAATGATGTGCCGCTCACGCCATCGACATTGATGTAAAACTGGCCGCCGTCGTTTCCATCGAGAGTTATGGATGAGATGTTTATCATTTTTTTATGGCGGTTATATACCATGAAGTGCAGTGTGGATGTGCCTTCTTCGGTGAGTACGGTGTCGAATGCAAGCGTGTCGGTCGAAAATTCAAGCACATCGTTGCTTGAGGTGGTGAAGCCATCTTCGATACAAGACGTGAGTGCCATTCCGATTGCGGCAGTTATGATGAATATGATAGTGTGCAGTCGTTCCATTATGTAATAATAACGCATGGCAGCACAATTTATTTTGTACTGCCATGTCCACTTTATTGGTAATGGTCTTGTTAGTTGATTTGTACAACCAAGAAGTTGGTTTGTTCCCAGAATTTTTCAGGGCTTGTTATAAGCAGAGACTTGACGCCATCATTGTCAACTATTTCATAGGAGCCGGAAGGATGTTTCGTCAGCAATTTTGCCTTTTTTGAGTACAATGGAATTTCGGTGAGGTTACGCTTGTCGGCCTTGGTGAAGTAGCTTATTTCATAATCGCCCTCCAATACTTTAGTCTTGCGCAAGAAACCGGTTTGGATAATGTTGTTCTCCTTTAACTCGCTTTTCGACCCTATTGTGTAATAGCAGGTGTTGAGTTCGAGAGCCAGTTGTTCCGAACGTTGTTCGGCTATGTCTATCTGTTCCGATATTGCTTGATTTGCCACATTGAGCGAGTCAACCGTTGTGTTGAGCAATTGTATCCGGATATTTGCTTTCTGCAACGCTTCAGTCAGTTGGTTGATGGTTGCTTCTTGTTCGGCAAGCTGTTTTTTAAGATTGTCGATAGTTTCTTGCAGTTGCGAGTTTCCTCCCGATGAATTTTTTAGCTTACGTTCCAAAGATGCCAGTTTTTCGCGACGGTCTTTCAAGGCTTGCTGTATGAGCAGCATATTGTCCATTATCTCTTGTTTCTTGCTGCGGGTTTCATTGTTGAAGTTTGTTGTGGAGATTATTTTCTCCATGTCACGAATTTGCAGCATTCCATCGTTTATGTCGTTGATGATGCTTAGCAGGCTGTCTTTTTCGGCATTGGCTACGAGAAGTGAGTCGTAGAGTTGTTCCACGAGAACTCCGTTGCCATTGTCGGTGTTGCTGTTTTTTGCATCGTTGCAAGCTGCGAGCAAAATCAGCCCTATGGCTGAGAAAAACAGGATAATCTTTTTCATAGTGTTATTGGTAGTTTAAAACTGTTTATTTTGATTTTTAAATTGTGCATATTTATCGACCTTTACGTTGTCAACCGGTTCTTTACCGGCCACCACGATTACTATCTCTCCCCGAGCTTCGTTGGCAGTGAAATATTCCAATAGAGAGCCGAGAGTTCCGTTGTGGGTGGAATTATGCATTTTGGATATTTCACGGCTCACCGATGCTTGTCGGTCGTTACCGAATGCCTCGGCAAGTTGTTTGAGCGTTTTTAGCAAACGCAAGGGCGATTCGTATAGGATGATGGTGCGAGGCTCTTCGGCAAGTTGTGCGAGCCTTGTGGCACGGCCTTTTTTTTGTGGAAGAAACCCTTCGAAACAGAATCGGTCGCACGGCAAGCCCGAATTTACGAGTGCCGGAACGAAGGCTGTTGCTCCGGGCAGTGTTTCGACTTCTATGCCGCAACGGCGGCATTCTCTCACCAGCAAAAATCCGGGATCGGAGATTGCTGGTGTGCCGGCATCGCTCACGAGGGCAAGTGTTTCACCTCCTTGCAAACGTGCGACAAGTTGCGGCAACGTATCGTGCTCATTAAACTTGTGATGGCTCTGCATCCGTGTGTCTATTCCGAAATGCTTCATCAATATGCCCGATGTGCGTGTGTCTTCGGCAAGAACGCAATCGGCCTGCCGCAGTATTTCTATGGCTCGCGGTGTCATGTCGCCAAGGTTGCCTATTGGTGTGGGTACTATGTATAATTTCCCTGCCATATGTTTTATTTCCCGTAAAAATGGTTTCGGATAATCGTCATGAAGTCTTTTACTTCGGGCGACTCTTTGTCCCAGTTGAGCATGTCGTAAAAATATTCTTCGGCTTCGGCATACGATTGCATAGCCTCGACAAGGTTGATGGCATCGTTCATTTCCACATCACTGTTGCCAAACAGTTCTCGGCGATAGCGGAAACGGTCGTTGATGGTGAATGCCCGTTTCAGGTTGCGGCTTATGTTGCGTTGAAACAATTCGTCGATGGTTACTGCCGTTGGCTCGTCATCGCTGCATTCTTCATCATCGACGGTATAGTTTGTTTCCTCTTGGTCGTTGTCAGGATGGGCTTTTGTGGGCTCAACATCATCGGATGTCATTTCCGATGGCTCTTCTTCCTCCTGACCGTAAAGCGGAGTATCTTCTTCGTTATAGCTACAATTCGGGTGGCCGGTATCGGTTTGGACACCTTCCATTTCTATGCAACTGTCGTTGTTTTCATCTTCAGTGTTGGCCGAATCAACCTCGATTTGATATTCTTCGATTGAGGCATTAACAGTGACGGTATCTGAGCCAATGGCTGTTTGTCCGTCAAAATGAACGGTTTCGCTTGCGTAGTTTTGCACAGGTTCCGCTTCCTGTCCGTTTTCGGCGTGCTGCATGGGGTGTAACAGCGAGTCGATTTCGGCAATTTTATCCTGCATAAGTTGCACGAGCATCTTGTGGTCGGAGTCATCCCGTCGAGCCACTAACGCAAGGCCTTCGAGTTCGTATATGCGTTTCAATATATCATCGAAAGAGTAGATATCCATACACTGTTTTGTTAAAAATTTTATCATTGTGCCATGAATGGTCGAATTGGTTTTCTTGGCGCAAGAATGCGCAAACATATTAATAAAATTCCGATTTAGGTTATTATTATGCTTAAAAAAGTTTCAATAGTTCTATTTTTTTGACATATTAAGTTAATTTGTATGTTTGTTTATGGTTTCCCCCCTTGCTGCTGGATTTCGTGTGACATTGGATGCAAATTTACATGCTTCGTTTACCGACGGGTTGCATCGCGTGTCGTTCGACTGTGTGGTGGAAGTGATGAAAGAAACGGGGAACGACCTACCATCACTATATAAAGAAACGAGTGAGGGTGGACTTGCCAAAGATTATCATCCGCAGTGTGAAGAATAGTGCCATATCAAAAGTGTCCGGCAACGACGATGTAAAGATTGTCGTCGAGCAGATAACGTTGGGCTGCATCTGTCAGCTCTTCGGGTGTCGTTGAGCGGATGGCCTCGATCTGGTCGTTGTAGTATTCAGGATATATGTCATATAAAATCATGGCACTCACGTTGCCTGCAAGAGAAAAAGGTGTGTCTAAATTCTTTATGAGGTCGCTCAACATGCTTGATTTCACCATGTCGAGTTCTGCCAATGGTATCGGCTCTTCCCTTAGGCGGGCTATTTCATGTTTTACCTCATCGATGAGGGGCATGGTATAGGCACAGTCGCATTCGGTGGATATGCTCACGTAGGCTTCGTTCCGCGATCCTATCAATGTTGCACCTATTCCATATGTATAGCCTTTTTCTTCACGTACGTTGCTCATGAGCCGACTGCCGAAGTATCCGCCAAGGGCAGTGACGAGTATTCGCAATTTGAAATAGTCGGGATGGGTGCGGGGTATGGCTTGCAGTTGTATCTGTATGGCCGATTGTATTGCTTCAGGTTTCTCGACAATAGAGAAATGCATGTCCATGGGTTCTTGCCGGAATTCGCTGTAAGAGTCGGTGCCGAGGCTGTCGTTGTCGTATCCAAACGCATTGATAACCATGTCGATTTCACGTTGGCTCACGCCGCCGGACAATATCACCGTACGGTTGGCCGCATGATAATATTGTTTATGGAACAGCCGCAAGTCTTCGGCATTGAGCGACATTATGTTTTCATCGGATATGGCTCTTGAAAGAGGATAATCCTGACCGAAGAAAATGCGATTCATTTCTACTCCGGCTAAATATTTCACACGTTCCCGAGCCGTGCGGAAAGCTCCAAGGCACCGGTTACGGTAAACCTGTAACTCCCGTTCGGGAAAAGTCGGGTTGAAAATCATGTCTTGTATGACCGGCAATGTCTTGTCAAAACATCGGTTGAGGGAGTTGAGTGTCAGCGTGGTGTGGTTGTGGGTGCTGCGTGAGCCTATCCATGCACCGTTGTAGTCGAAACATTCGGCAATTTCCTGCGATGACATTTGCCGTGTGCCTTGCGATAACTGGGCAGCCATTGCTTGTGCAACAAGCCGTCGAGGAGTTTCCTCGAATATGCCCCCGCGATGTATTACGTCTATGCGGTTTACTTCTTGGTCGCTGCCCGATACGACATATAGCGGCACACCATTTGGCATTGTTATTGGTTTGGGACAATCTATTCTGAATTTGCCGAATGGTCTTATCATTGGGCGTTGCTTGTAGTCGATGCTCATGTTCATTCTTTTATGCCAAGTAGTTTGACGGTATTTTCCAAGTCTTGTGGAGTGTCGATGCCTATCGTTTGGCAGTCGGTGATGCCCACTTTTATTTTATAGCCGTTTTGCAGCCATCTGAGTTGTTCAAGCGATTCGGCCTTTTCAAGGCTCGATTGTGGCAATTTTGTTATTTCGCCAAGTGTGTTAGCCCGATAGGCATACATTCCGACGTGGATATAAAACAGGTGGCAGGTTGGCCATTGTTCGGGCGTAATACCCCTCAAATATGGAATGATGGAACGGGAGAAGTATATAGCGTTCATCTGTTTGTCGATTACTACCTTAGTAGTATTGGGGTCGGCAAGTTTTTCATAGCTTTCATTATGGTCGAATGGGCGCACAAGCGTGGCAATGTCGGTCGAAGGATCGTCGAAACATTGCATTATGGCCGTCAATTGGCGTCTTTCGATAAATGGCTCGTCACCCTGGATGTTTATGATAACGTCCTCTCCAGTACCGATTTTCTCGTATGCCTCTTGGCAACGGTCGGTGCCGCTGCGCAATGTCGATGCCGTCATGATTGCTTTTCCGCCGAATGTGGTTACGGCATCGTGTATGCGCCGGTCGTCGGTGGCTACCCATACGTTGTCGAGCACATGGCTCGCTTGCCGCCACACTCGTTCAATCATCGTCATCGAGCCTATCATGGTAAGTGGCTTGCCGGGAAAACGTGTCGATGCATATCGTGCAGGTATGATACCTATGAATCTCAAATTCTGCATTTGTTGTTGCTTTTATGCCAAAGGCTCTACGTAAAGTTGGGCGTTTTCGTATTTTACAACTTTCACTTTTTCACCTGCCTCGATGAAACCGTTCAAAGAAATGGCATCGAACACTTTGTCTCCGATGCGGATTTTGCCGCCCGGGCGCAAGACAGTGTGAGCCTCACCGATGCTGCCTATGTGCTGTACAAGTTCGGGAGGAACACCTATGTACCCATCTTCGAGCCGTTGCTCCTTGTTGAGTGCCGAGTGTTTCATGATTAGACCTTTTGAGCCGATTTTATGTGATATATATATCATCAATGCCACACCGAGCAGTATGCCAACCAGAACAATTAGTAGTGCATCCATAACGCTATCCATTGTTATCATTTCGAAATTGAGGTCGTCGTTTCCAAGCATGGCCATCACGAGAGCAGTGAATGTGAGCACTATGCCGAGTATTCCTGTGATGCCAAATCCGGGAATGACAAAAATTTCCAGCAAAATGAGCAATATACCCACGAAAAAGGCAATTATTTCCCATTCAGCGGCCAAACCTTCGAGGTACAGAGGTGCGAAGTACAAGGCTGCTGCTATCAATGCCACTAAAGTAGGCAGTCCTAATCCCGGCTGTTGCAGTTCGAAATAGATGCCGCCAATGATGAACATTATCAATATGGCTTGGAAAGCGGGATTGGCAAGGAATCCTATCACATTGTCCATCGTTGTAGGAGTATATTCGGTTATTTGGCATTCTTTGCCCAGTCCAAGCCTGTCAGTCACGATTTGGCTGATGTTTTCGGCTTTTCCCTCGCAATAATTATTGGCAATTGCCTCTTCGACTGTGAATGACAGTACCCTTGTGGAGTCGTCATCAACCCCGTTGACAGTAGTGCGAGGGTCAACCATTGCTTCAGCTATAAGAGGATTGCGCCGCCATGTTACGATGGAGTCGCCGTTTGCATCGATGCGCACGGTCTTTCCGTGGCTTTCGGCGGTGGCCCGCATCATCGATCGCATGAACGACTGGTATTTGTCCGGTAAAACCTCACCGTTTCCATTTACCACTGTGGCAGCCCCTATACTCCCTCCGGGGCGCATGTATATGCTGTCACAAGCAATCGAGATAAGTGCCCCTGCCGATGCTGCGGTGTTGTCGATAAATGCAATTACAGGGATTGGGCAGTTGAGTATGCGGGTGCGCATTGAGTCGGCAGCATCTACAGCCCCGCCATATGTGTTGATGTGGAGAATTATTACATCGGCGTTTTCGTTGATGGCTTTATCCATCCCTTTTTTCATTATTCGCCACGATGTCGAGCCAATTTCCCTGTCTACGGGAATGACGTATGCCTTTTCGGCTTTTGCACAAAGGCTCACCAAGGCGATTATCAGGCATGCTATATTTAGAGTCAATCGTTCCATATTATTTACAAATTTAGTGAAGTTGGATAATAATTGAAGTAAAAATGCCAAAAAATATCATTACTCTTGTTAATATCATTATTTTAAATTTTCCCTTTTTGGAATATAAAAAATGCGTAATTGTCGGGAAAACAGTTTTTTATATCATGGTTTTTTCTTAATTTTGCACGCTGTTATAGCATCAAATATACTAATTGGATCTGTAAATATTGATAAATCAGCTTGTTATATATACGATTAAATTTAAAATATGACTTTTGAAGAATTAGGAGTCCGAGAGGATTTGTTAAGGGCAATAAAAGAGATGGGGTTTGAAACACCGATGCCTGTACAAGAAAAGGTAATCCCTCATTTGTTGAATGAAGATAACGATGTGGTTGCGCTTGCTCAGACGGGAACGGGCAAGACGGCTGCATTCGGTTTGCCTGTTTTGCAACGCATCGATGTTGATCGCAAGGTGCCGCAGGCGTTGATTGTTTCGCCCACCCGTGAGCTTTGCTTGCAAATAGGAGGCGACCTTGCCGATTACGCAAAATATATAAAAGGACTGATGGTGCTTCCTGTATATGGCGGCTCAAGTATAGAAAGTCAAATAAGGGCTTTGCGTCGCGGTGTGCAAATCATTGTTGCCACTCCGGGACGATTGCTCGACCTGATAAAGCGCGGAACGGTCAACTTGCAGGACGTGCATACAGTGATTCTTGATGAGGCCGATGAGATGCTGAACATGGGCTTTGTCGATGACATTAACGACATACTCACTCATGTACCTGAAGACCGTAAAATGCTGATGTTCTCGGCAACCATGCCGCCGGAAATTGCAAAAATCGCAACTCGTTTCATGCACAATCCCGAGGAGTATGTGATAGGTACCCGCAACGAGGGTGCGGAAAATGTACGCCACATTTACTATTTGGTACATGCTCGTGATAAATATCTTGCCTTGAAACGCATTGCCGATTATAATCCTGACATATATGGTATAATATTTTGTCGCACACGCCGTGAAACTCAGGAGATTGCCGACAAGCTGATTGTGGACGGATACAATGCCGACTCGCTGCACGGCGATTTGTCGCAAGCTCAACGCGATGCGGTGATGAAAAAGTTCCGGGAGCGCAACTTGCAATTGTTGGTTGCCACCGATGTTGCTGCGCGTGGCCTCGATGTGAACGACCTTACTCATGTGGTGAACTATGGCTTGCCCGATGATATAGCCACTTACACACACCGCAGCGGACGTACGGGACGTGCGGGTAAGACAGGTGTGTCGGTGTCAATTGTGCATTCTCGTGAAAAAGGTAAAATTAAGGAAATAGAAAAACGCATAGGCAAGGAGTTTGAACTTCGTGAAGTGCCGACACCTGAACGTATAATCGAACGTCAATTGTATAATCTCGCCGATCGTATAGAAAAGGTAAAAGTCGATGATGAAACGATTAACAAATATCTGCCGGGCATTCAGAAAAAGCTCGAATGGCTTTCAGGTGAGGATTTGATCAAACGTGTGCTGTCGCTTGAATTCAATCGCTTGCTTGAGTATTATAAAGATGCACCCAAACTTGACATTGTTACCGAAAAGAAAAAAAGCAAAGAAAAGGGTGCAAAGAAGCGTAGAAGCGGTGCTGAAATGTCTAAGGAAGAAAAAGACCGGCGTGTGGCTGAACCTGGATTCGAACGTGTGTATGTTAATGTAGGTAAGTCGGATGGTTTTTTTGCCGCTGACTTGATTGGTCTGCTCAATGACAGTGTGCAGGGGCAACGTGTCGAAGTGGGACGTATTGACTTATTGCCGGGTTATTCGCTTTTTGATGTTCGCAAAGGCGAAGGACAACGTGTGGTGAATGCACTTCGTAATTCCGACTTTTTCGGACAAAAGATATACAGTGAAATTGCCGACCTAAGCAAGGACTATGCAGCCGAAAACCGCTTTAAAAGCGGGGGAAAGTCGGCAAGATTTGAAGGCCGTCATCGCGACCGTCGTGGCAAGGGGGGCATAGACCGCCGTACCCGCCGCGACCAAGAACGAGGCTTCAAGACGCGTGAAGCTCGCAGCGAAAGGGGCAAAAAGAAAGAAATGCACGGCAATTATGATAAATTTATAAAGAAAAAGAAGTAAGCGTGTAGATTATTTTTTAATTTCACGCTCGAAGAATGTGTAACAAATAGCATTATGAAAGATGTGAAATTGACAATAATATTTATACTTTCGGCTTTGATGTCATTGCCTGTGGCAGCTCGTTCTGTTCGTGATTTTTTTGCATCTGAGCCGGATGTTGTGTTCACTTTGTTGCCTAAGGACCGACGGCTCGATATGCTCGACTATTATGATGCAGGGCAGAAGATGCCTGTTGGGAATAATTTCGGTGGAACGGCGTTGCTCGATACATTGACTTCTGATTTTATGCGGGTACAGACATCAGGAAGCAGTCGTGTGGAACTATTCATGGCTACATCCAAACGCGACACAGTGTTATATGTGGTGTCGACTTGCCTGTTGCCTGCTGCCGACAGCTATGTGGCTGTTTATGATACCAATTGGAATGAGTTGCCTGTGGACAAGTATCTTAAGCAGCTAAGGTTGGGAGATTTCATTGTCATACCGAAAGGCGAAAAGATTAAGCGTGAAGACTTGGCGGCGATGGCTAAGTTCCCTACCATAGAGTATAGCGTAGTGCCCGATGACAAGTCGATTGTTGCTCGCCATACGGTAAAAGGAATAATGACTGTGGAAAGGTATGATGAGATCAAGCCTTATCTCGTTGACAGCCTCGTCTATAACCTGAAAGGCGTTAAATTTGGAAGTGTAAAGAAATAATGATATGCCCCAAGAATGGCTAAATCACCGAATGGCGCGAGTAGGAGTTGTTATCTCTTGCTCGCGTTATCTTTTTCTAGTAGGTATTTAAGGAAAAGGCATTTTTAGTGATTGTGACACGTGTGGTGGTATATCTGCAAGAGGCACGTTTTGTTGCCTTGAGAGTAATGGTTTGAGAATATTTCTTAATTTTGTCGAAAAAAACAATAACTGTCATGATATATAATTTTGATAAAGTCGTAGATCGGCACAATACCGGCTCGATGAAATTCGATGATTTACAATCGCGTTTCGGTCGGTGTGATCTTATCCCACTGTGGATAGCCGATATGGATTTTGAGGTGTGCCATGAAATTACCGATGCATTGCGCCAACGATTGAATCATTGTGTGTATGGGTATGCTTGTCCTTGTGAAGGATATTGGCAGTCGATAATTGATTGGGAACGGAACATGCACGGCTTCGAATTTCGGCGTGATGAACTTACTTATGTCCCCGGAGTAGTGAGAGGGCTTGGAATGGTTATAAATTATTTTACACGGCAGGGTGACAAAATCGTTATCCAAGAACCTGTTTACCATCCTTTCAGGTCAGTGCCTGAGGGCAACGGACGTATTGTTGTGAGCAACGATTTGATTGAGAAAGATGGGTGGTATTATATGGATCTTGAAGGATTGGAGCGTATCTTCTGCAATGAACGTCCTCGCCTGATGGTATTGTGCAATCCTCATAATCCGATAGGTATAACATGGGAGCCGGCTGTGTTGCAGCAAGTGGCTTCGTTGGCCAAACAGTATGGCGTAATTGTAGTGAGCGACGAAATACATGGTGACCTTGCCTTGTTTGGGCATAAACACCACCCGTTTGCAACTGTCAGTGATGATGCTGCCGAAGTGTCGATAACGCTCTCAGCTCCGTCAAAGACGTTCAACATACCGGGCTTGGTAAGCTCGTGGTGCGTGGTGAAGAATCCCGAATTGCGCCGAGGTTTCTTTTCGTGGCTTGAAACCAATGAGTTTAATGAGCCAACGTCAGTGGCAACCATTGCAACCGAAGCTGCATATAAGTGTGGCAGCGAATGGCTCGACCAAGCAAAGTCGTATATCGAGCGTAATATAATGGCTGTGGAGGAATTTTGTGCATCTAAGTTGCCCCGAAGAATATTGCCGGTACGTCCCGAAGCATCGTTTCTCGTGTGGCTTGATTGTCGACCTTTGGGGCTTGACCATGAACGGCTTGTAGATCTCTTTGTCAATCATGCAGGGTTGGCTCTCAATGACGGTGAGATGTTTGGTCGTGGTGGCTTCAGCCACATGAGGCTGAATGTGGCATCTCCGCGCAAAGTGTTGCTCGGTGCCATGGAAAAGTTGCAGTCTGCAATTGCAGACCTGTGAAATTGTGGAAAATAGGCATTTCCATTATTTTTTACTTTAGAAGTTGAATTGTCGTAACATTTTTTGTATGTTTGTATATTCTTTTTTATTGTTTAATTGAATATCATGACAAATAGAAAGGTCGAGTGATGGAAGTGCAGAAGATTACCCCCGAAGAGGAAGACCGCATGGTAGATGCCGCCTTTAAAGAGTTGCTTGATGGTTATATGGCAAGTAACCATAGGAAAAAGGTGGAGATTATAGAACGTGCCTATAAGTTTGCCAAAGATGCTCATAAGGGTATGCGCCGGCGTTCGGGAGAACCTTATATTGTACACCCAATTGCTGTGGCTCGTATAGTGAGTCAGGAAATAGGGCTTGGTTCGGTGTCGATATGTGCGGCATTGCTTCATGATGTGGTCGAGGACACTGACTACACGGTCGAGGACATAGAGTCGCAGTTCGGCAAAAAGATTGCTCAGATAGTTGAGGGATTGACGAAAATATCGGGCGGAATCTTTGGCGACAAAGCGTCTGCTCAAGCCGAAAACTTCCGCAAGTTGTTGCTGACGATGAATAACGATATTCGTGTCATCCTCATCAAGATGGCCGACCGTCTGCACAATATGCGTACTCTTGGGTCGATGCTCCCAAGCAAGCAGTATAAGATTGCGGGTGAGACGCTTTACATTTATGCTCCGTTGGCACACCGGCTCGGTCTGTTCGCCATAAAGACTGAACTCGAGGATTTAAGTTTCAAATACGAGCATCCAGAGGCTTACAAGACCATCAGTAAACAAATAGCGTCCACCGAATCGAAGCGAAACGAGATATACAACACATTTGCAGGTCCAATAAAGAAACGCCTTGATGTCATGGGGCTTACATATACTGTAAAAGCTCGTGTGAAGTCGGTGTACTCGATATGGAAAAAAATGGAAACGAAGCATATCCCGTTTGACGAGGTATATGACCTTTATGCCGTGCGCATCGTTTTCGATTGTGAGAAAGAGACTGATGAGAAAAAGACTTGTTGGGCAATATATTCCGAAATAACCGACTTGTATCGTTTGCATCCCGACCGTACCCGCGACTGGCTCAGCACACCCAAGGCCAACGGTTACCGCGCATTGCATCTTACGGTAATGGGACCCGACGGCAATTGGATAGAGGTACAGATACGTAGCAAGCGCATGGACGACATGGCCGAGCGTGGTTTTGCCGCCCATTGGAAGTATAAGATAGGGGAGGGAGAAGAGGAGTCGGAACTTGCCAATTGGCTCAAAACCATACAGGATATACTTGAAAATCCAGAGCCTAATGCGCTTGATTTTCTCGATACGATAAAACTTAATCTGTTTGCTTCGGAAATCCTTGTATTCACCCCTAAGGGGGAAGTGATTACCTTGCCTAAGGATGCCACTGTGCTTGACATGGCATTTAATCTGCATTCAGAGATAGGTTCGCACTGCATAGCCGGTAAAGTCAATCACAGGTTAGTGCCGTTGTCGCACAAGTTGCAGAGTGGTGACCAAGTGGAAGTGCTTACATCTCAAGCACAACGACCCAAGGTCGAATGGCAGAATTTCATTGTCTCGGCAAAGGGACACACACGGCTTCAAGCGGCATTGAAGAAAGAGCGTCGTGCCGTTGTAGAAACAGGTGAAGCACGATTTGTCAAATTTATGGAAGATAACGGGTTTGGTGTGAACAATGAAAACATCACCAAGATATTGGCGGCGCAACATCTGTCGAACAGGGATGAACTGTATTATATGATTGGTAACGATGACATAGCCTTGTCGCCACAACTGTTGCAGCCGTTGCGCCCGCAGTCGAAAAATCTGTTCAACAAGTTGCTACGCAATCCATTTAAGGACAATAAATCGAAGGCACCTGAAGACACGGTGGAGAAAATTGCCGATCCTGTGGATATTAAAAAGACATATTTGTTGAAAACAGATAATGGAATCAGCAATTACAGAATAGCCCCGTGTTGTCATCCCATTCCGGGCGATGACGTGTTTGGGTTTGTGGATGACCACAACAATGTGGTGGTGCACAAACTCACTTGCGAGAATGCCATGCGTCTCAAAAGCAGTTTTGGCGGACGTATATTGCACACAAAGTGGGAAACCAAACATGAGAAATTCCCGGCATCGCTCCATGTCGAAGGGATAGACCGCATGGGAATCCTACAAGAAATAATTTCGATAATTTCCACCAATCTTGTCATATACATACGTCGCTTAAACATTTTTGCAGATGCGGGAGTGTTCCAGTGCGACCTTGATGTGGATGTCGAGGATGTGGCTGTTGTCAATAAGCTGTGTAAACAAATCAAAACGGTTGACGGCGTTAAGTCAGCAGTAAGGATGGATTAATATTTTAATTTTTGCCATGTTGAATATCAACAAAAAATCGTTAACACGTTTGCTGCTATTCGTAGGGGCAATCATCTTAATTTCCTATTTCATCCCTCGTGGCAGCGACCAAGACTTTGATTATTCAATAGGCAGGCCGTGGCCATATACGTTGTTAACGGCTCCGTTTGACATTCCTGTAAATCTGGATTCGGCAAGTGCCGCAAACCAACGCGACAGTGTAGATCGCACTTTTATGCCGGTTTTCAAGCATGATGGCAATGTGGCTGAACGCAATGTTGCAAACTTGAGGCAGGCATTGTCGCAAGACGAGCAAGTGAGCCAGTCGCTTAATCGTGATATAGTCGGTGCGGTGCGTAATCTGTATAATGACGGCATAGTTGATAATGATACATATTCACGCATCAACAGTGGTGATTTACCGGCTGTAAGGTTTATTGTGGGCAATGTCGCAGAGCCGGTTTCCACCGAAAAAATGAAGTCGGTGCGTAAGGCGTATTCGACAATCGACTCGCTTTTCCCCGAGCCATACGCTCGCATCATCATGTCTAATATAAAATTGCAGTCGTATCTGCAACCCAATGTGGTGTGTGACACAGCTGAATCGCAGCGGTTGCTCGAACAGGCCTATCTCAAGGCTCTTGCTCCGATAGGCGTGATTCAAAAGGGTGAAAGGATAATCGACCGTGGCGAGATAGTGACACCGCAAGTATGTGAAATACTAAAAGAATATGAACGGTTGCAGCAGAGCAGGGAAGGGGCTGTCAAAAGCAGTGACTATCGTTTTGCCGGACAAATAGTGCTTGCGGCATTGTTGCTGTTGGGATTCTATATGTTTTTGTTTTTATTCAGATACCGTACATTCGGAAATATGCGACGGTTGCTGTTCCTCGTTACATTCGTGGCTGTGTTTACCCTTGTAGCCTACCTTGTCATGGTTACAATGCCCACAATCGGGGTTTACGTTATGCCTTTTACTGTGCTGCCAATTATTATCACCACATTTTACGATTCGCGGACTGCAACCTTTGCACATCTTGTGGAAACGATGTTGTGCGCCATTGTGGTGCCGTACCCGATGGAATTCATATTCTTGCAGTTCATAGCAGGCTTGACTGCTATAATGTCGTTGAAAGAACTTTCTCGCCGTTCGCAGCTCGTGGAGTGCGCAATATATGTGTTGTTGGCTTATGTGATTACATACAGTGCGCTCGAAGTGATAAATGAGGGCAATGTGCAGAACATCAATTGGCATGTGTTCCTTTATTTCGCATTCAATGTGTTGTTCCTGTCGTTTGCCTACATCTTGATTTTTCTGGTAGAGAAAATGTTTGGCTTTATTTCAACTGTGACACTCGTTGAACTCACAGATGTCAATACTCCGTTGTTGCGTGAATTGTCGGAAAAATGTCCGGGTACGTTCCAACATTCGCTTCAAGTGAGCAACCTTGCCGCTGAGGCCGCTCATGTTATCGGTGCCAATGTGCAGCTTGTGAGGACTGGCGCACTCTATCACGATATAGGCAAGATAGACAATCCTGCTTTTTTTACCGAGAACCAGCGTGGAGAGAATCCTCACAAGGCTCTGCCTCCGGAGGTGAGTGCGAAAATAATAATCGAACATGTCACCAACGGATTGAAACGTGCCGACAAGGCTAAATTGCCGCAAGTTATAAAAGACTTTATCGCCCAGCATCATGGTGCCGGCACAGCCAAATATTTTTATACACAAGCGTGCAATGCCCATCCCGATGAAGATATCGATCCGGCCCCGTTTACATATCCCGGTCCGAATCCGAATTCCAAAGAAACGAGCATATTGATGATGGCAGATGCCACAGAGGCTGCGTCGCGTAGCCTGACCGACCATAACGATTCAACGATAAGCATGCTTGTCAATCGCATTATCGATTCGCAGATTGCCGACGGGTTGTTAAAAGATTCCCCTATCAGCTTTTGCGATATCGAAAAGATAAAGCAGTGTTTTATTTCACGCCTGTGTACGATGTACCATTCGAGGATAAAATATCCCGAGGCGATAAAGAAAAGCTAAATTAGATTAATCATCCGGTTTTTGTTGGACTAAGACTTGTGTCTATTGTTTTTTCTGTCGGGTTGTTGTAGGAAAGATGGAGATAAATGTAATCATAGCAGTAATAGGGAGCATTGTGGTGTTAGGCGGCATCGCATTGGAATCAAAAGGATTCTCGCTGTCGTCGGTTGTGGCTTATGCCGGAATTTTGTTTCTGCATTTATTTAAATGTATCAATCTTACCGATAGGGCACTGATGTTTTGGGGTATAGCAGCGTTGTTGGCTTGTGGCATAGCAATTTTGTCGCCAAAGGCTGAGCCCGATGGCTCTCGTCGCGGCAATTTATATTTGTTGCTCGGTGCAATTGCAGGTTTGCTTGTCGGGATGGCCATAGATGCTTCGGTCATGATTCTTTCCGCCATAATCGGGACCCTTGCAGGTGAGGTTTTCTATTCGCAAACTCCAAAGGGGCGATGGGTGAAATTTTCATTTTCCATTTTTATTCACTACTTTTGTGCTGTCGGATTGAAAATTATAGTTTCAACTGCCATCGTGGGGATAGCTGTTGAAGGTTTTTTGAGAAATCGAATAGCCTGAATGGGTTGAACTGCGATGAAAAATCAATGATGATCGATGAGGCAACTTCTACTATCTATAATAACAGCATTATTAGTCCTCTCCGTTATGTTGTCGGCACGTCCGCAACACTTCGAGATGAAGCAAGTGGACTTTGATTCGATCGAAGCAAACATTTCAGATCCACGGTCGAGGTACTATTATCCTAAGTTGATGGAAAAATATCTGAGCAACGACACGGTTCTTGGATATGAGGCTTATCGGCATTTGTATTACGGTTATACGTTTCAGGATGATTTTGATCCGTTTAGAACTTCGGAATATGCCGATGTCATAGAAGAGCTCTATTATAAGAAAGAATTTACACGTGCAGAATGTGACACAATCATAAAATATGCAGAATTAACACTTTGTGACAATATTTTTGATTTAAGCCAATTGAAATTTTATATCTTTGCACTCAAAGAAAAACAAAAATATACTCTTGCTGCAATTCGTCAATACAAGCTCAATCACATAGTGGCGGCAATCTTGTCTTCGGGAAATGGGACAAAAGATAAGCCGTGGGTAGTGATAGCACCGGCACATGAGTATAATTTGATAAATATATTAGGTTATGTAGCGACAGGCCATGAGGAGCTTGATAATAACATCGATTACATAACAGTAGAGAAAAAGGACAAAAATTCACCCGAAGGGTTTTATTTTGATGCTACACGTATAAAACAAGTGGCTGAGGAGAAATATCCAGAGGAATAGAAATATGAGTCATAATGTAACAACAATCAATATAATAGCACTCGAAAATAATAGCACTATTAATGGAACCCTCGCCGTTGTGAAACTCCGAGGGCTTTTATTTCTTGAGATTTTACAAAAACTTGTGTATGTGGTAAAAAAATTGTTCCTTTGCAAGTCTTTTTTAAATACTGTCATTGAGATGATTGTAATAAGTAAAGTCGATGAATTGGAGAAAGCTGTAGAGGCTTTTCGTCAACAAGGCAAGTCGGTTGGTCTGGTGCCCACTATGGGTGCGTTGCATGAGGGGCATTTGTCGCTTGTGGAACGTTGCCGTAAGGAAAATGATGTGGTTGTAGTGAGCGTTTTTGTAAATCCCACACAATTCAACAATAAAGAAGATTTGCGTACATATCCGCGTACAGAAGATGCCGATAAGGCTCTACTCGACCACGCGGGATGCGACATTGTGTTTATGCCCACAGTGGAGGAAATCTATCCTGAACCCGATACGCGAGTGTTTGATCTCGGACCTGTGGCTGAGGTAATGGAAGGTGCTATGCGTCCGGGACACTTCAACGGCGTGGCACAAATTGTGAGCAAGTTGTTCATGATGGTAAAGCCCGACCGTGCATATTTTGGGGAAAAAGATTTCCAACAGATAGCCGTTATAAGGCAAATGGTGAAATCGGAAGGCTTTAAGTTGCAAATTGTGTCTTGCCCGATTGTGAGGGAGGCCGATGGGCTTGCCAAGAGCAGTCGCAATGTACGGCTTTCTGTCGAAGCTCGTTCGGTTGCACCGAACATATACCGCATATTGAGCGAGAGTGTTGATTATGCGAAAAGTCATACGGTGGAACAGACCCAACAATATGTCGAGGATGCTATAAATGCTTATCCTGAGATGGATGTTGAGTACTACCAAATCGTTAACGGGACATCGCTTATGCCTGTGGCAGATTGGAATGCAGCCGAGTATATAGTGGGTTGTGTGACTGTGTACTGCGGTGGCGTAAGACTCATTGACAATATAGCTTATAAAAAATGCTGCCAATGTTGATACAGGTATTGAAATCCAAGATACATCGTGTCACTGTAACTGAGGCCAACCTCAATTACATTGGCAGTATCACTATCGACCAAGATTTGATTGATGCGGTAGGGATAGTGCAAGGCGAAAGAGTGTTCATTGTCGATAATAACAATGGTGAGCGGTTTGATACATATGTTATAGCCGGTGAGCGCGGCTCGGGTGTGGTATGCCTTAATGGTGCTGCCGCCCGAAAAGTGCAACCCGGCGACATTGTGATAATCATGGCTTATGCAATGATGGAGCCCGATGAAGCAAAAGATTTCAAGCCTTTGATAGTTTTTCCTGAAGCAGGAACCAACAGATTGCCGAAATAATAAATTACAAAAATAGTACCAGATGTTTGAAAATCTAAGTGAGAGACTTGAACGGTCGTTTAAAATACTTAAAGGCGAAGGCAGGATAACCGAGATTAACGTTGCCGAAACGCTGAAGGAAGTGCGTCGAGCCCTTATCAATGCCGATGTCAACTATAAGGTGGCAAAGCAATTTGTCGATACGGTAAAGGCAAAGGCAATAGGGCAGAATGTAATCAATTCTGTGAAACCAAAAGAATTGATGGTGAAGATAGTCCATGACGAACTCACATTGCTCATGGGTGGTGAACCTGCTGAATTCAAGATTGAAGGTAAGCCTGCTATTATCCTCATGTCGGGCTTGCAAGGGTCGGGTAAAACCACATTTTCGGGTAAGCTTGCCCGCAAGTTGAAGAGCGAGCGTGGTAAACGCCCGTTGCTCGTGGCTTGTGACGTTTACCGCCCGGCAGCCATAGAGCAGTTAAAGGTGCTTGCCGAACAAATAAGTGTGCCTGTGTTTACCGAGCCTGATTGTTCCGACCCTGTAAAGATTGCTACCGATGCTGTTGCTGAGGCTCGTAAGATGAATTACGACCTTGTTATTATCGACACCGCCGGCCGCCTCGCCGTCGATGAGAAAATGATGGACGAAATAGAGGCGATAAAGGATGCGGTCAAACCCACCGAAACACTTTTTGTGGTCGATGCGATGACCGGACAAGATGCCGTCAACACAGCCAAGGAATTTAATGAGCGGCTCGATTTCAACGGTGTTGTATTGACAAAGCTCGATGGCGATACCCGTGGTGGTGCTGCATTGTCAATACGGACCGTGGTCAACAAGCCAATCAAGTTTGTCGGGACCGGTGAAAAGCTTGAAGAAATCGATACGTTCCGTCCGGCAAGTATGGCCGACCGCATACTTGGTATGGGCGACATTGTGTCGTTCGTCGAACGTATGCAGCAGAATTATGACGAGGAAGAAGCCCGCAAATTACAGGATAAGATTGCCCAAAACAAATTTGACTTCAATGATTTCATGAGTCAGATTGCCAAAATCAAGAAGATGGGTAACCTCAAAGCCTTAGCTTCGATGATTCCCGGTGTCGGTAAGGCTATCAAGGATATAGAAATAGACGACAATGCTTTCAAGGGTATTGAAGCGATAATCAATTCGATGACTCCCTATGAGCGTGAACATCCTGAAGTGATTAACGGTAGCCGCCGTCAACGCATAGCTGCCGGTAGCGGTACTTCGTTGCAAGAGGTTAACCGCCTGTTGAAGCAGTTTGAGGAAACCCGTAAGATGATGCGCCAAGTGACTACGATGAAGAATCCGCTGAAGGCAATGCGGGGGGCAACCCGCAATATGCGGAAGGGTCGTCGTTTATAAAATTATGCATAGAAGAGGGGTAAAATATTCAAATAGCGTAAGGAATAGCAAAACAAAACAATTATAATATCATGACATTAATCGATGGGAAGGCAATTTCGGCACAAATCAAGCAGGAGATTGCGGCTGAAGTGGAAAGAATTGTGGAACGTGGAGGTAAACGCCCTCACTTGGCTGCCGTACTTGTAGGGCATGACGGCGGTAGTGAAACCTACGTTGCCCATAAGGTGAAGGCGTGTGAGCAATGTGGCTTTAAATCGTCACTCATACGATTTGAGGACGATGTGACTGAAGCACGGTTACTCGAAACGATAGCCGAATTGAATGCTGATGCCGATATTGATGGTTTTATAGTGCAATTGCCGCTCCCCGCCCACATTCACGAACAAAAGGTGATTGAGGCAATCGATTACCGTAAAGATGTCGATGGTTTTCATCCTATTAATGTGGGGCGCATGTCGATTGGGTTGCCGTGCTATCTTTCGGCAACGCCGGCAGGCATAATCGAACTCTTGCGAAGGTATGAAATACCCACCAAGGGTGCCGAGTGTGTGGTGCTTGGCCGTAGCAATATCGTTGGAAAGCCGGTTGCATCTCTCATGATGCAGAAGGCTTATCCGGGCAATGCCACAGTGACTGTTTGCCACAGTGCATCCAAGGATATTGCTGAAATATGCCGCCGTGCCGATATTATCATAGCCGCACTGGGGCAACCCGGATTTGTCACTGCCGATATGGTAAAGGATGGGGCAGTGGTGATTGACGTGGGAACCACCCGTGTTCCATCAACTGTGACTAAAAGCGGTTGGAAGCTGAAGGGAGATGTCGATTTCGACAATGTTGCGCCAAAGTGTTCTTATATAACCCCGGTTCCGGGTGGTGTTGGACCTATGACTATTGTGTCGCTAATGCGCAACACGTTACTTGCTGCAAAAAAAGCCATATATACTGTTTAAAGGCGAAAAATGCGCTAATGCGTGGGATGTAGTATGTCCCCTCCGTGTTGGCGCATTTTTTTTCTTTTAGTATGAAAGAGCCATAGTTATGTCACAATTACTTTCCATATTGCTTTTTTCGTTTCTGCATCTGGCTGGTATTGCCGATGAAGAGATAGAGATGGTATTTGTGGGTGATGCCATGCAGCATAAGCCTCAAATCGAGGCGGCTATGCAAAGTGACGGCTCGCTCGACTATTCGCAATGCTTCACAATGTTGGAGAGTGACATACAGTCAGCCGATTTTGCTGTTGCCAATCTTGAGGTGCCTCTTGCTGGAAAGCCCTATTCGGGTTATCCCGTGTTTAGTGCGCCGGATGAATTTGCGTTGCAGTTGAGTAAAAGCGGTTTCGACCTGTTGCTGACAGCCAATAACCATTGCCTTGACCGTGGCAGTCGCGGAGTTAAACGCACAGTTCACGTGTTGCAGCAGATGGGCATACCGAGTATCGGCTCGTATGCGTCGGCGGCACAGCGCGATTCTGTCATGCCATATATTGTTGACATTAAGGGTAAACGGGTTGCTTTGCTAAATTATACCTATGGCACCAACGGCATGCCTATGCGTGATGGAGTGATAGTGGATTTAATCGATCGCAATAAGATGAGGCGTGACATAAATGAAGCACGCGACAGCGGGGCACAGGTGATATGCGTTTGTATGCATTGGGGTGTGGAGTATCGCCGTGTATCCGATGAGTCGCAGAAGAGCCTTGTCGATTTCCTTGTCGATGAAATGGGTGTTGACATGATTATCGGCAGTCATCCACATGTGGTGCAGCCATTCGAGATGCGTTGTAGCACGCTGCATGGTAGAAATGTGCCTGTGGTGTATTCGTTGGGCAACTTTATTTCGAATCAAAACGACATTGATGGCAGGGGCGGTGCTATGGCGGTAGTTAGAGTGAAATTCCTCAACGGACAAGTTAACGGTGTGGAAATGGGGTATAAGTTGCTGTTTTGCCAAAAGCCGGATAAGAAAATTAAGGGGGATAATTACGAATTGGTTCCTGTAACTTTGCGTGACTCGGTGCGGGAGGATCAATTACCGGAGTTTGACCGTTTTGTCAAGCGTACACGCGACTTGTTGAAACAGCATAACAGTCCCGAAGTGTCAGAGCTGTTCTGACCGCTTGAATGGTTGGAATAACTGTTAAAACGGCAATTGACATATATGATTTTCCTAAAAAATACCGTAAAGCCGAGCCGCTGTGGTGACAAATCAAAAGAAAATTGCTATCTTTGCAAAAGTAAACCGTTGTTGATCGGCCTAAAAACCGTGGTGTCTAAGTAAAGCATAAAATACAGGAGAATCTTGTTATGGACGTTAGCAAAGTGTTATTCATCTCTCAGGAAATTGAGCCATACCTGCCCAAGGCCGAAATTTCGACCTCAGTCCATGATTTGTCGCAAGGCATTCAGGAAAAAGGTGTTGAAGTGAGGGCGTTCATGCCCAAGTATGGTTGCATCAATGAGCGCCGTAACCAACTTCATGAAGTGATACGTCTGTCGGGTATGAATTTGATAATCGATGACACCGACCATCCGCTTATTATAAAAGTTGCCACGATGCTGCCATCGCGTATGCAGGTTTACTTCATTTATAACGAGGATTATTTCCAGCACAACCTTGTCAAGGAACTTGAAACAGAAACTTCACTTGGTGATAATGATGAACGTACGATGTTTTTTGTACGTGGTACTCTCGAAACGGTGAAGAAGTTGAGGTGGGTTCCGAGTGTGATACATTGCCATGGTTGGATTACTGCATTGACATCTATTTATATAAAACATATATATAACGAAGATCCGGTATTCAGGAACTCGAAAGTTGTGTTCTCGCTGTATGAAAGCGATACTTTAAATTCTCCGCTCGACAAGCGTCTTGCCGAAAAGATGGAAATGGACGGAATCCATGATAAGGCCTTGAAAGAGATATATGGCAAGGAGTTGGATTATGAAGCCATAATGCGCCTTGCCATTGCCAATTGCGATGGAGTTATACAGCATGGCAAAAATGTATCGCCCGAACTGATTGAATATGTCAAGAAATCGGGTGTTCCATTCATGCCTTACGAAGAGCGGGAAAACTATATCGAGGCCTGTGCCGAATTTTATAAGTCACTTTAGAGTAATCTTGTAAAATGGATGCTTGTGTGCATCGTATAAAGGTGGCTTATTAATTGGTTTATGACTAAAAAACAATGAGAAAAGTTATTTTGTCGTTCGCAGTGACTATTGTGTTGCTTGCAATTCATTCTTCTTGCTCCGAAACGGAGATAGGGTCGTCGTTGACTACCACCACTACCGAGGTTATAGGAGACTCGTCATTCAGTGTGACCGGACGCACAGTGGAAAACACTACTTTGCCTGCCCGTACCATAACCCAATTATTGGGCGTGATTCATGCCGACAATTATGGTACGCTTACTACCGATTTCGTGTCGCAGATGATGCCGGCATGGCCGATAGACACAACCTATGCCACCGAAGACGAGATCGACAGTTGCTTTTTTGTGTTCCGTATTCCTCTTGGTGGCTACACGGGCGACAGTGTTACGCCTATGAGGACAACTGTGTATCGTCTTACAAAACCGTTGCCTCGCTCCATCAGCAGCACATTCGATCCTACAGGCTATTACGACAGTTCAAATCCGCTTGGGTCGGCATCTTATACGGCATCGGCGTTACAGTCTGACGAATTGGCCGATTCGCTCGATGACTTGGGATACAGAGAGATTAAGGTAGATGTCGATCGCAGTCTTGCAATCGAGATATATCGTGAATTTAAGAAAAATCCCGATATTTTCCGTGATCCTGCAACATACGAAGATTTCTTCCCGGGTATTTATGTCACTACAAGTTTCGGCAGCGGTAGAGTGATGAACATATATGATACCGAGTTCAGGGTGTACAGTCGTATTGAATATACCGATGAGGAAAATGATACGACCTACACTGTCGATCTTAACCGTAGCTATATGGCATCTACCGAAGAGGTGATATCGAATAATAACATAAAACTGGAGATAAGTGATGCTGTGAAAGAAATGGTTGCCAATGGCGATGCCATTATTCAAGTACCGGCTGCTTATGAGGTGGAACTGACATTGCCCGTACAGGAGATACTTGATCGTTTCCGTAACGACACTGAAGCGCAAACGGTGTTCAACAGCGTTATTTTCGAAATCCCTGCCGAAGAAGTGGTAAATGACCGTTCTATTGCTCCGCCGGAGTATTTATTGCTGATTCCTACCGCAGAGAAAGACGAGTTCCTGTCAACGACTAATTTTCCTGATGATGTTACTTCATTCTATGCTCAGTATGACGGGACTAACGAATGTTATACTTTCTCGGAAATGCGTGAGTATTTCATAAAGCTGCTTGAAGAGCAGGACGGGGTGGCAACTGAAGATGATTGCAATTTTACGCTTACTCCTATCGATGTCCTGTTTGATAGTTCTTCGAGTTCGAGCATCAATTATACGAGCTACCTGTATTATTTATTATATGGGGTTTATTATTCATCCAGTTCTTCCAGCTCCAGCGGTACGGCGATAGAGGTAAAACCTGCTGTTGAACGGCCATCGATTGTAAAACTTGATCTTGAAAATGCAAATTTAAAGCTTTATTATAGTCGATTATTTGAAGATAATTAGTATATTTGCACTCGCATTTGCAATGATGCGATTTTTTAAGCCGCAATAGCTCAGTTGGTAGAGCATTTCATTCGTAACGAAAAGGTCATGGGTTCGAGTCCCATTCGCGGCTCTGAAGGGTGTGTCAAAACGTAAGTTTTGATGCACCCTCTAAAGATTATATCGGAATGTGTGGTGAAGTATTCTGAATTTTGCGAAATGATGCAAAGGTTGTAACTTTGTGGTGTAAATCAATATAATGTATATGGCACGAACTGATGACGAACTTGCAGGGGTAACTCGCTTGGGCGACCAACATACTGTGTATGATTATGATTACAATCCCGGCGTGCTTGAAACCTTTCCCAACAAGCACCCCGAGAATGAGTATTTGGTGACATTTAATTGTCCCGAATTTACCACTCTTTGCCCTAAGACAGGTCAGCCCGATTTCGGCAAAATAATCATTAATTACATCCCACGCGAACGCATGGTGGAAAGCAAAAGCCTGAAGCTGTATTTGTTTAGTTTCCGCAATCATGGTGATTTCCATGAAGATTGTGTCAATATCATCATGAAGGACCTTGTGAAACTCATGGAGCCGCGCTATCTTGAGGTGGTGGGTGTTTTCATGCCACGTGGCGGCATATCTATTTATCCCTTTGCCAATTATGGGGATGCCGAACATCAGGAATTGGTGCGTCAGCGGTTGCTTGCATCATTCAGAAATTCATGAGTATGGAGAATATGAAAGATTCAATAATAGTCTTGTCGGGAGGAATGGACTCCACGACCCTTTTGCATGAATATAAGGAACGTATCGCATTGGCTGTGACGTTCGACTATGGTGCTAACCATAATGAGCGTGAAATCAATTGCGCCCGAATCAACTGTGAACGGTTAGGCATACGCCACATCGTAATTCCGTTGTCGTTCATGGGGAAATATTTTAAGAGTTCACTTTTGTCGGGAGCTGATGCAATTCCCGAGGGGCATTATGCTGCCGAGAATATGAAATCTACTGTGGTGCCGTTCCGCAATGGCATAATGCTGTCGATTGCCTGCGGACTAGCCGAAAGCAATGGGTTGAAGTATGTGATGATAGCCAACCATAGTGGCGACCATGCCATATATCCCGATTGTCGTGCACCGTTTATCGATGCCATGTCGCAAGCCATGCAACATGGCACGTATGACGGCGTAACCATCATTGCTCCCTACACCAATATCACCAAGGGCGATATTGCGCGTCGTGGCAAGGCTGTAGGTGTGGACTATGCTCTTACATATTCGTGCTACAAGGGCGGGGCAAAGCATTGCGGAAAGTGCGGGACTTGTGTCGAACGCAAGGAGGCCCTTGCCGATGCCGGAATTGCCGACCCTACTGAATACGAAAGTTGATTATATGTATTATATAAAGAAAACAATGGAGGTGGCAGCTTGCCATAGCCTTAAGTTGAGCTATCCAAGCAAGTGTACTGCGATGCACGGGCACAATTGGCTTATAACTGTCTATTGCAAGTCGCGGGAACTGAACACCGACGGAATGGTGTGTGACTTCACTCTTATCAAGCAAGAGATACTCGGCAGGCTCGACCATCGCAATCTTAATGAGGTGCTGCCGTTCAATCCTACGGCAGAAAATATCGCAAAGTGGATTGTCGATAGCATACCGCAGTGTTATCGTGCCGATGTGCAGGAGTCGGCAAATAATGTTGCAACTTACATCGACGAATGAAACGTATCAACGAAATATTTTATTCGTTGCAAGGTGAGGGATATAATACCGGAACGGCAGCGGTATTCATTCGTTTCTCGGGTTGTAATCTACAATGCCCTTTTTGCGATACCGACCATTGGAACGGTACGGTAATGAGCGAACGTGAGATAGTCGGTGCGGTAATGCAGTATCCACGTGCACCGATGGTGGTGTTGACGGGTGGTGAGCCGTCTCTTTTTATAGATTATGATTTTGTGGAGTTGCTGAAACGTTGCACCGGCAAGTTGGTGGCTATTGAAACCAATGGCACTAATCCCTTGCCCGACAATATCGACTGGGTTACACTTTCGCCTAAAGATGCGTATGATGGCTGTGATGCTTTCCCTGTGATTGTGGATCATTGCGATGAGCTTAAAGTGGTTTATACTGGTCAGCCTCTTGACGGCTATTTCAATATAAAGGCCCGACACTATTTTCTGCAACCATGTTACTGCCATGATGAGGAGCAATGCCGTCGAAACGTCGAAAGCACTGTAGCTGCCGTGCTTTCCGATCCACGATGGCGACTGTCGTTGCAGACTCACAGATTGATAGGGATTGAATAGAGTCTTATCGCATAAAGAAGAGAGAAGAGCCGTACACACGGTTGATGTGGCGGCTCTCCTTTCTTTATGCAGAATGCTGTTTACAGAAGTGTTTTAGGGTCGAGGTTTGGGGCTTCGATGTCTTTGAAATACCGGTAGGTCGATACTTTAAGTTCCATCACGGCATCTTCATCGGCTACGATGATTGCCTTGGGATGCATTTGCAGTGCGCTGATAGTGGACATGTGCGACACGCCGCCTTCTATTCCGGCTTGCAAGGCGCGAGCCTTGTTGTAACCGTTGACAATGAGCAACACACTTTCGGCATCCATTATCGTGCCGACACCGACAGTAAGAGCCGTCTTGGGTACTTTGTTCACGTCGTTGTCGAAGAAGCGTGAATTTGCGATGATGGTATCTTGTGTCAATGTCTTTTCGCGAGTACGTGATGTGAGCGATGAGCAAGGCTCATTGAATGCTATGTGTCCGTCGGGACCTACACCGCCGAGAAACAACTTGATGCCACCGTAAGAACGTATTTTTTCTTCATATCGTGCGCATTCTTCCTCTTTGCAAGGTGCGTTGCCGTTGAGCAAGTTTACATTTTCCTTTTTAATGTTTATGTGGCTGAAGAAGTTGTTCCACATGAATGAGTGATAGCTCTGTGGATGTTCTTCGGGCAAGTTGCAGTATTCGTCCATGTTGAAAGTGACCACATTCTCAAACGACACTTTCCCTGCTGCACACAGTTCGGCAAGTTTGCGGTACATGCCTATTGGTGAACTGCCGGTAGGGCATCCCAAAACGAATGGACGGTCGGCTGTGGGATTGAAGTTCTTTATTTGACGGGCTACGTAGCAGGCTGCCCATTCCGATACTGTTGCGTAATCGGGTTCGATGATGAGTCTCATAAATTTAGTTTAGTTTAGTTTGGAGAATAAAATTTCTAATTACACAAAGTTAAGCAAAATTGACCGATATATCGAATAAAATGTGTTCGATTTTTTCTTGGTGATTTGTTTGGCGGAGTTGTCAGAAATTCCTATCTTTGTGCCGCTGTTCAAAAAGTGAAGCCCGGGTGGCGAAATGGCAGACGCGCTGGTTTCAGGTACCAGTGGAGTAACATCCGTATCGGTTCGACTCCGATCTCGGGCACTTATAAGTCCCTGCAATTGGTTATAGGAGGGTGTCAGAACGAAAGTTTTGACACCCTCTAAAAGTATATCGGAATGTGCGATATGCAAGGTGTTGAAAGTTGTGCAGGCTCTGGTTACAAGTGTGCGTGGTCAATTAAGTTGAACATTTCGTGGGCAGTTGAGCCAGATGCGGTAGTTTTCGCCGAGTGTGGCTACTTGGGTGCGCCACGCTGTGTCTTCTTGCCAATGCATCAATTCGTCAATGTTTTCCAGTTTTGATACTGCCCAGTCGTAGTTGTTGAGTTCTTGTCGCAGTTGTCCTTTGCTCCACCCGCTGTAGCCGACAAAAAACTTGATGCGTCCATCTGTGGGACATCCGCTTGATATGTAATTTTTTACTATGTCGAAATCGCCTCCGATATACAGTCCGGGGATAATCTCGACCGATGACGGTATGGCATTGCCGAGTGTGTGCAAATAGTAGAGGCGGTCGTTATGCACCGGTCCGCCGATAAATACCGGAATTTTCCGGCTCGTTTCAATATCTTCGATTAGCTCGTCAAGCATGTATCCCGACAGGCGGTTTGTGACGAGCCCCATGGTGCCGCCTTCGTCGGTGTGTTCTATTATGCACACCACTGCATGGCAGAAGCATCCTTCTTCAAGGAAAGGGACTGCCACCAACAAATCGCCGGCTTTTGGGTCGGGCTGGGCGATTTTCACATTAAAAATGTCACCCATGATGTTCATAATAGTTTTTTGCTGCAACGCGCTGCCATACCGGTGTATCGCGTTTACCTTTTATACAAAGATAAGATTTTGAGATGATTTATGCAATATTTTTCTGAAAGGAAAGAAAAGTGTGAGTGCAAATTGTCATTTGTCGTTTTCTGCACTTGTCTGATACACCTTTGCATCGACGTAACTGTCATCTTGGCGGAACCATGAGCGTAGTGTGCCGCAATGAGTGTAGCCGGCGGCTGCAAGCATGGCTTGACTGGCAACATTGTCGGCGGTTGCGATGGCTATCATCTGTTTTATTCCGATGCACCGGTATGCATATTGGGTGGCGAGCCGCAATGCTTGGACACCATATCCCTTTCCCCGTTCGTTTGCCGAAATATACACTCCTATGGTGGCATGGTTGTTTGCGGGGTCGAAGTCGTAGATGTCGATGGTGCCTATGCTCTTGCCGTTGTCCCTAAGGCATATTATGAAGCGTATATTTCGGTGAGCATATATGTCGCCGTCATAGTCGTTGGCATAGTTCCACAGTTGGGTTCGGCTCAGTGGGGCGTGGGTGTTGGCCGTTGCCCATTGTGCCGTGTCGTTTTCCCAGCGGTATAGAGTATCGACATCGCTTAGCTCTACTGCTCGCAGTAATATGGTGTCATTTTGCAAAAATGTAGTTGCCATGACGTATTTTAACTATTGCAATTTTTCTGAGGTTTCTGACGAGTTGCTTAAAAATGCGGTAATAGTGTATAAATCAACCTTTAATGTGAAATTATACCGTCTGACGTTTTGTCGTATGCGCCAATCCTTTGCATGAGGTGGGAATTATACGATTCTCACAAGGTTTTGAATGCAATGCTATTTATTTCCTGTTGCAATCTGCCCGAGGACTTGCCACAGCTTGTCGTCGGGTAGTGGTGCGGTGAGGTCGATAGGCTGTTTCGACACAGGATGGATAAATTCAATGCGGCGTGCAAGCAGGCTGATGCTGCCATCGGGGTTGCTGCGTTCGGCTCCATATTTCAAGTCGCCTTTTACCGGGCAGCCTATCGCGGCGAGTTGCACCCTTATTTGGTGTTTCCGTCCGGTGAGCAGGTTCACTTCGAGCAGTGAGTAACGATCGCTGCGAGCGATCACCTTGTAGTGCAGTATGGCTTTTACGGCACCTTCTTTGGGCGTTGTAGAAGCATACGACTTGTTGATACGTTCGCGGGTGGTTATGTAGTGTGTCAGTGTGGCTTCCGGTTCGGCGGGCATGTTCTTTGTGATTGCCCAATAGGTCTTTTTCACATCACCGTTGCGGAAGAGTTCATTCATCCGTGCCAGCCCCTTGCCGGTCTTTGCAAACACTACGAGACCGCCCACCGGACGGTCGAGACGGTGTACCACGCCGCAAAACACGTTGCCGGGTTTTGCATATTTCTCTTTCAGCCATTGTTTGAGTATTTCACTCAATGGCTTGTCGCCAGTCTTGTCACCCTGCACTATTTCTCCGGGTTTCTTGTTGACCACTATGATATGGTTGTCTTCGTAAACTATTTCCATCACATATATATTAATGTGTTGCAAACTTACCGAAAAAACGCATAAAAAGCAAAATGCCCATGAATGTTACAATTCTGTGACAGTTATAAAAAAGCCCGTTTTGCTGTCAAAACTCTTTGTAGATGCTGTTTTGCACGGTCAAAAATCTTCTTAAAGGCTCATTCTGCAAGAAAAACAAACAAAAAAAACAGTATTAACGTTTGTGTGTTAATTTTATCCGTAAAGTCGCTATAAATGCACTCTTTTTTTACATTTTAGAGATTGTGTAATGTCGAGAAATCTCTGATTTGTATCGCTTTTTTTGTCAAATTAAAACTTTTTGATTGCATTTTGTTGGAAAAACGCTGAATGATGTAATTGTTTAGAATGATTTTTTTTATAAAAAACTTGGATTTAATCAATAAAATATGTTTACTTTGCATTTGTATTGATACAAAAAAGGCAGCTTTTCTTTGCACATGCTGGCAAAAAGAAAGGTTATTATCGCAAATTATTGGCAATCTGTTACATCTTGTGCGCTTTCTTGCTGGTTGTATGGAAAGGTACGTTTGACGGTTGTTTTTAGGTGTAAAATAAAGGTTGTGCATTTTTGACGCAATCTTCCCATTAGTTGAATAAATTTTATTATAATCATTTTAAAGTACTTATGTGTCTTAAAAAGTTAGTTTTTTTGGTCGTAATGATATTCGTGTCGTTTGTGGCTATGAGCCAAGTGACGGTTACGGGTATTGTTATTCAAGGCGATGATGGGCAGCCGGCTATCGGTGCGACGATTTCCGTGGAGGGGACATCGACCGCTACGGCAACCGACCTTGATGGACGTTTTTCGATTACCGCTCCTTCGGAAAACTCCAAAATCAACATCAGCTATATTGGATATAGTGAGGCGTCGATCAAGGCTTCGCAGCGAGATGTGAAAATTACGTTGCAAGTGAATTCGCAAACACTTGACGAAGTTGTCATTACAGGTATGTCGACCATGGACAAGCGATTGTTTACAGGTGCTACCACAAAATTGTCGGGCGAGAATACGAAACTCGATGGTGTGGCCGACATCAGCCGTGCCCTTGAGGGTAAGGCCGCCGGTGTTTCGGTGCAGAACGTTTCGGGTACTTTTGGTACTGCACCTAAGATCCGTGTACGTGGTGCCACTTCTATTTATGGTAATTCCACACCGTTATGGGTGGTCGATGGCGTGATTCTTGAAGATGCCGTTGACGTTTCGGCAGACGAACTTTCTTCGGGTGATGCCGTTACGCTTATATCTTCGGCTATCGCAGGTCTTAACGCCGATGACATCGAGAGTTTCCAGATTCTGAAAGACGGTTCTGCCACATCTATTTATGGTGCAAAGGCCATGGCAGGTGTGATTGTTGTTACCACCAAGCAGGGACGTGCTGGTGCCACATCTATTAATTACACCGGTGAGTTCACCTATCGTCTGAAACCGAGTTACAGCGACTACAATATCATGAACTCGCAAGAGCAGATGAGTGTGTACCGTGAAATGGAAGCCAAGGGATGGCTCAATTTTGCCACTCTTGCCTCTTCTTCGAGTTCGGGTGTATATGGGCTCATGTACAATTTGATAGACTCTTATGAAAATGGTAGTTTCGGACTTGCCAACACTCAAGCTGCCAAGAATGCCTATTTGCGTTCGGCGGAATATCGCAATACCGATTGGTTCGACCTCTTGTTTAACAGCAATATTGTGCAGAATCATTCCGTGAGCATATCGGGCGGTACCGATAAGGGTACTTTCTATACATCGTTCTCATTCATGGACGACCCGGGGTGGAACATTTCGAGCGACGTTCAGCGTTACACGTTCAACGCCAATGCATCATATAATCTATCCAATACGTTGAAAGTGAAGTTTTTGACTTCGGATTCTTACCGTAGCCAGAAAGCCCCCGGTACGTTGAGCCAAGAAACCGATGCTGTGAACGGTACTGTCAGCCGTAGTTTCGACATCAACCCGTTCAGTTATGCCATGAACGCTTCACGCGCTCTCGACCCGACAGCAACTTACACTCGTAACTATGCCGATTTCAATATATTCAATGAGCTTGCCAACAACTACATCGACCTGTCAATTATCGATGTTAAGTTCCAAGGCGAACTTGAATGGAAACCCATCAATGGTTTGAGTTTGAATGTGCTCGGTGCATTCCGTTATCAACAATCCGAGCAAAACCACTATATAATGGACGACTCTAACCAAGCTAACGCTTATCGTGCAGGTATCGATCCGGAGGATGCCACAATTCGTGACTTGAACCCCTATCTTTATACCGATCCTGACGATGATACGGCTTTGCCTGTGACTGTGTTGCCCAAGGGTGGTATGTGGTTCCACACTCTCAACAGCTTGTCGCAATATAATTTGCGTGCAACAGGACAATATGCCAAGACGTTCAACAATACTCATATAACCAACTTCTTCGGAGGTATGGAAATCAGCTCGGTTACCCGTCATGAAGAGTATTTCCAAGCATGGGGTGTGGTTTACAGCAATGGCCGTCTGCCATATATCGACCCTAACTTGTTCAAGCAGATGAACGAGGATAACAGTGAATATTACCACGATACTTACACCTACGATCGCGATGTGGCTTTCTTTGCCAACGTGGCTTATTCTTACAAGGGTAAATACACGCTTAACGGTACGGTGCGCTATGAAGGTTCAAACCGCCTTGGCAACACACGCCAAGCTCGTTGGCTCCCCACTTGGAACATTTCGGGTGCTTGGGACTTGACAAGTGAAGACTGGTTTGATTACGACAGTTCTGTTTTGAGCCACGCAACGCTTAAGGCATCTTATTCGCTTACTGCCGATGCCGGTCCTATCGACTATGCAAGTGCGCAACCTATCTACGTGGCTTCTCGCCCGTGGCGTCCGTTGTCGAATGCCATGGAAATGGGTATCGACCTTGACGAACTTGCCAACACCGACCTTACTTACGAAAAGAAGCGTGAGCTTAACATAGGTGTTGACCTCGGTTTCCTTTATAACCGCATTAATCTTGCTGCCGACTGGTACACTCGTAACAACTACGACCTTATCGGTCCGATTTACACTTCGGGTGTTGGCGGACAAAACATGAAGTATGGTAATGTGGCCACGATGAAATCGGGTGGTGTGGAATTTACACTTTCTACCAAGAACATCGAAACCAAGGACTTCTCTTGGGATACCGACTGGACTTTCTCTTATGCCACTACCGAGATCACCGAACTTGATGCACAGTCGCGTGTAATCGACCTTGTGTCGGCCACCGGTTATGCTCTCGTGGGCTATCCGCAACGTGCATTGTTCTCAATACCGTTTGTCGGACTTACCGATGAAGGTCTGCCGATGTTTATCAATGAGGATGGTGAAATAACAGTTTCTGATATCAATTTCCAAGAATATGAGAATCTCGACTTCCTCGTTTACGAAGGTCCTATCGATCCTCCTATCACCGGTGGTTTTGGTAATATATTCAAGTATAAGGATTTCTCACTCAATGTATTCCTTACCTATTCTTTTGGTAATGTGGTGCGTCTCGACCCTGTATTCTCATCGAGCTACGATGATATGACAGCTATGCCAAAGGAGTTTGCCAATCGTTGGGTGTTGCCGGGTGATGAACTTTATACCGATGTACCGACTATCGCAAGTAAACGCCAGGATTACGAGGACACGCAGCTTGCTATAGCTTACAATGCCTACAACTATTCGACGGCTCGTGTGGCAAAGGGTGACTTTATCCGCCTCAAGGAGATTTCGCTCACCTACAACCTGCCTAAAAGCGTACTCGACAAGTTGCGTCTGCGTTCGGCTTCGCTCAAGATGCAAGCCACCAACTTGTGGTTGATATATGCCGACAAGGCACTTAACGGACAAGACCCCGAATTTATGAACTCGGGTGGTGTGGCAATCCCTTCGCCACGACAGTTTACATTCACTGTGCGTTTCGGTCTTTAATCTGTATTCACACATAATAATAAGGTAATAATTATGAAATTAAAATATATTGCATATTCTGCGTTACTGACGATTGTTGCTGCCGGATTTTCCTCGTGCGATGATTTCTTGAGCAAGGATCCCGACAATCGTGTGTCAATCGATACACCCGACCAGATGCAAATGCTTCTTGTGAACGGTTACACCGTGGGCAACATCGCTGTCATGTGCGAATTGTCGGGTGATAATTTCATTGATAATAACGCTCCCAATTCGAGCGGTTCCCGTTACAACCTTAGCGAGTATGAACGTATGGACAATGAGATCTTCGCTTGGGAAGATGTCGAAAGTTCAACCGATCAGGATTCTCCGTCATATCTGTGGGAAGGCTGCTATCACGCCATTGCGTGTGCCAACCATGTACTCGAAAAAGTAGCCGAATTTGAAGCCGAGGGGCGTGACGATGAGGTTTCGTATGTGAAAGGCGAGGCTTTGCTTATCCGTGCCTATCACCATTTCTTGCTTGCCAACCTGTTTTGTATGCCTTATCGCGGTCCCGAGTTGAGCCAATCGTTGCAGGGCATTCCTTATGCCACCGAGCCCGAAACCACACTCAACGTGGTGTATGACCGTGGCAATCTTGCCGATGTATATGATAAGATTGAAGCTGATTTGCTTGAAGGTCTGCCGCTTATCGATGATTCTCAGTATGAGCAGCCAAAGTATCACTTCAATTCTACGGCAGCCAATGCTTTCGCTGCCCGCTTCTACCTCTTCAAACGTGATTATGAGAAGGTGGTTGAATATGCCGATGCGGCTTTGAGTACTTCATCTGCTCCATCCACGAGCATGTTCAATGATATCTGGTCGCATTCGTTTGCCTCAGCCGAACTGATAGGACAATATTATGTCAACGTGGAACGTCAGTGCAACTTCATGCTCATTGCCACCGGTTCGATTTACATGCGTCGTTATGGCACACGTTATGCAATCAACGGCGATGGTGCCAGTGCTACGGTTTACGGACAAGGTCCGACATGGACAAGCTATAACTTCCACCCATGTTATAACGGTAAGTTGTATATCGTGAGCAGTCAGGCTTATGGCGTGTTCTTCCCCGGTCTGTATGAGCTTTTTGAATACACCGACCGTATCGCCGGTATCGGCTATCCGCACATCGTTCGTCCGGAATTTACCACCGAGGAGACTGTCTTGTGCCGTGCCGAGGCAAAATTCTACTTGGGCGACATTGCCGGTGGTCTTGCCGACCTGAAGTCGTGGGATGATGCGCGCCAGAACAATACCACTACCTACGAACTGCCCGATTTGACGAGCGACCTCATCATGTCGTTCTATCGCGACAGTGACCCGGGTTATGGTATAGTCAAGGAATTGAACATCGATGAGGTTTATCCCTGTGACAACTATCGTGTCACCGATGATATAGAGCCTTACTTGCAATGTACGCTGCATTATCGCCGTATTCAAAATATTGGCGATGGCACCCGTTGGTTCGACATCAAGCGTTACGGACTCGAAATCACCCACAGCATAGGTGCTTCGACTGTTGAAACACTCACTTGGAACGATGGTCGGCGTGCTTTCCAACTTCCGGCCGATGTACTTTCGTCGGGAATGGAAGCTACAGACCGTACAGTAACGCTTTCTACCTCTTCGATTGAGAAGGCAGATGTTTCTTGTCAGAAGATAATACAATAACATATACACTATTTGCCATTATGAAATTACGCAATTTATTATATCTCACTGTCGTTGCCTTTGTTTCGTTGGGTGTCGTTTCTTGTAGCGATGACGACCTTGATTCCGAATCGGTATTTCCTGATGTCGATGAATCGCTCGATCAAACTTCTTATACGTTCCAGCTCGACAGTTTCTTAAAACGTGAGTATCTGATTCCCTACAACCTCGAATTCATATACAGGATGGAGGATGCAGGTAGTGATATGGACTACAATCTCGTGCCGGCTCGCTATGATGCCTCGGTTGACCTTGCCACTCTCACCAAGTATCTGTGGTTTGAGGCTTATGAAGCACAGGCGGACAGCGACTTCATGCCTGAGAATTCACCACGTATCATTCACCTTATCGGCTCACCGGCTTTCAATTCTGTCAACGGTACGATGGTGCTCGGTCTTGCAGAGGGCGGTATCAAGGTAACACTATATCGTGTCAACTATATCGATCCCACCGATATTTCGCAACTTAACGAGTATTACCTCAAGACGATGCATCATGAGTTTGCTCACATTTTGCACCAGACCAAGACCTATCCAACCGAGTTCCAGACGATTTCGACGGCTCAATATGACCCTATGGGGTGGCAGGATCGTGACGACCGTGTGTGCAACTCTTTCGGCTGCGTCACTGCCTATGCAAGTTCGGAGTCACGTGAAGACTTTGCCGAAACTGTAGCCAACTACATTACCAAGACCGATGAAGAATGGGCGGAAATCATGTATAATGCCGCGCTTAACTGGGAAACCGATGGCGATGGCACTGTGACAGGCTACAACGATGACGGTGAAGGCGGGCTTGACGACGGTGTCGCCGGTGCAGATATTATCACTCAAAAAGTTTCACTGGCTCGCACTTGGTTCAGCGACTCATGGGGGCTCGACCTCGATTCATTGCGCGCCGAGGTGCAACGCCGCCAGGCTTCTATCGACATCGACTCGCTTCGCAACTTAGTTTACTCTATTGGTATCACTGATACAACCGAATAATATGTTTTTGAAGATTATGACGACAATGAAATTTTCCAAATACTGCTTGATCGCCGTTTTGTCACTTGCTGCTGCCGCTTCTGCATCGTGCAACCGCGAGGAGGATGAAATCTTTGACAAGACTGCCGCCGAAAGGCTTAACGAGGCTCAGGAAACCTATTATAACCTGTTGTGCTCGGCTACGAACGGTTGGGAGATGTATTACTTCTGTAGCAGTTCAGAGCGGGGATATAATTTCCTTATTCGCTTTGCTGAGGGCGACAGTGCCATCATTGCCGCTCGCAATGCCAACACAAGCAACGCTTATGCCGAGGAGGTGAGTGCATTTGATGTCATCACTGACGACGGGCCGGTGCTTACGTTCAACACTTACAACACGCTGTTTCACCGTTATGCCGACCCCGACCCCGACCAGACGCAGGACACCGACGGTGTTGGTAGCGGCGGTGACTATGAGTTTCAAATCATGTCGGCAAGCGACGATGTGATATATATGCGCGGCAAGAAGACCAGCATCGACATCTATATGTATCCGCTTGAAGAGGGTGCTGATTGGGAACAGTATTTCACCGACCTTTATGCCATGCGCGACAGTATGTTCAACAGTTCGATACCCACATTGTGGCTTGAACTTGCCGATGGCGTGCGCTATTCCATCTCCAGCGCTTCGTCGCAAGTGATGAGCATGGTTCCCGAGGGTGGTGATGCAGTTTCTGAAACTTCTACACTGTCGTATGTACTTACCCGCACCGGTTTCCGTTGGATGGAAAATTTCCCCGACGACAGCGAAAGCACTGCTCCGGCTCGCGAATTTGTGTGGAACGATGAAGGCACTTACCTTGTAAGTACCGACTTTGGCGGCTACACCGATGATGCCGTTGCCGGTGCGACCATCAAGGCTCCATCGTTGGTTGAGATGTTATCGACTGCCGGATTAGACTGGCGTTCTTATGAAAGCGATCTCAGTGGCAACCTTGTTTCTGCTTATCAGGATCTTTCCGATGCATTCCTGTCATATCGCTCGACATATAATTTGCAATATCTGCACTATTATTACAGTTCATCCCTCGAATGTCCCTGCCTTGGAGCGTATGTGATTTCGGGACGAAACAGATTTGAGTTTGTGTTCTATGGCGAAATGGAGAGTGACGGCGATAATTCTGTAACCCTCACATTTACAGGAGAGGGCGACACCAATGCCGCTACGATATTGGCAGCAGTGCCGAGTATTGCCGACTTCTTGAATATCATAAGCGGGACATATACTCTGTCGAGCAGCAGCGAAATCAATCCCGAAACGATTCTGTTAACCAACGATAGCAATTCTTTCTATGTCGCCCTTCAGTAACCTGAGGGTGGCATGGGAAGACAGCATAAATAAAAAATTATTTGTTTAACTTGTTAAATTACAATTAGTCATGAAGAAAATGTTACTTTTGGCCATGGCGATTTCGTCAGGCATGCTGGGTAATGTAATGGCTGACAATTCTGCCGTTGCAGGCACTTCGGTTTCTAAGGCTAATAATGCGGCTACAACTACAAGCGTTGTCAAGGCTGCTGACCGTTTGTCGAATGCCGTTGTTTTGAAACCAATTTCTGATACCCCAATTAGTGTTGCTCCTTATACGGCTGCAACAGAAGTTGGCAACATGAGTGTTCTTTATAAGAATCCTGTGTTTTTCTATGTTGGTATATCTTCCACAGGCTATTCTTATAGCTACACGTATCCTTATGTAATGATGCCGGCTTACGCCGACCTTACGTGGACTAATGCTTCTACCGGTGCATCGGTTTTCTCGTGGCAATATCAAGATCCTGATTTTGAAAGCGACGATGATTTGGTTGCAAGTACTACCGATTTGACAGTGGCTTATCCGTGGGCATATTTTTATAATCCTACTTTGACAGCTTCTGACGGAACAAATACAGGTACTTACGAAGACGAAATGCTCATAATGACCGGTGGTAACGAAGATTATACCGATGATTCTAGCTATTCCTATTTAGGTGTTTTCGGTGCAGCAATGTATAATTTGTACAATGCATATAGCTGGACTTCGTGGGAAATGCTTGGTGTAGGTTCTTACGCCGATAACTGGTGGGCTACTCAATATACTGGTTCAAGCGATACCGAAGTTGCCGGTTTTGGTAATGTATATCCTGCTCCGGCTGCACCTTATGCTGTTTCTAAAGTATGGACATATCTCAATGGCGAGTGGGAAGCCGGTGCTGTATTTGATCTTACCGTTTACTCTATCAAGAATGGTGAAATCAACGAAGTGTTGGCTACAGGTTCTTACACTTCTTCTTCCAGCCATTCTGAAGCTAGCTATATGTCAGCTTTGGAAGAGGCAACTTTCGATTTGCAAACCGATATCGACGGTTTCGTTTCGACAGGTTATATAACTGTAAGCGACAGCATATATGTAGAAATTTCTTCAAGCGATTCAAAGGTGACTTCGGTATATCCTTCTTCCTACATTCCTAATGAGGGCGATGATTGGTTCCAAGTTGGCGATGATGGCTATATCGATACCACAAACAAGGAACATTTGCTAAATGCATATATCCGCCTCAACTTTACTTATAATGGTACGGCATATAATGATTATCTTTTGCGCATTCCTTATTTCTGGTCATTTACCAGCCTTGATTATGGTTATATGAACCCTGGTGCCTATATGATGAACATCGATGCAGTGTTTGGTTGGTTGCAAGTGTATGATTCCAATTTTAATAGCGTTACTTCTGTTTCTGTTCCATCTGCCGGTGGTTCAAGTGATGAATACTATATCTCGACTTACTATGCTTTCGATGATACGTTCTTTGTAGATAGCGACCTTGACCAAGATGGTGTGATTGATGATGCTTCATGGTTGAGCTACGATGTTGAATATCCGTATTATGATTCTTCTACAGGGTCAAACTATTATGGTTATATCGCGTTTACTGCCGAAGCACTCCCCGATGGTTCAACAGGTCGTTCGGCATCTGTAGAACTTTCAGCAACCGGTGCTGAGTCTGTCATTCTGACTGTTACTCAGGGTACCAGTGGTGTGACAAGCGTTGTTGCAACTACTGCTGCCAATGTAACCGTTGTTGGTGACAACTTCGTTGTTACTGCTCCTGAATCAATTACCGGTGTAACTGTTTACAATGTAGCCGGTCAGGCTGTTGCTACTGCAAATGTAGCCGGTACAACCACTATCGATGCTTCGTCGCTTGGTAAGGGGGTTTATGTTCTTCGCTTCAGCGATGGCTCTACTACCAAGGTATTGAAGTAAGGAGACTTAGTGGAAGTTTAACCGCTTTTGCTGTATGAAGCCTGCCTTTGAGTGCAGCAGCGGATGGCGGAGCGGATTAAGTAAGGAAATAAAATTGTTAAGCACAGAGACAGAGTCTTAACAATAATTTGTGATGATGCGGGTCGAATCGCTGTGAAGCGTTTCGACCCATTTTTATGTTTTGTCACCGTGTGATTTGTGGCATCTGGCATAAAATTGCTATTTTTGCAAAAAAAGGAGAAAACAGCAATGAGAGCATCATCAGCAATGGAGGGCTTGTGGCAGTATCTGCAATCTCTTCCGCGCGACAATAAGAAGTGGCTGTCGGAACGCCTGATAGAGGACTTGAACGAGACAAAAGAGCATGACGACACTATCAGCCGTGAGGAAGTGCTTGCCGGCATTGATGCCGGTTTGAAAGAGGTGAGATTGTACCGTGAGGGTAGGTTAGAATTGAAAACATTGGAAGAAGCGTTAAATGAAATATAGGATTAAGGCTGTTCCGAGTTTTCTGAAAGAATTGAAACGGCTTGCCAAACGCTATGCTTCAATCAAGGCTGATGTGGAGCAGTTGGGCAAATCACTGCAAAGGAATCCGGAGCAAGGTGTTGACCTTGGTGGCGGCTTGCGCAAGATTCGTATGGCCATCACCTCTAAGGGGCGTGGCAAGAGTGGCGGAGCACGTGTCATCACGTTAAATGTGGTTTTGACTTGCGATGAAGGTGAAATTCTATTGATAAGTATCTATGACAAGTCGGAACGCAGCAGCATAAGTGCAAGCGACATTGCCGACTTGTTACGTAAAAATGGCTTGTAATTACTGCGATTCTTTGACAAGATTAAAATAGTAAGGCAAATTAATGCATAAAAATTTGCACAACTTGATAAAATAACCTAACTTTGCACTCGCAATCCAGAGGAAGTAAACGAAGGAGTTGCAGAGAGTAGAAAAAAACATATTGGTGCGGTAGTTCAGCCTGGTTAGAATACATGCCTGTCACGCATGGGGTCGCGGGTTCGAGTCCCGTCCGCACCGCAATAAACATTGAAAGTCAATGTTTTACAAAATAAACACCCGATTTTACACCCAAGAATGTAAAGTCGAGTGTTTTTTTATGTAAGATTAATTACCGAAACGGCACAGAGTTCTCCTTGGGTCAGTAGATTTTTAGTGGGGATAAGCATATAGTTTTGCGATGCGGAATAAG
>CAYNBZ010000008.1:0-59667 GCA_964395975.1 uncultured Muribaculaceae bacterium | reverse complement strand
CCCGTGGAGTGCAGGATATACTGATTACCTGTACCGACAATCTGAATGGATTTACAGATACCATCCGCACCGTATTCCCCCGGTCATCCACTCAAATCTGTGTGGTACATCAGATCAGGAACTCCTGTAAATATGTCGTTTACAAGGATAAGAAAGAGTTTACGGCGGATATGAAGAATATCTATAATGCACCCAATAAAGAGGTTGCTGCCACGGAACTTGACAATCTGGAAAAGAAATGGGGAGGAAAGTATCCGTATGCCATACTTTCATGGAGAAACAACTGGGATGATCTGACTGTTTTCTTCCGGTTCCCGCTGGAAATCAGAAAAATAATCTATACTACAAATCTCATTGAAAACCTGAACGGGAAAATCAGAAAGTACACAAAATCAAAGCTTTCATTCCCTTCGGATGATGCCGTAAAAAAGACCGTATATCTTTCACTTATGGAGATTGAGAAGAAATGGACTATGCCAATTTCAAATTGGGGATTGATTATGAACCAATTTATGCTTATTTTTGAAAACAGAATCCGGATATAAGAAGAAACTTTCAACTGAATCCTGTTTCCATTTACACAAAATCTTGGACAGTGTCTTTATTTACAATTGACAAATGATTTAATTGCGTCAATACTCCATGCATAGTTGAGGTTTGCTTGAGAACCATCTGCGAAAGTTCCGGAAGTAATCCCGACGACTTCCCCATATTCATTGATAAGAGCACCTCCACTGCTGCCATGATCAATAAGAGCCGATATTTGCATGAGGTTCTTGTCTCGCCATTGTGAAACTTCGCCGGATGAGAATGTATTTTCAAGACCACGTGGACTGCCAATGGCATAGACTTTCTCTCCAATTTGAGGTTTGTACTTGGAGAGGGGAATATAATTGGTATTGGACACATTTACACGGAAAAGTATAAAATCCTCATCTTCACTGCTGTGGATTACCTCTGCAACTTTATATGTTTCATTACTATTTGCGAGCTTTATTTGTTCTGCTCCAATATATGTTCCTTGAAAAACATGATAGTTGCTAACGGCAAGTCCATCTGAATTTATGAAAAATCCAGAACCCTGATAACCGTTATAGCCATCCGAAGTGAATACCATAAATACTGCAGTATTATACTTGGCGAATATTTTCGCACCGTCAAGTTTATTTTTGTCTCCACGATTATTAGACACCGAAACGTCAAGATTGCGTTGTCCTCCGCGAGCAACATCAGGCTGTTGATTACTCATTTCATAATTACTGGAATGAGGCGTTGCTTGCGGTCGGTTATGTCCGGATTTGTGTGCGCATGATGTTAGACACAAAATCGCAATAATGATATATATGAAATTATTGGTTTTCATCAGTTGCTTCAAAAATATTTTTAGGTAAAATGTGTATTAAGAAACGTTGGTTTTCACGCTCGTCGCCAGTTTCGCGCATAGAATGCGTGTCAAGTTTACCGTCACCACTGCCTGAAATTAATATTTCACAGTTGTTGCCGAATGTGATATGTGATGTTTCAATCCAATATCGCATAAGACCTAATGCTCTTTGGTAACTCAGTTCATAGTTATACGGATAATTGTCTCTTGATGCCTGTCCTTCAATAATTAGAATATATTGATTCTCGCTGTGATTCCTTAAAAATTTTTGGATTTCTCGACCAGCAGCTGCTAACTGATTCAACAGACTCTCTTTGTCATTCGAAATCATATCCTCCAATTCTGATTTACCTGCAGGATAACGAACTTGAATTGTGAGAACATACTTTTTATAGTCGGGTCGGTATTGAAAGTAATCACGACTGAGATTTTTCGTAGATTGTTCAACTTTTTTGATTTCCTGCAATTGTGCTTCTGTAGCCTCCATTCTCTTATGAAGTAAAACAATGACAAGGATAAACAGAACCAACATGACAAAAAATAAACTTGTCATCAGGTCTGAATAACTTGTCCAAAAGAATGATTCCTTTTTCTGAGCCATGTTTTTATAAGTATTCAACAGAATCCTTTAGAGTTACATCTTTAGCATTATCTTCAGCAGTCGAAGCAACTACAGTTATTTTGTAATGGAGTAGATGCCGACTGTTTCTTTTTAGAAATAGTATTATTCTCAACTGTCGAAGCAACTACAGTATTAGTTTGAGCTGGAGCAGGTGCCAACTCTATCGTTTTGGAATATGCCGGATGCTGTACGCTTTTTGGGGGGATAAAGTATATGACAATATTGAAAATGCAAGCAGCTGCAATAATAACAAGTGCAGATAAAGCAGTCCATTTCATCCAAGCCGGTAATGACGAACCAGCAATAATAGTCCCACTTTTCCCTCCATTAGGTTGAGCTGTAAACTTAGCTGCCTGCATAGACTGTTTCAAAGCAAGGGAAATATCTTCAGCCATCTTAGCATTAGATTTCTCTACTTTATCGATGAGCTTATCCAATCGATCCGGTATTGCTGAAATTTCTTCAAGTTTTTTAGTTATTTGTGGCATATTGGATATCTGGGCACTGAATTGAGCTTTCATTTGAGTTATAAAGTTCTCAAAAGCTTCTTTCTCATCTTTCAATATTTTTTTGAAATGCTCACTCTGTTCCAAAAAACGCTTTTGCATTTCATTAACATTCTCGGATGTCGATTCCTTAATGTTGTGAAGAGACTCTTGCAAAGTCTTATCCGCATCAGCGGTAGTTTTTGCAATTTCACTCTTGTAACGACGGAAGAAATCGCGAATTTCTTCAAGAACGTATAACCGGTCAGCCTGCTCTCCAAATTGAGCCTCAAAACGATGAATAGCTTCTGTATAACCTTTTATATCATTAAGATATTTGTTAAAAGTTTCAAGCTTGTCAGTACATCCTCTCAATTCTTGCAACACCCGAACATTTGCCTTAGCAATCTTCATGACATCCATGTCGTGAACAGCTTTGATGATGTCGGCTTGGATTGCGTATGATTGATTAACCGCATTAAGAGCTTCACCAAGATTAGAGGTATTCTCTTTAAATGCATAGTTGAACTTATTTAGATTCCTAACGAGATTGTTAAAAGCTTCAGATATGTTAGAAGGAAGTTCCGGAAGAAGAACCGACTGCATCCATGCAAGAAAGGTATTCTTTCCACTCTCCTCCTTAAGTTTGCAGTGCTTAAAAAGAATTGAATTTAGTGTTGTTAGAATGATACCGCATATCGATGCTCCCATAGCCCATGCAACACCACTTAAAAGAGCATCAATGCCTTTTGCTGCTTGCCGGGCACTTTGGTCAATTTCACCCGCTCCGCTTCCCATAAGCGTAAGAATAGCATGTGAGTCCAGAAGATCCCAAAGACCGATGATAACGCCCGCCATAGTACCCGCAAGTCCCCAATACAACGGTATGGGTGTTTGTGTTGCAATGTCGTTTTCAACAGAATCACAATGCCTGTCAATGGCATCTTTAAGAAGCCCAAAATCAATAACGGATCCGGAGTTATTTCCGAGATATTTATTGATTGAGTCCTTGATTGACTCAAAGATTGTATTGCCTGCGCCATATACGCCATCTACGAGTTTTGTTTTCTCATTGCGACGGAGACGCCAAGAAGATTCTTTTGTGAAAATTTTACTGAACTGATTCATGCGTAACAGATTTTTAACAAAGAAGAAAATCTGTAAACCAATGATCAGCTTAATAATGATTGGAACTATATCGTGCATGGCTTATCGTATTAAAATAATGAATGCTTTCTTTTTGATAACCCAGCGACCATCTTCCAATTTGGCCACACCGGGTGTTAACACTTTCATTTGAGTCGCTTCTGAAAGTGCGCAACCTTGAAATTCAAGAGACAACCTAATGGCATCGCTTGATTTGATGTCATTAAAATACGAAGCTTCCTCCAACGGTCTAAATTCAGCCTTGCCGTCACTAACATTAGCAGAGAATCGGCTCTCAGAATCACGTGATTTATAAAAGTGCCTGAAATATGCCTCTGTTAAAGACATTTGTATCGGAAGGTTGAAATATCCGTTTTGCTCATTGCTTTTTTGTCCTATATCTGTATTAATCGGTATGGGAGCATCAGTAGTAGGATTCAGAACCGTTTGTTCATATTGACGTTCAAGTTTCTCAATCCGAGAAGCCAACAAAGTGTATTCATTACTGTGTAATCCTGAATTAGGGGTTTTCGGACGAGATGAAACTATTGTCAGTTTCTGTTCTAAGGCACAAACCTTTTTACACAAATCGTCAATACATTTGCCATAGCGGTTTACTTGTTTTTGAACATTATTATGATACTTCACTAAAGTTACGAACATAATGATTGCCACTATTATTACGACGAACACACCGCATAAAACGAACCCATATAAACGATATGTCTCTTTCTGATTAGATAATTCATTTTTTAATTCATCTATAATTCTTTCATTGGATTCTTGACTACGAGCCAATTGATCAATGCAAGAATTTATTTCATTCATTATGGAGTCAGAAATTTGTTTTTCATTGCTGTCTGCTGTTCGCTCGTCTTCATGCGTTTCGGAACTTCCAGATGCTCTACTTTTCTCACATCCCATAAAGGTTATGCCTCCGATTAGAAAAGTGGCTACGATTATAATTAATTTCAATGCTTTCATCATTGCTGTTTGAATATTTCTGTTGACATTGCTTGAAGTACACCTTTGATGGGGTAATAGAAAAACGTTTCTTCAATTACATCCTCAGCATCAGTTTCTTCTTTACGTTGTGCAATCCCCTTGTCAAGAAAAGTAGCAAGGTCTTTGGTAGCAGCATCTCGCGCGATTTTGAACGAAGAAGCCTCAACACCGAAGTTCTTATCGAAGTTAAATGTATTATTCATGTCTTCAAAAACAAACTTGAAGAAGTCTTCAACGGCTTTAACCGTATTAGCTTTATAGCTTTTTGTTATGGTTGCGTAGGTATCGCTATTGCTTACGAACCCTGTGCAGTCACTTTTGAATACAATTATCTTATCTTGGATATCTCCTTCCTCACCACCAATAAGTCCACCTTTGCATGTAGAATCTTTGGGGTTTGAGTCTTTATCAAGTCCAAGCAATTCGAGTTCTTTGTCATATGACTTGCCAAGAACCCTTTCAAAGATAAGTTTTGTATATTTTGCAAGTATTTTTGTATCCGTTGTTATAACACGGATTACTTTACTACCGTTTCCGCTAAAAGAAATATGACGGGGGACTTCAAGTCCAAGAGTTTTGATGATTTGGGCGATATGATAGATAATGGAAGTGTAGAACACAATAAAGACAATTTTAAAATTTTCATCTTCCTGAAGCAAGTAATTAAAATCAATAGACTTTTCATTGATACCACTGGCCTTAAGAAACGAATTGTCTTTCAATCCAAACAAGAACGATGCCATATTCGATGGGTGTTCGTTGTTAACATTGTTGTAAGCACTAACCAATTCTGCAAGATTCTTTTCTTCGAGAATTTTGAGAATTTTATTCTTGTAATAGTCTATTATACCGTTATGTGCATCAAGCTCCGAAAAAGCATTCTCGAAAATGTCATTTGCCGCAAAGCGAAAAGAAGTGACATGACTGATTTTCTTATCTTTCGCAAAAGCTATGTCAGTCGTACCACCACCAATGTCAACATTAACGAGACTGGTGGTAGTCGAGTAACGCTTGAAAAAATATTGGATAGGAGCCGCTGACTCCGTCATACTGTTTGTGACTCCGTCGCCGAAATATTCTTTGAATGCCTCATTCCAAGTTTCTTTGAGTCGACGCAGACGTTTGGGAGGCATACTAATAGGATAAAACCATGTGATTTTGGTTTTGGATAAGTCACCGTTATTGAGTAATACCTTATTGCGAATAATCAACATCAGACATCGTACATAGGACTCCATGACTCTCAGTTCATCACCACTACCCCATTTGATGTTGTATTTATAGTTATTGTATGTCAATTCAGCACGCTTATCATAAGTAAATGGCAAATTGACAAGTGTAAACGGATCAACGTTTTTGCTCCAATCTACAGTCTTTGAACACGAAAGAACGGTTCTCGTTGGGAATTTGAAGTCTCCATGACCTATTTCACATGGGATAAAATCTTTCTCAATAATTTCGGTTTCCGATTTCAAATCTTCGATATACCCATACTCATTCTTTTGAGGAATGAACATTTCACAAAGTTCTCGGTCACTTGTGGTGAATGAAAACTCTTTGGGTTGCTCGTTTCCCTTCCGATATTCTATATGAGTGTTTGATGTACCGAGGTCAACAGCAAACTCGAATGTCTCGACGGTATGTTGCTGTTTGAACTTGGGGATAATTACACCTTGATATGTGTTGCATCGAACTTGGATAAAATCAAATTTTTGACCCTTGACAAGATAATTGTCGGCCTTGGTAAGGATTACTTGATTGTCGTTACGGCACGTTTTTGGTGGAAGATTGAGTTTTTCAGCACCAATGAAAAATATAAACTCTATCTTAGCATTTGCAGCCTGAATGCACGAAACATTGTAAAGAGAGTCAGCAACGTTGTTGAAGCTGACATGTGGCATAATAAAGCCTGTAAATTTTAGTTCTGTAATATTACCTTCATTGTTCTGAATATTGGTGGAACTATTATTGTAGTAAATACGCGAATACTCAATATACGTAACATTGGCATTCCCCTTGATAGGTATACGTAGAGTTACATCGACAGATTCACCTGAAAGTAAATTCATGTCAATCATCGGTTTCCCATCTTGCATATTACCGCATAAGTCTTCAACTGAAAAATAATTGAAGAACAGTGGTTTCAAAGGCAGCAGAAAAGAAAGCTCCGGTTTATCTATTTTGATGTGACCATCAAAATAGTTCTCTGTATTCATTTTGTGAGGAACCTTGATAATTGTATCTTCAAGAAAGTCACTTATTGTAAGATATGGATGAAGTGAACCATCAAAAGGCAATTTGCGTTTTGATAGGTCTGATTCATTTTCTTTATAATTCGCACGATTATTGCTACCCCATTTGCCTGTAGTGTATCGTAAATTGCTATATCTGTTTCCTGCATCTATAGGCAAGATAAGAGGTAGTTTGTCTTGTTGTTTGGTTGACTTGATTACGAATTCACTTGATGTCGATATGGAGTGGTTAGCTTTCTTATAAAGTGTATAGCCCAGAACTTCAACGAAGTCATTCTGTTGAGCGTCTTTGACTTCAATTGTGTCAAAATCCCCAAGAACAATTGACGTTATATTGTTCAGTTCAGTTTTTTTGGTTTGATCGCCAATTGCTTTATAGGTCGCATTCAAATATGTTTCAACTTCAGGGAATAATCCGGCAAAGTTAGTTATGTTTTTTCGAAGTGCAAAAAGATACTTGACAAACTCGAAATCGCGTTTGTATAGCGGTTGATATTCACTGTCAAATGGTTTGTCTTCACCGAAAAAAATATCGTTTACATAACTCAGATTGTTAGCGTTACTAAAGAATAGTGTTGCCGGTGAAGTAGCACCAATTATATTCAGTTCATCTGGACCCTTCAGATAGTTGAGCAGATAGATGTTTTTTAGCTGGCTAAAGTTATACGTTTGGGCATCTGAATCCATATACTTTCTTAGAGCATCAGCAAGGTAACGGTGTCCGTTTATTGACGATTGTTCTAATTCAGCGAGCATAAGTGAGGGTGTCCATTTGATTACTTCTACCTTCCCTGCATATTTGTCGAGATTGAAGAATATTTCTGCGACATCGAGTGTGTCGGAAACCATCTTATGGAAAATAGTTTGACCATCCAAATTAATTTGGTGAGTTTTTTTATCGGCCTTGCAGACTTCCCTGAATGCCGTTTTGATTAAATCAATACGGGCAAACGGCGAAGGTATTGAGGTGATTTCATGACGAGCAGATGCACCGTCAGGATCTTCAATAGTGTCGCGACTCGCAGAATTGTATGGAAAGGCGGGACTGCTGTTCCAATCCTCATATGTTGAAGCGCCCTCCTTATATAGTCGGAATATCTTAGACATGATTTTAGTTGCTTAGTTTTTCTTTTACGAGTTTCTGTGTTCCGAGATAGAACATTTCCAAAAACTTATTTTCTTTACCATTACTCTTACAATTACGAACGGCAGAATTCAATCTGTCGGTAACGAGATTATAGTCCGAATACTTACTTAATATTCGTTTAGGTTTAACTCCAATAACAAGTTCGAATGGATGATCACCACAAGACAAATTAAAGAGATTGAGAGAACGTTTATTCTCTTTCATCTCTTTAAGCCATTCATGATATTTGTGGAAGAAATCAGTTAAATTTCCAAAGAACATCCCACTGTACAAATCCTCAAAGTTTCCATTATTTGCGTTGAATGTTTTTGAACTGTAAACGTCAACTTTGTGAGTCAATGCATTTGCCATCATAGAAAACTGAACTAATGGACAATACAGCATATCACGCATTTTTCGATAGAAAGAATCGAATGATACAGTATCTGCTCCGTTCTTTATGCCAAGTTCCATGTTCGATGTCGATGTACCCGTGAACTGAGAATTAGTGAAATCGACAATGGCTGTCGCTCCAAGGAATTCAATCAGATGCGCGTCATTCTGTTGAGCTGAACCACCCTCGTGGTTCTCATACGTCTTTGCAACATCATCGGCAAGATAATACAGAGCATCAATAGACCCATTCTTGCTGATGTTGCTCTCGTAATAAGCAAGTGCCGATTTTGTCTTGGAGATAAACGTAGATGAATCAATTTCGCTATCATCGTCCGGTTTCAACTTGAAATAAGGAAGAATAGTGACAGCCCCAATCGCGGCACGATTAATGATGTCATAATTGGGAAAATTCTTTCCTGTGCGGAGTGTTTTAAGCAATAATGGGAATCCACTTGCACCAGTCCCACCAAATATGGAACTAATAATGAAAATACGGTCTCCGGTGCTGAATTCATTTGCAAAAGTCTCGAAATCTGTTGAGTGTGCTATCTGATTGAGCACTACGCTACCAATATTAGGATTCCCCTTAAAGCCCACCTCCATCGAGGACTGGAGATTCTTATCAGAGAACAGCATCTTAGTCAAGGCTTGATTTGCTTTGGACATAGACGCATATTCGATGAACTGCCAGAAAGACTTGTCATCTGTATCATTGATGAGAAAAGTGTAGTTTGGCAAAATCTGTTTGATTTCAGTACGAAAGAAACGACTCTCGTTGCCAGTACTGAATTGAAGATAACTACGAATTGCAGAATACTTATTGAGCAGTCCGACAGTGCGCGTCAAGTCTGCGTTTGATGTGTCCGGATCGATGATTATGGGCACGATTTCATCAGAACCTACTTTTACTCCTGCGGCGAGCATCATTGTTAGTGATCTTATCACACGAGAACCAGTACCTCCGATACCAAAGATGAAAATTTTAGACATATGGTTTATATTGGGGCATTTGAAACGTTAGAACTCCACCATTTAAAAATAAAGGATAATAATACAAAGGTGAGTATTGAGAGAATCATATTGGATACGCCGAAACACAAACATTCTGATTCCCCAATATTAAGCGGAACCTCAAGATTCGTAGCCGGGTCAATTGCTACCATCTTCCCGGCATATAAATCACTCAGAACCCACTGATGACCAACGATAAAGTTGATAACGGCATTTACTCCTAAGAATATCAACCATCCCCACCAATTATTTAGCCGAGGATGATTAACTGCGTAATAAAAAACTAAAACCATCGCAAGACTTATTCCCAACATTGTGAAGCCAATACCAATAAATTGATTGGTGGTAACATCTTTAGCAGCCTGTCCCCACATATAATCTGCAAGTTCAAGCCCGAAGAAGTCTTCAAACCAGCAATAAATGCTTCCGAAAAATTCGCCCATATTTTTATTTGCGTTTAACGTTAAAACTAAATTCTGTAATTATCTTCTCGTTCTTATATGCATCAGCTACACCCTGTATTAAGTATTTAATACCTGTTGTTTTAGAAAGATTTTCTTTGATGTTTTCACCAGTTTCGTCATTAGATTCTGAAACCCATGATGGCATCTTTGGTGTATTGAATGTCAAACAATCCTGAGTGATTGTAGTGCCTTTAGGAATTGTAAATTTTATAAAGTGCGTATAGTTGCTTTTTTTATCTGAAATAGGATAAACACCGTCCACTGTTATTGTCGGATTGTGGAATGTGTAATTGTTCTTATCCTGCACCATCTCATCGGGTTGTAATGTTGAGCGAAAATCGGCAAGTATTATCGCATGATATTTGTCTTTTATAGCTGTGATTGTTCGATTTGTAAGTGCATTATTCTTAATCTCAAACGGAATAGTAGATTTATTAGTGAACGCAACAATACCACTTAAATCATACTTAACGAGTCCTGATATAGGAACTACGGAGTTAAGTTTCGCCAAATAATCTCGATCACCAAAAATCCAAATATAATAGGGCCGCTTTACGTCCGTAAGTGTTTCCACTAAACCATTGGGGTAAAAATACCTGCCACTGAAATCGGATGAAAGTTTCATAATTTCAACGCCAAGATTTGGTATGCGCTTTTGAGCATTAATAATTTCGTCCTTGATACGGATTTCACAGTTTGTTAAAAACCTCTGCGTATCTCTTGAAGGTAAATCCAAAATACAGTCTGATATGAATATCGAAATAGTGGTGTCATCAATAGTGTTTAGAATTGTTGCTATGATGCTGCCAAGATCTGTATTGGCGGTATTGCCGCCGGCAATACGGAATGACATAGGATTTAAATCCTTTATGTATGAAGTTAGATTACCCCTGTATGGGATAATCTGACTATTGATGTAGTATAACTCTGTGGTGTCAGTATGACGGTTCAAATCACTAACATAGTCATATACAGCATCTTTTAGCTGAGAGCCATTACACATATACCCATCCATACTGCCTGAATTTTCAATAAAAACCTTAACACGAGGGATATCAGATTTGATTGACGATTCTACAATCGTAGAACTCACTACTAACTTGTAAGGTTTTTCGATAGACAAGAACATAACAAAGAGCAGTATGATTATGGCTGCTATAACTATGATTGGCTTTTTATTCATTGTATGTGGTTTAAGAATTTATAGGCCTCTCTAAACAAGAGATTTGGATTATTTGTAACTAATTAATTATCAATGACAAGCATTACTATTAACCCGTTCTTTTTTAAACAATATGCCCATTTAAGAAAGAAATCACAACAATCTTGAAGTTTTTTTATGGAAGCATATACCTCATTTGCAGAGAAATAGTTATCTTTGTGTTCAAAATAAGTATCTCTTGTTTAGAGATTGTGACGATTGCTAAACTGAAAGCCCCCTGTCTCCGAACGCAGAAAACCGGGGCTGTTGAGATTAACGAGTTTGCCATATCCACTATACATAGGCATCAAGTGAGGCAAGGTAAATTGAGGTTGTTGTTGACCAGGCTTTAGCGTCATTTCTCCTATTTTTGAGGTTATTCAGATATTTAATGTAATTTTCAGCCTTATATTCAGCATATATTACAACATCGTTAGCATAAGTTGATATGACTTGTGTAAAATGATATATGGGTGTCATTGCTAAATTTCAATGCAGTTGACCGGTGTCAACTGCATTTATGCTTTTCAATTATTCAGAAATAATGTAACTTTGCATGAAAAATAAAACATAGTTACATCATTTTTTATGGCGACTTCACCACTGTTGCAGCGACTTGAAGGCTTAGATGCTCGTTTTGAGGAAATCGGCACACTGATAACCGACCCATCGGTCATTGCCGATAAAAAACGCTACATAAAATTAAGCAAAGAATACAAAGACCTTGAAAAACTGTTGGCAACGACAAAACGCTATCGCAAGATACTGACAGACATAGATGATGCACGGCAATTGCTCGAAACAGAGAGCGATGAGGAATTGCGAGAAATGGCAAAAGAGGAACTCGATGCCAACACTGCCGAACTACCGCACATCGAAGAAGAAATAAAATTACTACTCATCCCCGAAGATCCCGAAGACAGCCGTAATGCCATAGTGGAGATACGTGGAGGTACAGGAGGTGACGAGGCAGCACTGTTTGCCGGTGACCTGTTTCGAATGTATGCAAAATATTGCGAAAGCAAGGGATGGAAAGTTGATGTGTCAAGCACAAGTGAAGGAGCTGCCGGAGGTTACAAGGAAATCATATTTACCGTCAGTGGCGATAATGTATATGGCACATTGAAATATGAGTCAGGGGTACATCGCGTGCAGCGCGTCCCTGCCACTGAAACACAAGGACGTGTACATACATCTGCCGCATCAGTAGCAGTTCTACCAGAAGCCGAACCATTTGATGTGGAAATCAATGAGGGCGAAATCAAGTGGGACACCTTCCGCAGCGGCGGTGCCGGTGGGCAGAACGTGAACAAAGTAGAATCGGGCGTACGACTTCGATATATGTGGAAAAACCCTAATACAGGAGTAAGCGAGGAGATACTCATAGAATGTACAGAAACTCGCGACCAGCCTAAAAATAAAGAACGCGCACTTACGCGCCTACGCTCTTTCATTTATGACAAAGAACATCAAAAGTATGTCGACGACATAGCATCGCGACGTAAAACACTCGTTTCAACAGGTGACCGCTCGGCAAAAATCCGCACCTATAACTATCCGCAAGGACGCATTACCGACCACCGCATCGGTTACACAATATACAACCTCTCCGCATTTATGGATGGCGACATACAAGACTGCATCGACCACCTCATCGTGGCAGAAAACGCCGAGAAGCTCAAGGCCAGCGAAATTTAAAAATTGCCACAGCATAAGCAGCCAAATTTCATATTATGCCGGTGACAGCATTGCCCTTAAACATATCAACGAATACTGTTCTCCAATTAAACAATACACAAAATGAACAAACAACAACTGACAGATAACATACGACGTAAGCAGTCGTTTCTGTGCGTGGGACTCGACCCCGATGTGGAAAAAATGCCGGCACACCTCAATGGCAACCTTTTTGAATTCAACAAACAAATTATCGACGCGACTGCCGAATATGCCATTGCCTACAAACCTAATCTTGCATTCTATGAAGCTCTTGGCTCGCAAGGCTATGAAATGTTTGAACAAACGGTAAAATACCTCAGTGACAATTATCCCGACCTATTCATAATTGCTGATGCCAAGCGCGGAGACATAGGCAATACATCAAAGATGTATGCACGCAGCTTCTTCGAACAACTTGGCGTAGATGCGGTGACCGTAGCACCCTACATGGGCGAAGACAGCGTGACACCGTTTCTAGGCTTTGATGGCAAGTGGGTAATTGTTCTCGGCCTGACTTCCAACCAAGGGTCACACGACTTCCAAATGCTGCGTGACAGCAATGGCCACTATTTCTTTGAAGATGTAATTGCCAAAAATGCCACATGGGGCAACCACGGTAACATGATGTTTGTTGTCGGTGCCACCCAAGGGCGAATGTTTGAAGATATTCGCCGCATTGTTCCTCAGCACTTTCTGCTTGTGCCGGGTGTAGGCGCACAAGGTGGTAGTCTCGAAGAAGTAGCTCGTTATGGTATGACCGACGAATGTGGACTCATCGTCAACTCCTCGCGAGGTATCATCCATGCTTCACGAGGTAAAGACTTCGACTCCGTAGCTGCGACCAAAGCTCATGAGATTCAGCATCAAATGAGCGAATTGCTCAAAGAAAGAGGCATTATCTGATAATAAATTACCGTGACAGAAACACACTCAATCCCATATAGGAGTTTTTTAACATTTTGTAAATCAAAATATTTAGATAATGTATCAATATTTGATATATTTGCGTTGCTAAAAACACATATTTGATACCAATAAAACTTAATAATATTTTTATTATGCAAAACATTGATAATTACAAATTTGCCGGTAAAAAAGCTATAGTCCGCGTTGACTTCAATGTACCTCTTGATGAAAATGGCAACATCACTGATGACACTCGCATTCGTGGTGCTCTTCCCACTCTTAAAAAGATTCTTGCTGATGGAGGTGCACTCATTGTAATGTCGCATATGGGTAAACCCAAAGGTAAAGTTAACCCGAAATTATCGTTGAAACAAATCGTACCTGCCGTTTCTGCCGCATTAGGTGTAGATGTACAATTTGCAGAAGATTGTGCAAAAGCTGCCGACCAAGCTGCCGCTTTGCAATCAGGCCAAGTATTATTGCTTGAGAATCTTCGCTTCTATCCCGAAGAAGAGGGTAAACCCGTAGGCATCGATAAAGAAGATCCAAACTACGAGGCTGCCAAGAAAGAAATGAAAGAGCGTCAAAAAGAGTTTGCAAAGACCTTGGCAAGCTATGCCGACTGCTATGTTAACGATGCATTCGGTACCGCCCACCGCCGTCACGCTTCCACTGCCGTCATTGCCGACTATTTCGACACCGACAACAAAATGCTTGGCTATCTGATGGGCAAAGAAGTTAACGCAGTCAACAATATACTTAGCAACATCAAACGTCCGTTCACAGCCATCATGGGCGGCTCAAAAGTTTCTACCAAAATAGGAATTATCGAAAACCTAATGGAAAAGGTTGACAACTTAATCCTTTGTGGTGGCATGACATATACTTTTGCCAAGGCAATGGGTGGAAAGATCGGTCAGTCGATATGCGAAGACGACAAGCTCGATTTGGCACTCGACATTATGAAGAAAGCAAAAGAGAAAGGCGTAAACCTCGTTCTTGGTAGCGATTGCATAGCAGCCGATGCATTCAGCAACGATGCCAATACACAAGTATGTCCAGCCAGCGAAATACCCGATGGTTGGGAAGGACTTGATGCTGGTCCGGAAACACGCAAAGCATTTGCCGAGGCTATTCTTCCAGCAAAAACCATCTTGTGGAATGGTCCTGCCGGTGTATTTGAATTCGACAACTTTACCGGTGGTTCACGTGCCATTGCTGATGCCATAGTTGAAGCCACTGCCAACGGTGCATTCTCTCTCGTAGGTGGAGGCGACTCAGTTGCTTGCATTAACAAATTCGGTCTTGCCGACAAGGTATCTTATGTATCTACTGGCGGTGGAGCATTACTCGAAGCCATTGAAGGTAAAGTTCTGCCAGGTGTGGCAGCCATTGAAGGCAAATAACAAATTTTCATATCGACTATTATATGAGATGGATATGTGATGATATCCATCTCAATTTTTATGTGTCATAGCATCCTGCTTGCAAAAACCAAATGCCTATAATACGCAAATTTGCCCCATTCATGACATTCTGCTTCAGAATAGAAAGAATTTGCTTATTAGTTACAAAATTTGTATTTTTGCACTACTGCCTCATTAAATTAGGGACATCGAAAATTATACAAATCCATATATACGACTTTACTTGCAACATATTCATAAAAGATGAAAATAGATAAGGAAAAATTCCTTTACTTCATAGTTGTGTGCATAGCTGTGTTGCCAATACTTATATATCGTGATTTTACGCCATCCAACGAGTTGCGATATCTGAGTATTGCCGATGAAGCCCTGCGCAGCCACACATTTTTTGCCTTCACCAATCACGGTGAGCCATACGCCGATAAACCTCCCTTGTACATCTGGGCCGTAATGCTATGCAAATGGCTTACAGGAACACATCACATGTGGTTGCTGTCATTAATTTCATTAATTCCGGCATTGGTCATCGTCAACATTATGGATCATTGGGTGGAACAAGAAATGGACAAAAGTAATAGAGTTTTGGCATGGATCATGCTGCTTACAAGTGGATTGTTTTTAGGATTGGCAGTTACCCTACGCATGGATATGCTAATGTGCATGTTCATAATTCTTTCATTACATACTTTTTGGAAAATAAGCATAGGGAACTTCAGCCGCCGTGATAAGTGGCTGTTCCCTGTATATCTGTTTTTAGCAATATTCACAAAGGGACCGTTGGGCCTGCTCATACCACTATGCGCCTCTGCTTTATATTTGGTACTGAAAGGCCGTATCAAGCAATTTTTCCATTATTGGAATTGGCAGACGTGGGGAACGCTCAGCATCTGTTGCCTTATGTGGTTTATCGCTGTCTATGCGGAAGGTGGCAAAAGCTATCTTGACAATTTACTTTTCCATCAAACAATAGACCGTGCAGTAAATTCTTTCCATCACAACGAGCCATTCTATTACTACGCTATCAGTATCTGGTACAGCATTGCTCCTTGGTCGTTACTCGTTATAGGGATTTTCATTTACTCATTGCGGCCACGATTCGTGCGTAGCGATTTACAATTATTTTTCATAACCTCAGGTGCATCCACTTTCATATTGCTTTCGTGCATCAGTTCAAAATTAGCAGTGTACCTTCTGCCGGCATTTCCTTTTATGGTCTATGCAGCAGCCATGTCTTTGCCGCAATTAAAGCAAAATGGTTGGCTTAAAGCTGCTGTTGCCCTGCCTGCCTTAATATTTGTCATTGCCTTGCCTTTGCTTGCCTTTGCGCCAACAGATGAAATAACCATTTATAGGAACGGAGCCATAGTCTATATATCTGCTGCAATCTTATCAGTATGTGGTATCCATACAATGTACATTTTACTAAAAGCAAAACAAAATAGCATTTACAAGGCAGTGCGCAACATGGCTGTGGGACTACTCATTGCAGTATTCACAGGTGGTTGGGCGTTACCAAGACTTAATCCACAAATAGGATACGGCGCACTATGTGATAAGGCTTTGGAAATTGCTCAAAAATACGACATTTCAAATTTCAGTACATGGCACATTTATAGAGCCGAAAACATGGATGTATATTTGAACCACCCTGTAAACATTATTCCAAATGATGAAAAACCGGCTATCGATACAAAACACCCTTGCATATTGATGCTTCATAAAAAGTACTTGCAACATTTTCCAGAACAAGAAAACTACGAAATCGGTCAATATGCAATAATCGTATGTGCCGACTCTCAAGAATTATAAAAAACAATGAACAAAACTTCTGACTATCAATTGACAATCATTGTTCCCATCTACAACGAAGATGAAAATATCAATGCATTGGAAACACAATTAAGTGCATTTCTACCTCATTCCATGTACAAAACTTGTGTACTATTTGTCAACGATGGATCGACCGACCGCAGTTTGGAATTCTTAAAAGAAACATGCCGACGACATCCCGACTTTTTCTATTTATCATTAGAACACAACGGAGGGCTTAGTGCAGCATTGAAAGCCGGCATAGATGCAACCGAATCTCTCTATGTGGGATACATGGACGCAGATTTGCAAACCACACCTGAAGATTTCAACCTACTGTTGCCAGACATACAAAATTACGAATTGGTAATGGGTATAAGAGCCAACCGCAAAGACACAGTATTCAAAAAATTACAATCGCGCATAGCCAACGGCTTCCGCAGGATGATGACACATGACGGCGTTCAAGACACAGGTTGCCCTCTGAAAGTGATGCATACATCCTCGGCACGACGAATACCATTCTTCACCGGGATGCACCGTTTCCTACCCGCATTGATACTTTTACAGGAAGGGAAAATAAAGCAAGTGCCGGTACGTCACTTTCCACGTACTGCCGGAGTATCGAAATATCATTTGTGGAATCGTCTTGTATCTCCATTCATCGATTGCTTTGCCTACCGTTGGATGAAAAAGCGTTACATCAACTATCATGTTGCTTGTAACAATTTTATCAACATATAGTCCATCACATGGAAAATAATATTTTAACGCTTGCCATTGGATTTTTGGCACAGTGCTTCTTTTCTGCACGTGTCATAGTGCAATGGGTATTATCCGAAAAGGCTCGACGTGTGCTTTCTCCATCATTATTTTGGATTTTGAGCCTCGCGGGAGCCTACCTACTGTGTCTTTACGGTTGGTTGCGGAGCGACTTTGCCATTGTGCTCGGACAATTTATTTCATATTACATCTACCTGTGGAACTTGAAAATGAAAGGTGTATGGCAACATATTCCACGCCTACTGCACGCAATATTGTTACTGACACCGGTCGTTGCCATATGTTTCGTTGCCGGACATGCAGGAGAATTTGCCGACCGCTTTTTGCACAATGAAAAGATTCCATTATGGCTATTGTTATTCGGCTCGGCAGGACAAATACTGTTTACATTGCGGTTTGTATATCAATGGTTGTACTCACGCCGTAAAGGCGAGTCGCAACTCCCTGAAATGTTTTGGATAATCAGCCTTGCCGGATCGCTATCAATCGTCACTTATGGCATTATTCGTACTGACATGGTGTTAATCATCGGACAATCATTCGGCGTAATAGCATACATCCGAAATCTCTACTTACTTAAAAACGAAAATAAATACATGAAAGAATGAATATATTAGTTACCGGAACAGCCGGTTTCATCGGCGCGGCCACAGTAAAAGCATTGTTACAGAAAGGTCACAGTGTCGTAGGATTAGACAATATCAACTCTTATTACGATACCGGACTGAAATATGCTAGGTTGGCCGATACGGGTATCCAACAAGCTGCCATACATGATGATACAATTGTAACAAGCATATATACACCCAATTACCGTTTCATAAAGCTTGACTTGACCGACCGAATCGGCTTAAGCAGGCTTTTCGACAGGGAGAAATTCGACATCGTAATCAATCTTGCGGGACAAGCGGGCGTGCGTTATTCTATCAACAATCCGTTTGCATACGTTGAGAGCAATGTGCTTGGTTTTTTAAATATTTTGGAGAATTGTCGCCATCATCCCGTAAAACATCTTATTTATGCAAGTTCAAGCAGCATCTATGGTCTAAACGACCATATACCATACTCCGAAACCGACCGAACAGACATGCCGTTAAGTCTATATGCCGCCACAAAGAAAAGCGATGAATTGATGGCCTACGCATATAGCCACCTGTATGGCATTCCTGCCACCGGTGTCCGTTTCTTCACTGTTTACGGTCCATGGGGGCGACCCGACATGGCTCCATTCTTATTCTTACACTCTGTCCTTGAGGGTAAGCCAATCGACGTGTTCAATCATGGCCACATGCAACGTGATTTTACTTACATAGACGACATAACAGATGGTCTCATGCTCCTTTTGGAACACCCAAATACATCATCGGTCACGCACCATGAAATTTACAACATTGGACATTCCGACCCTGTGCCGTTAATGGATTTCATACGTACCATCGAACAAGTCACCGGCCGCCAAGCCATCATGCACATGAAAGACATGCAGCCGGGTGATGTTCATTGCACATATGCCGACATATCACATCTTAAAAATGATTTTGGCTATCACCCAAAAATATCGGTAAACGAAGGCATCAAACGCTTCTATGATTGGTACATGAATTTCTACAACTAAAAAAACGATTTAATGCCATTAAGAAATCATCGCTTGAAATAGGTGGTACACAAAAAATCATACAGGATCTACATCAAAGTATAATAGTGTCGATTTCATGCGACTGTCGACCTTTATCATATTTTCGTATATAAGGCGCAATATCTGTTTTACCTTACCCATCGATGCAGTGTTCTCCATTTTAAGGACTATTTGACGAATATACCAATTCTGGATGCGCTTCACTGCCGGAGCCTCCGGACCAAGGACTCGATGATGAAACACTTGTCGCATCATGTTGCTCATGCGCACGGCCATCTCTCCCACCACAGCATCATCACGATGCTTTAAATATACATTGATTATTTTTGTGAATGGCGGATAACCATATCGTTCTCTCTCCTCTATCTCATCGGCATAAAAACCTTTGTAGTCATGTGCCGCCACAAAATGTATCACAGGGTTTTCGGGTTCGTATGTCTGCACCATCACTTTCCCCTGCTTTCCTTTACGCCCTGCTCGACCGGCAACCTGCTCCATCATGTTAAATGCTCGCTCATGAGAAAGAAAATCGGGGAAATTGATCATTGTGTCGGCATTAAGTATTCCAACAGTACTAACTCCGGCAAAATCAAGCCCCTTCGAAACCATCTGTGTGCCGACAAGTATATCAGACTTGTGAGCCGAAAAGTCATCGATAATCTTTTCATAACTGTTTTTATTGCGAGTTGTGTCGAGATCCATCCGTGCAATTTTCCTGTCGGGGAACAACTCAACAATATTGTCTTCCACACGTTCTGTACCAAATCCTATTATCTCTATCGCAGGTTGGCCACAAGCCGGACATATGGCAGGCAAAGACATCGTATAACCACAATAGTGGCAGCTGAGATTTCCGACATGCTTGTGATAAGTGAGCGACACGTCGCAATTTTCGCACTTAGGAATCCATCCACACTGCCTGCATGTCACCATAGGGGCATACCCACGACGGTTCTGGAATAGTATCACCTGCTCGCCAGCCTTTAGTGACTCATGGCACACAGAGAGTAAGGCATTTGAAAAAAATCCGTTCACCTCGTGTTTTTTACGCGCAACTTTCATATCTATCACTTCCACCTGCGGCATTTCTATTCCCTCATAACGCACAGCCATCTCTACAAGTCCGAATTTCCCCGTCTTCGCTTTGTAATACGTTTCCACAGCGGGTGTCGCCGAACCAAGCAAACTTTTTGCACCGTGCATCATTGCAAGCATCATTGCCACATTGCGTCCATTATAGCGCGGGGCTGGTTCCTGCTGCTTGTAACTTGTGTCATGCTCTTCATCAATAATCACAAGTCCGAGATTCGAAAATGGCAAAAACACAGATGAACGCACACCAATAATCAGGCATGGTTCATTGTTATATAACAACTTTTTCCACACATCCACACGTTCATTGTCAGAGAATTTTGAATGATAAATCAACAACCTGTTACCAAATACCCTGTGCATACGTTGTGTCAGTTGCGTAGTCAGAGCAATTTCAGGGACAAGATAAAGCACTTGCTTCTTTGCCTGAAGCATTAGGTCGATAAGGTGCATATACACCGTTGTTTTCCCACTCGATGTCACTCCATGCAACAACACCGTGGGCTTGGTGCGGAATAATTCAAGCGTCTGACGCAAAGCATGATTTTGTTCATCGGTAAGTCTGGGAAGATCTGAATGTGTGTCAGCCGAAAGGGCATATCGGTTTATCTCTTTCTTGTATATTTTGAACAATCCTTTTTTGACAGCAGCAGCAAGCACCGCCTGAGTGACATCGGCACGGGCAAGGAGTACCGATTTTTTCACTTCGACAAGCCGTTCACGCTTTTGCAACCAATGCGAAAGATCGATAAAAGCAAGCAACAGTTGTTCTTGCTTCTTTGCCCTGCCTGCAACATCAAAAAGTCGATGCAACCCATCACTATCGCCATGCTCTATCGGAAGTGTAACAAAGGTTTCTGTCTTTGGTCGATAGGTATCGACAACCCTTTCCGAGATGAATATCGCTTCCTTTTCGAGCATACGGCTCACTGTTGCCTCTACATTGCGGAATCCGGTGGAACGGGTTATTTCTCCAAGTTGTACCCTATCGCGACACGAAACAAGGTCGTAAATTATTTTTTCACGATCTTTCAGTTCGGCACCCTCCATTTCCTCATAATCAGGGTTTACGCTTATATACGTTTCACTCTCTATTTTCAATCCCGAAGGTACAGCCGCCTTATACACATCACCCACCGGACACAAATAATATTCCGAAATCCACTCCCATAACTTCATTTGCGGATGGCGCAACAAGGGTCTGTCATCAAGCAATGACATCAATTCTTTCACTTCATACCCTTCGGGTGGCACATTGTGCAACATCCGCACAATAGCGGTGTAATACTTCTTTCGTCCAAACTGTACAAGTACCCTGCAACCTATTTTCACCTGCCCTTCCATTGTGGGCGGTATGGCATAAGTATAAGTATTATATAGAGGCAACGGGAGTATAACCTCGGCATATTGTGGCATAGTCTATTCCAATTTTTATAGCAAATTTAGGTAAAATCCTCCAATTGCCACACCAAAAGCGCGACACAAAAGATGATACACCTCATGGACAAAGCCACAATACTATAGCCGACACTAAAAGACACCGACCTTTAATATTGTCGTTTCGGTAGTCGTAATGTTATTCTACATTATGCAAAGTGTGTCCCATGCGAGCTTTCTTGGTATGCATATAAAACCGGTTATATTTATTCGGTTCAATTTCAATAGGGACATTCTCCACGACTTCAAGACCGTAGCACTCGAGACCGACACGTTTTACCGGATTATTAGTGAGCAAGCGCATCTTTTTCACACCGAGCAGACGTAATATATTGGCACCTACACCATAATCACGTTCATCAGGCTTAAATCCCAAGTGAACGTTTGCATCCACAGTGTCATAACCGTTTTCTTGCAATTTATAAGCCCTTATCTTGTTCATCAACCCTATTCCGCGTCCTTCTTGATTCATATACAGAACAACGCCTTTCCCGGCAGCTTCCACTTCCTTCATTGCAAGATGCAACTGTTCACCACATTCACAACGCAAGGAGCCAAAAATATCACCCGTCATGCACGAAGAATGCACCCTGACAAGTATAGGTTCATCTGCCTCCCAAGTCCCCTTAATCAAGGCTATATGTTCCAATCCGTTAGACAATTGCCTAAAAGGTTTCAGGCGAAAATGGCCATATTCCGTGGGCATATCCACTTCTTCCCCTTCTTCAACCACAGTTTCCGTACGCAGACGATAAGAAATCAAATCCTTTATCGAAATGATAGGTATATTGAATCTTTCCGATACTTGTTTCAATTGCGGCAATCGAGCCATCGTTCCATCTGGATTGATTATCTCAATCAACGCTGCCGCCGGGTATAAACCTGCAAGTTTGGTTATATCGACTGCGGCTTCGGTATGTCCGGCCCTGACCAATACGCCACGGTCTTGTGCCCTCAAAGGATTTATATGCCCCGGGCGACCGAAATCGCTTGGCTTTAGCAACGGATTTGCAAGAGCTTTGATAGTTTCAGCACGGTCATGCATCGAAACCCCTGTTGTACAACCATCCAACAAATCGACAGTAACCGTAAATGGCGTACCCAACATCGACGTGTTGTCCGCAACCTGCATATTTAAGTCAAGCTCTTGGCATCGTTGTGCCGTAATAGGAGCACACAACACACCACGCCCCTCACGCAGCATAAAATTCACTTTTTCTTCAGTTATTTTCTCTGCTGCTATTATAAAATCACCTTCATTTTCACGATCTTCATCGTCAACCACTATTATGAATCCTCCTGCCTTTATTTGGGCAATGGCCTCATCTATGCTGTTTAGCTTTATACTTTCGTCCATATATTAATTTTGATTATTTTCGTCTTTATCATTTATCATCCTCATCAATTCGTCACACACCTTAACAGTTGTCCGAATTTCTCGTTTGAGATTATCTTGGTGCATAGTACCTATTAAATAACCCGTCAACCCAACCGGCAACAAGCAGGCGATGACAATACCTACTTTCTTATTGCCAACCGGACTATATGTAAGCAAATTGCGCAGAATAGGGAAATCCATCAATTTATTTATAATAGGCACTTGACGGGAATTTTCCAAATATTCCACTACGTTTTCAATCTCCTGCGACAATTGATGTATTTCAGCCTTGTCATATCCTTGGGTCCAATACGACAAATAGCTTTGCTGTTTGGCATAGCGAGCCAAGAAATTACCACAATCATTCTTCAGGCACTCCAATTTATTTATTGCCACGCTCGATACAACTTCATCCATCACAATGTCTTTCATTTGTATATGACGAATCTGTCGCTGCCCCGTTATAAGCTTAAAGAAATTCAAATATACATCAGGATTGAACACAGCCGAATCATTCACCGCCTTATATGTAAGGAATATTCCCAACGGCAAAAGCACCTCACTGCTCAACCATACTCCCTCCCAAACGGCCCATCGTCCGTCACGAGCTAATTTATAACCACTGTTGTCGATAATATAATAAACAATAAACAGCAACACCGAAATCACAATAGGCACTCCTAATCCACCTTTACGGATAATTGCACCAAGCGGTGCCCCGATAAAGAAAAATATCAAGCACGCAAACGAAAGAGTAAACTTTTTTTGCAATTCTATTTCATGCCTACGCATAGTGGCAAGATTGTCTTCGAGCGCATAGCCTTTAAATTGCATTTCCTGCCTCAACCTCACAGCCTTGTTTTTTGCCGCTTCCACCACATTGCGCTTATCGTTAACCGACATTGAATTAATTATGGAATCCACATCTATGGCACGATTAAGTGTAACCGGCGGTATTGGTTCCACAATCTTGACTTTATTCTTATACGTAATTTTACGTTGAGCAACACCACATAATGGTTCATCTCGCAATTTGTCAGCCAAGCCGGCTCCTATCGAATCAACCCTGACAGTTAACGAATCAATCGTATTGCTCAATTCCGTCAGATTTTTTCCTATATACTGGTTGCTCATCGTTTCATCACCCATCCGATTGAATGTGGCATCAAACGGGATCAATATTTCCTTGGTTTTAAATGACTCTCTCCGGTAAAGCATTCCCGTATTTTTACGTGATGTTGATGTGCGATTGTCTTTCAGATCCTCAATAGATTCTCCACTAAAAAGCCGCAACACCAAATGCTTTTTATCGGTTGTCATGCTCATTTTGCCTGAGTCGGCAACGATTATATTGGCATATCCGTATCCGTTCGACACATCATATATTGTCATGCCATATAACATGCCCGTTTTTCTGTCCTTTTGCTTTACATACAGATTATAGCCTTTTATCTGGTCATAAAAGGCACCTTCGGGTATATCGAGTTCAGGTGACTTTTGGCGCATAGAAAACAACAAACTCCACATTTTCACTTGCGCCTTAGGTAAAACATCATTTTGGAAGAAAAATGCACCCACCGAAACAAAAACAAGGAATATTATCAATGGGCTCATCACCTTTATCAACGATACACCGGCCGACTTCATAGCTGTCAGTTCAAGATGTTCGCCCAAATTTCCGAAAGCCATCAGCGATGCCAACAATATAGCCAGAGGCAACGCCATCGGCACCATTGTCAACGCCGCATAAAAAAACAACTCACCAATAACAGCAACATCAAGCCCCTTGCCTACAAGATCATCTATATACCTCCACAGGAACTGCATCAACACGATAAAAAGACAAATAAAAAATGTCATTACAAATAATGGCAAGAATGTCTGTAGTACAAATAAATATAGCCTTTTTATCTTGAGCATCGAGTGTCAGGTTACTAAAAAATTTGCACGCAAAAATAGCTAATTATTCCAACAGGCACAAATTTTCATGCTACAACACACCCCAATCGACGTTGTAACGTTTCCACCTGATGATTCCACAAATCACGTGAATCTTCAATCTCATCGGAATCTGAGAAATCAGTAACCACAAGGTTTATATTATCGGTTAATTCAGAAACGTCTATTCTTAACTCAAAATAACTTTTATCTTTCTCGTCAGTCCAACGGAAACGCATATAACTGTAAGTCCGCATTGCTACAAGCATTGCTTCTTGTTCGCTGCCGTTCCATCCAAACGTATAGCGCCTTCCTTCCTGCTTCACGGTATCACAAAACCAATGTTCAAGGCCACTTGGAGTTGACAAATAAGTCCATAACAAAGCTATGGGTATGCCTCCCATTGAGAACTCAATATTGAACTTTACTTTATTATCCATAACAGTGTACTTTTCTCAATTAATTTCACCGTGCTAAATAAACACAATAAAATGATACTGGCAACATATATGAGGAAAACTTTTCATCAGGAGAACTGTTTCTTCCATGACTAGGAAGTCCATACAACAGATTCCTCATATCATTTAAATTTATGATTACTTTTTCACTCTTTTTATCCCATGCTTTTGCAGATTTAATTATAATTTTGTAAAAACTTAATACTTCACACTTATGGGATTATTTAATACTCTGAAAGAGAAGGCTATAGCCAACAGGCAGCACATTATACTACCCGAAGGTACAGAGCCTCGCACTCTACAAGCAGCCAATCAAGTGCTTGCCGATGGAATTGCCGATATCTCACTTATCGGTGATCCTCAGAAAATCATGGAAAAAGCCACCGAGTTAAATCTCACACACATCGGTGATGCAACAATCATCAACCCTGCCGATGACAAATTCATAGAAAAATACGCACAGTTGTTTTATGAACTACGCAAGTCAAAAGGTATTACCATGGATGAAGCCCGCAAGAAGGCGAAAGACCCATTATACCTTGGATGCTTGATAATTAAAGCAGGTGAAGCCGATGGACAAGTTGCCGGAGCTATAAACACAACCGGTAACGTTCTTCGTGCCGCTTTCCAAGTAATAAAGACACAACCGGGTATCAGTGTGGTTTCCGGAGCGTTTCTGATGCTGTTGCCTTCGGGGTCACCTTATGGAAGCGACGGAATGCTCGTATTTGCCGACTGTGCCGTAGTCCCGGTGCCCACTGCACCCGAATTGGCTCAAATTGCAATTGCCACTGCAAAAACGGCTCGCAACATTGCCGGTATCGAGCCACGTGTTGCAATGTTGAGTTTCTCGACCAAGGGAAGTGCAGCACACGAAAATGTTGACAAAGTTGTGGAAGCAACAAGGCTTGCCAAGGAAATTGATCCAAGCCTGGCAATAGATGGGGAACTACAAGCCGACGCTGCACTTGTCCCTTCTGTAGGACTTAGCAAATCTCCCGGAAGCAGCATAGCAGGACATGCCAATGTACTTGTTTTCCCATCGCTCGAAGTAGGTAACATCGCATATAAACTCGTCCAGCGCATTGGCAATGCTCAAGCCGTTGGCCCGATATTGCAAGGTCTTGCCCGTCCTGTTAACGATTTGTCAAGAGGATGCAGTGCCGAAGACATCTACAAGACAATCATCATCACATGCAACCAAGCCTTAAGCATGAAGCAATAATTAACGACTCACTCATATATAATATACACGTTATGAATATTCTAGTGCTTAACTGTGGAAGCAGTTCCGTTAAGTATAAATTGATAGAAATCAAGTCTAACGAGGTATTGGCGGAAGGAGGTGTCGAAAAAATAGGACTGCATGATGCCTTCATTAAATTCAAAGACTCCGACGGGACAAAGAAGAGCATTAACCTAAACATTACAGACCACAATGGAGCGATAAAAGCAATACTCGACATACTTACAAGTGCTGACCACGGTTGCATAAAATCATTTGATGAAATCGATGCCGTGGGACATCGTGTGGTACACGGAGGCGAAAAATTCAACAAAAGCGTACTGATTGATAATGCAGTTATTGAAAAAATAAAAGAATGCTACTCAATTGCACCATTGCATAATCCGGTAAACATGGCAGGCATAGAAGCCATAACATCCATTTTGCCGTCAGTTCCGCAAGTTGCAGTATTCGACACGGCTTTCCACCAAACCATGCCTCCCGAGTCTTATATGTATCCGCTACCTTATGAGTACTACGAAAAAGACGGTGTTAGACGATATGGGTTCCATGGAACAAGTCACCGATACGTTTCACGCCGCGTGTGCGAATTTCTGGGTGTAGACTACAACACACAAAAAATCATCACTTGCCATATCGGCAATGGCGGCAGCATAACGGCTGTCAAGAATGGCAAAAGCATTGATACCTCAATGGGGCTTACACCTGTAGAGGGGTTGATGATGGGAACTCGATGCGGAGATGTTGACCCGGGTGCACTTACATTCTTGATGGAAAAACATCATTTATCTGCCGCCGAAATGCAAAACATCATTAATAAAAAAAGCGGTGTGGCAGGATTTTCGGAAATTTCATCAGATATGAGAGAAATTGACGAAGCAATAAGCAAAGGAAATGAACGCGCCAAACTTGCCCTTAAAATGTATGAACACCGCATCACCAAGTATATTGGTGCCTATGCAGCAGAAATGGGTGGAGTCGATATAATCGTTTTCACAGGCGGTGTGGGAGAAAACCAACAATTGACACGTTACAACGTTTGTTCTACACTTGGATTCATGGGAGTCGAAATAGAAACATCCATCAATGCCTCGACAAAGGGGAAAGAAGCAGTTATCTCAACTCCTGAATCAAAAGTAAAAGTAGTCGTAATCCCGACAGATGAAGAATACATGATTGCTCACGACACCGAAGCAATCATTGAAGGACGAGAAATACTCTAAACATCAACCCGACAATATCAACGTAGGTAGTGAGGAATTTTTTCACTCGCTACCTACGTTAACATTTCACCACTCATTTATTTTAACATAAGTAAAATTCGGGAAAATATTACCCCCATATTTTTATTAACTAAATTTTATTGTTAACTTTGGAATGCATATAAATATGAATAAGACCGATTGATATATGGATTGTGAAGATATTAAAGTTCCTGAAGAGTTTTCAGATATATGCCCATATGACGACAAGGATTTTCACAAAGAAATGTCATTACTGGTTGAGGAACCGGGTTTTGAACATGCAGTGAGATACGTGATGCCAAATGTCGATTACAATGCATTCAGCCAACAGTTATTACAAATAACAAACAAGCATGATTTTCAATTGCAAATCATGCTTCCGTTTCTCGAAAAACTCGAAAAGGAAACCACAGCAGGAGTTACCGCCAGCGGCATGGAAAATGTCATTGAGAATGTTCCCTATGTGTGTATATCCAACCATCGGGATATAGTCCTCGATGCATCCTTTCTCAACTTATGCTTAGCCAGGCACGGTAAGCCAACGACAGAAATTGCAATAGGCAATAACCTGCTTATATATCATTGGATAACATCGTTGGTAAGATTAAATAAAAGCTTCATTGTCATACGTGATACCGGCATGCGGCATGCTCTTGAAACTGCACAACATTTATCGGGATATATCCGTTTCGCCATTACTCAAAAAAGGCAATCAATATGGATTTCACAACGTCAAGGCAGAGCCAAGGACAGCGATGACCGCACACAAGAAAGTCTTATAAAAATGCTCGCACTTTCCGAACGAACCGACATCGTAAGCAGCATAAAAAAACTTAATCTCATGCCGGTTTCGATAAGTTACGAGTACGACCCCAACGACTATCTAAAAGCCAAAGAATTCCTGCTTAAGAAAAATGAGCCTAATTTTAAAAAATCGCAACATGACGATTTGCTAAGCATGGAAACAGGCTTGTTACAAAACAAAGGCCTCTTGCACTTTCATTTTTGTCCTTGTATCAACGACAAATTACAAGAAATACCCGATGGATGCGACAAAAACGAAGCTGCACATCACATTTGTAACATAATTGATAAGGAAATCCATTCCAACTATTTTATTTACAAGAACAATTATATTGCCTACGACATATTAAACAATTGTACAAAATTTTCTTGTAACTATTCTGCCGGCGACAGAGAGCAATTCATTGAATACATAAAACACCAGACAAGCAAACTTGATATCAGTGCAGATAACAAGGAAGACTCGGAGTTTGTCAAACACATGATGCTTGTAATGTATGCCAATCCATTGACTAACCAACTAATTGCCAAAGGAGAGTGAGATAACGAAACTAAATCATTGGATATATGAGAATGCAATGGGGGCCGCTTATAATAGCGCTCATAATAAATATTGCTACAGATTATTATATATACAGGAAACTGGCCAAAGCCTTTAAAAGCCGATGGGTGAAATCATCGCATTGCATTTTGTCGGCAGTGTTGTTTGTCTATATAATTGTTGCCGTTGCACTACCCCGACGTACAATAGACAATAGCGGTTTAGTCACCATAATGTGGATGCTTTATAGCTATTTTACATTCTACATTCCTAAATATTTCGCGATTATATTCTATTGGCTATGCCGGATACCATTTTTACTAAAAAAAGCACAATCTAAAATACCTGCCATCATAGCATCCATCATCGGGATATTGATTTTTTTCTCCATGTGGTGGGGAAATATCGTTACTCGATATGACTATGACATAAAGGAAGTAACGCTCGAATTTCAAAATCTGCCCGAGAATTTCGATGGTTACCGCATAACACAATTTTCCGACCTGCATCTTGGCAGTTATGCCGGAGATACTACTTATGTGTCGCAACTTGTCGATGTCATAAACAGGCTGAATTCTGACATTATATTCTTCACAGGCGACCTCGTAAACCGACAGACCGACGAAGCCTATCCATTCACCAATGTCCTTAGTAAATTAAAAGCCCACGATGGCGTTTACTCGATACTTGGCAATCACGACTATGGGGACTACAAAAAATGGAAATCTCCCGAAGAAAAAATTGAAAACAATCTCGACATGGCACGACTTCAAGCACGAATCGGCTGGAAACTGATGAACAATTGCGCTACAACAGTGACACGCGGCAATGAGTCTATCGCCATAATAGGGGTTGAAAATTGGGGCGAACCGCCATTTTCTCAATATGGAAATTTAAAAATGGCTTACCCCGACTTAAAAGATGACAAATTCAAGATATTACTATCACACAATCCCAAGCACTGGCGAGGTGAAGTGTTGTCAATGTCAAATATCGACCTGATGCTATCGGGACACACACATGCCATGCAGATGGAATTAGACCTTTTCGGACTGCGACTCTCCCCTGCCGCATGGATTTATCCCGAATGGGGTGGCGTTTACCGTCAACAAGAACAAGTATTGTATGTCAATATAGGCATCGGCGAGGTTGCAATACCGGCCCGACTTGGTGCCACACCCGAGATTACAGTCATAACGTTAAAAAAGGCATCATAACAGTGAACAGCATATCAAGTCTCATTGCATCTATAACCGGAATACCCGACAATGCGATTTCCAACACCATTGCTCTTCTCGAAGATGGTGCCACGATTCCTTTTATAAGCCGATACCGGAAAGAAGCAACAGGAGGTCTCAATGAAGTACAAATCCAAACCATTGCCGAAAAGCATAACTTACTGACCGAACTTATAAAGCGGAAAAACTACATCAAACAGGCTATCGAAGATGCAGGAAAGTTAACACCCGAACTTGAATCGAAAATAGATAATTGCTGGAATTCAAGCGAATTGGAAGATTTGTACCTTCCATATAAGCCCAAACGACACACACGAGCCGAAATTGCCCGTTCCCAAGGACTGGAACCTTTGGCGCGCATAATCATGGCTCAACATTCCGACAATATCAAATTTAGAGCAGAAAAATTCATAAATGCAAACACACCCGATACAGATGCTGCTATCAAAGGGGCTTGCGATATAATTGCCGAATGGATTTCTGAAGACCAACGTGCCCGGAACTGTGTAAGGGCATCTTTCCGCGCATCGGCTCAAATATCATCACAAATAATAAAAGGGAAAGAATCAGAAGGAGAAAACTACAAAAATTATTTCGACAGTTCCTATTTTCTCCCACGCATTTCATCCCATCGATTGCTTGCAATGTTGCGCGGGCAAAAAGAAGGATTTCTGAAACTGACAATAACAAACGATGACGAGCGGGCCATCAACAATATCAAGCGTATTTTCATTCGCAACAACAATGAAAGTGCATCATACGTTGAAACTGCTGTCGTGGACAGTTACAAACGCTTGATACGTCCGTCAATAGAAACAGAATTTTTGTCAACCATAAAAGAGAGATGCGATGACGAAGCCGTTTCCATGTTTGCACAAAATGTCAGGCAATTACTTTATGCTCCACCTCTTGGCGAAAAACGAGTACTTGCAATCGATCCCGGCTACAGAACCGGATGCAAGGTCGTATGCCTCGACCAACAAGGAAATTTATTGAATGATTGCGTCATATACCCCACCCCTCCGAGAAACGACACACAAGGCTCCGCATCAATTCTAACCAAATTGGTTGATCGGTATCAAATAGATGTAATATCCCTTGGCAATGGGACGGCAAGCCGTGAAACCGAAAATTTTTTACGTTCTGTCAACTTCAATCGTAACGTTGAAATATTTATCGTCAACGAAAATGGGGCTTCCATATATTCGGCATCACAAGTAGCTCGTGATGAATTCCCCGACAAAGATGTAACTGTGCGGGGGGCAGTATCAATCGGTCGCCGGTTGCTTGATCCGCTTGCCGAATTGGTAAAGATCGACCCTAAATCGATAGGAGTCGGGCAATATCAACACGATGTAAATCAAACCAAATTAAAGAATGCCCTGACATTTGTCGTAGATAGTTGTGTCAACAGTGTCGGGGTCAATGTAAACACAGCTTCGGTACAATTACTATCCCACGTGTCGGGGCTTGGTACCGCACTTGCCCAAAACATCGTAAAATACCGTACTGAAAACGGTGATTTTACATCCCGTAAACAATTAATGAAAGTCCCTCGTATGGGAGAGAAGGCCTTTAAACTATCGGCAGGGTTCTTGCGCATTCCTTCAAGCAGTAACCCTCTCGACAATTCGGCAGTACATCCCGAACGATATGCGCTGGTAAGAGAAATGGCTGCCGACTGCAATTGCACTGTAGCCCAACTCATAAAAGATAGTTCACAACGTGCAAAAATCAATTTGCACAAACACATAACCGATGATGTCGGGCTACCCACGCTCAACGACATTATGGCAGAACTCGAAAAACCGGGACGAGACCCGCGAGCCGACTTTTCCCGTGTTGAATTCAGCGAACACATCCATTCTATCAACGACCTCTGTACCGGAATGATACTCAATGGTGTGGTGACAAACATTACACAATTTGGCATATTTGTAGATATTGGCGTACACAGCAACGGGCTTGTACACATATCCGAATTAAGCGACCATTATATCACCACCCCCTCAGAAGTGGTTAATATCAACGACCGTGTTACCGTGAAGGTGCTGGACGTTGACACCTCAAGAAACAGAATCTCATTAACGATGAAAGGAATATAATCAAAATGAACTCTATCGTTTTAAGTATCGGAAGCAACAGCCGTGACCGACAATGGCAGATCGAACATGCCATAGAATGGCTTAACAAGCATTTCAGTAACATTAAAATGTCTTCGATTTACAATTCCGAGGCAGATAATCACCGCGATGCAGACTACTTGAATGTAGTAATAAAAGGGGATTGTAAATTAGATTTTGAGACGATATACCAAAAGGTCAAAGAATATGAAAACGTGTGCGGACGCACCCCTGCAAGCAAATTAACAGGAAATGTCCCCATGGATTTGGATATTATCATATGGAATGGTAAAATCATACGACCCACAGATTTTACCAAAGCCTATTTTCAGAAAGGATGGACCGAAATCAACAAATGAATCAATGATATGAAACAAAATACGCAACCAAACAAAAGTGGCATTACAAAATGGCTGTCGATATTTTTTATGCTTCTGGCCGTAGCATATCTGATAATGCCGGTTGACTTTGATGGGACAATCATCGGTTATGTCGATGACTTTTTCGTGTTTATGGCAGCTTTTTGCTTTGCTTTTACGCAATTCTCCCATAAAATGAACACAATCATCCGCCGACAACTCTACACCTTTTCGATTGTATTCTTGATTCTTGCAATATTATGGATTTTAATCCTCACCTACACTCCCTTTTTGCAATTGGTAGCATAAAACATTCTATACCATGATGATAGATGAAAAAATCAAAGACATAAAAAAAGCTTTCTTCACCTACAGGAATGGAATATTGGCCGACCAACTGCGCAATGCGGGAGATAAACACACAGTCATATTCGGCCTCAACATTCCTCAATTAATGAACATTGCCAACGAAACAGGCCACAATGCCGATGTTGCACGAGAATTATGGAATAATTCTTCTTCACGGGAAAGTCGTATGATAGCCCCGATGATTTTTCCATACACAGAAATGTCACACGATGAAGCATGCAAATGGATTGAAAGCATCGAAAACATCGAAATTGCCGACAACTTGTGCCACAAATTGCTCAAGAAGCTACCCTCAGCCGAGGCTTTGTTCATAAAATACTCTGTTTCCGACAACGACCTTCTACGATACACCGCTTTCCGTCTTGCAATGAATCTTCTTTGCATCAATGCCGTAAGCAATTATGATACGGTGCTCGATGCCGCCAAGCATGAACTTGAAAGAAATTGCAATCTCACAAGGAAATTATGTAACGATATAATCGTTTCCTACATCCAAAGTTCATAACTCACCTCATCTTTTTAACTCTTTTAGAGCAGCCGTAGCAATATTTATTATTAACTTCGCATTCGCTAATTCTTAATTCGACGAATGATTGATAAAGCTACCGTTGCACAGATTCTTGATGCTGCCGACATTGTTGATGTCGTTTCCGATTTTGTAAGCCTGAAACGACGCGGTGCCAATTATGTCGGGCTTTGTCCTTTCCACAACGAAAAGACACCATCTTTCAGCGTTTCACGAGCCAAAGGAATCTGTCATTGCTTCAGCTGCGGCAAAGGGGGAAGTCCTGTCAATTTCATAATGGAACACGAGCAGTTATCCTATTATGAAGCACTGAAATACCTTGCCAACAAATATCATATCGAGATTCATGAACGTGAATTAACCGATGAAGAGAAACTCGAACAATCCGACCGGGAAAGTATGCTCATAGTGAATGAAATTGCCAACAAGCATTTTCAGGACAATCTTTTCAACACCTCCGAAGGCCGCAACATAGGTCTATCCTATTTCAACGAACGAGGATTCTCCGAGCAAATCATACGCCGATTCCATCTGGGTTATTCAATCGACAAGCGCAGCGACCTGTACGACAGTATGGTCGGTAAAGGCTACAATTCAAAATACCTATTCGAAACAGGTATATGCATTGCCGATAACAACGGTGGCGGATACGACCGATTCCGTGGCCGTGTAATGTTTCCCGTGCTTAATCTCGCAGGTAAAATAATTGCATTTGGCGGACGCACACTAAAGCATGACAAGGCAAAATATGTCAATTCTCCCGAATCCCTGATTTATAAAAAAAGCAACGAACTATACGGCTTGTTCCAAGCAAAACAGGCAATAACAAAACTCGACAAATGTTATCTTGTCGAAGGTTATGCCGATGTCATCTCGATGCACCAATCAGGATTTGAGAATACAGTGGCTTCATCCGGAACATCTCTCACAGAGGGGCAAATACGCTTAATCCATCGCTTCACCAATAATGTAACCGTCTTATACGATGGCGATGCCGCCGGCATAAAGGCATCCCTGCGGAGTATCGACCTGCTGCTTGCCGAGGGGCTTAATATAAAAGTCCTTTTGCTCCCCGATGGCGACGACCCCGACAGTTTTTCCCGCAAACACTCTTCAAGCGAAATACAAGAATTTATCAATTCGCATGAAGAAGACTTCATTCGGTTTAAAATCCGCATTCTGTTACAAGGGTGTGAAAACGACCCCATAAAACGAGCCAACGTCATTACCGATGTAGTAAAATCCATCTCGGTAATACCATTCCCAATCAACCGCTCTGTATATACACATGAGTGCAGCAGATTGCTCGAAATCGATGAACAAATACTGATAACTTCGATTGAAAAAAATATTATCGAAGCTCGCAAGAAAAAATACCAGAAAAGCGGTGACACAGAAAAAGTAACTCCCACTACCGGCATAAATCCACATCAGCCCGCTGAAAATGTCGTAAAACAGCCAACCACCACCGCCGGCAATGACACCCACAACAAACTTCTGTATCCTCATGAAGAAGCGGTGATAAAATACATTTTAAAATACGGCATGAGTGATTTCTGCGACTCAATCAACGAAAACGGGCAACCTGTTCGCCTGACACTGCTCGAATATGTCGATAGCGAACTGTCGATGGACGATATGCACTTTTCAAATCACAATTTCGCCAAGATCTATGAAATGTCGTGTAACATGCTCAACGAATTTTATGATTCGTTGGAACAATACACACGAAAAATCGACACAGAATGCGAATCATACCGCAACGAACAAGTCGTGAATATAGGTCGTGAATGTCAAAGCCTTGACGAAATCAAGCAACGAGAGGAACGCATCGACAGTGAAATTGCCCGGTATAAAAACGACAAGATAATAGAATTCCGCAACAACTATCTCGAAAAGGCTCTCTGTTCTTGCGAAATTGATGAAATAAGGCGCATCTCGATTGAACTTATAAGCGAGAAGCACCATTTAAGCAAAATCCATACAAAATTCTACAAGTTGAAAACCGAGTTTGACAAACTCATTTCTCTTGTCCCCGAGGCCATATACAATTGGAAATCGGCACTGATTCTATGCCAAATAAAAGATATTCAAAAGCAACTTGACGCATCGAGGGGCAACCCCGCCGAAACCGAGGCCTTGCTAAAACACATGAACAACTTGTTCTCACTTCGTTCCCAACTCGCCAAGTATCTTGGAGATCGTGTCGTAAATCCTAAAATATAAACAATTATTATGTTCAATCCCGATAATTTCGACCGCGAACACCTGTGGCATCCATATACATCCACACTCAACCCTCTTCCGACCTACAAGGTAGTGTCGGCACAAGGTGTGAAGCTCAAACTTGAAGACGGAACCGAGCTGATTGATGGTATGTCATCATGGTGGGCTGTCATACACGGCTATAATAATCCTGTGCTGAACAATGCCGCCAAAGAACAAATCGACCGCATGTCGCATGTCATGTTTGGCGGACTTACCCATGATCCTGCAATCGACCTTGGGAAATTACTGTTGTCAATCCTTCCACCGAACATGAACAACATTTTCTATGCCGATTCAGGGTCGGTAGCGGTAGAAGTAGCCATGAAAATGGCAATGCAGGCAAGCATAAGCAAGTATGGCAGCATCGAAAAAACAAATTTTGTCACCATCCGGTCGGGCTACCATGGCGATACATGGAATGCCATGTCGGTATGCGACCCTGTTACCGGAATGCACAGCCTCTTCGGTCCTGCACTCAACGTACGCTATTTCGCTCCGGCACCTTCTTGCCGTTACGGTGATGAATGGGATCCGCACTGCACTGATGAACTCGAACGAATCATCTCCAAGCACCACGACGAGATAGCCGGTTTTATACTTGAACCCGTAGTACAAGGTGCCGGAGGCATGAGATTTTACCATCCTGATTATCTTAACAAAGCCCGAGAGTTATGCGACCGATATGGCATATATCTCATTTTCGATGAAATAGCCACAGGATTTGGACGTACAGGCAAATTATTTGCATGGCAACATGCCGGAATTATGCCCGACATCATGTGTATTGGTAAAGCTCTTACAGGCGGATACCTGACCATGAGTGCCGTGGCAACCACGCGTGATGTGGCCGACACAATATCTCGCGGTGAAGCCGGAGTTATGATGCACGGCCCGACTTTCATGGGCAATCCATTGGCTTGTGCCATAGCCATCGCATCAGTAAAACTTTTACTTGCCAACGACTGGCAGAAAAAAGTCGCACACATAGAAACCCTGCTGAAACGCCTTATGGCACCAGCAAATGCCTACTCCAATGTGGCTGATGTCCGTGTCTTGGGGGCCATTGGTGTAATCGAAATGAAAGAGCCTGTCGATTTAGCCGCATTTCAAGCACAATGTGTCAAAAAAGGAATATGGGTACGCCCGTTCGGCCGGCTGGTATATGTAATGCCTCCTTTCATAATCAATGATGATGAAACGGAAATATTGATAACCCGACTGTTGGAAATCATAAAGCCATCATGACCAATATCACCGATTATTTGAAAAAGTTGCAGGAGAGCGGGAATTTCCGTTCCCTACGAGAAGATCTGACCGGGGCGGAACTGACCGATTTGTCTTCAAACGATTACTTAGGACTTGCCGGTGACAGAAAACTGCATGATGAATTTTTCAGTAACAATCTGCCCGATGAGCATCTTGCAATGACGGCATCAGCATCGCGTTTACTATCATTGCATCAGCAAAGCTATTTCCGCCTCGAACGATATCTTGCCCGGCTTTACGGTCGCCCGGCACTTTTATTCAATAGCGGCTACCACGCTAACAGTGGAATTATTCCGGCACTGTGCGGGAAAGGCACCCTGATCGTATGCGACCGTCTTGTTCATGCCAGCATCATAGATGGCATAATACTTTCACGCGCCCAATTCATACGATACAAGCATAACGACCTTGACCACTTGACCGAAATAATCAGGTCAAACAGCACCAAATATTCCGACATCCTAGTCATTACCGAATCAGTTTTCAGTATGGATGGAGATATTTGCGACCTGTCCCGACTTATAGAGATAAAAAAGGAATATCCGGCGGTAAGGCTCTATGTCGATGAAGCACATGGCTTCGGTGTTTTCGGGCAAAAAGGACTTGGATTATGCGAACATTGCAAACACATCAACGATATAGATGTCATAATCGGCACTCTTGGCAAAGCCGGAGCATCGGTGGGTGCTTTCGCCATTACTGATGCCGATGTCAAAGATTTCCTCATCAACACGGCTCGCAGTTTCATCTTTTCCACTGCACTTCCCCCTGTAAATTGCGAATGGTCGCTATTTATGCTTCAACACATAATACAAATGGACAAAGAGCGCGACCATTTACTCAACATATCCTGTCGTTTAAACGACTTTTTCATTTCAATGGGATATGAAACCAATAGCAAATCGCAGATCATCCCTCTTATAACAGGCGATTCGCATAAAGTGATATCGCTTTCAAAACGTCTCCTTGACATTGGATATATAGCACTGCCCATCCGTACTCCTACCGTACCCAAAGGGACAGAGCGCATTCGATTTAGCCTTAACGCCAAATTGACTCACGAAACTATCGACCGACTAATCAGCGACTTAAAACCGCTCTTATGAAGTGTGAATTTATTTCAAGCAACGGCAGCGAATCATTGGTACTGTTTTTTACCGGATGGGGCATGGATGCCACTCCATTTCGCTCAATCGATGTCGATTGCGATATGGCAATAATATGGGACTACAGCGACCTCAACTTAGATACTGCTCTATTTAAGAATTATCAAAACATATATTTGTTTGCATGGTCATTTGGCGTATTTGCTGCCTCCCGCTTCTTATCTTGTAATCCCGGCCTTACACCGATGATAGTTTTCAAAATGGCAATTAACGGGACGCAATTTCCTATTGATGACCATAAAGGCATACCGGAGGCGCTATTCAATTCAACTCGCGACAACCTTTCGGATCGCTCGATCATGAAATTCTACCGGCGCATTTGCCGCAATTCTCAAGAATACCAGAATTTCATCCTCCACCGTCCCAATCGTACTCTCAAATCACTTTACGATGAATTGACAAGCATAGAGCACTGTTACCATTCATCTACCCAATGCCACCCAATAATGTGGGACAAAGCCGTAATAGCAAAATGCGACTTGATTTTCCCGTTCGAGAATCAGTTAAACGGGTGGGAGAATTTATGCTCGGTAGTTGAAATCGACGAAAGCGAAGCTCACATGCCTGATGACTTTTCTTCAATAATAAACAGAAACATTATCAATAAGCAACTGATAAAACAACGTTTCAGCAACAGTCTTGCTTCAGAATATGAAAACAAAGCCATTGTACAACGCCAAATAGCCAAATCACTTTACCGGAAATGGATAAATTCAATCGGCATCCGCCAAGATGCAGCCATTCTTGAAATAGGCTGCGGCACAGGATTCCTGACACGTTTGTACGTTGCAGGCACTTATCCTTCCCGACTTGTGTTAAACGATTTGTGCAATATACCTACGATAACTCTCAACCTCAACACCACCAACTATGAATTCATAGAAAAAGATGCCGAGCAACTTGACTTTCCCGATGGCACCTTCGACTATGTTGTATCGTCATCGGCAATACAATGGCTTGAAAATCTCCCTTTGTTCTTGTCCCGGCTTTACCGATGGTTGAAGCCCAATGGCGCAATAATACTTTCATCTTTCGGACATGACAACATGAAAGAAATAAGAGATCACATTAAAATATCTCTTAATTATAAAAGCACAGAGTGGTTTCGTAACGAAATAAAATGTAACTTTGACATCGTTTTGATAAGTGAGGAATATAAAACAGTGTCCTTTAACTCCCCTATCGAAGTGTTAAGGCATATTCAATCGACCGGAGTCAATTCGATTAATTCCAAAAAAGTTGCAAGCAGCTCATTAAAACACCTGCTAAACAATTATCCTGCCGTCGATGGTAAATTTCCACTTACCTACAACCCGATTTATATCATAGCGACAAAAAAATGACACATAAAATCATTTTCATCAGCGGAATAGGAACAAACGTTGGCAAAAGCTATGCCACAGGATGGCTGGCAAATCAGTTTGCCGGACAGGGCATAAGTGTAATCACACAGAAGATGATTCAAACAGGGAACAAAGATATTTCTGAAGACATAACAGTCCATCGCAAAATCATGAAGATGGACTACACCGACTTTGATAGGAACCATGTTACGGCTCCTGTCATCCTTTCATATCCTGCTTCACCCCATCTTGCAGCAGCCATCGACAACAAAACCATCAATCTCAAAGCTATCGACGATGCCACAGCTCTTTTATCTTCCCGATACGATACCGTATTGGTCGAAGGAGCCGGCGGTCTGATGGTACCCATTACCGAACAGTATCTGACCATCGACTACATAGCCGACAAAAATTATCCCGTGGCACTTGTGACGAATGGAATGCTTGGTTCCATCAACCATACAATACTTTCCTTCGAAGCATTGAAAGCAAGAGGCATTTCATTGCCATACGTCATTTACAATCCTTTCTTTGACGAGGATTCCGTCATTTCTTCCGACAATAAAACATTCATGAAGCGATATTTCTCACAATATTCGCCAAGCACCACGTTCTTGACAATGCCTCGAATCGACAATATATAAGAAGCCACCGACAATGAAAATTTCAATAAACAAAGAGCAGCTGGCGGCACTCGACCGCGTAATATTCACAGGAAGGATTCATGTGATAGATACGTTGACGAAACTCGACAAGGCTCTTGCCGAACTCAAGGGTGCCCGCATACTTGGCTTTGACACAGAAACTCGCCCTTCATTTAAAAAGGGCGTTACACACAGCGTGGCATTGATGCAAATATCCACGCTTGATGATTGTTACCTGTTCCGCATAAATAAAATAGGTATGCCCGATTCTTTACGTTCATTTCTTGAAGATTCCAGTATAACAAAAGTAGGCTTGTCGTTAAAAGACGATTTCGGGGTTATTCACAAGGGATATGATGCCCAAATGTCGGGATTCATCGATTTGCAACAGATTGTCCCGCAATATGGCATCACCGATGCAAGCCTGCAAAAAATATATGCCATACTCTTCGATGCCCGCATTTCAAAAGGGCAAAGGCTATCCAACTGGGAAGCCAACACCCTTACAGAATCTCAACAGGAATATGCTGCCATCGATGCCTGGGCATGCCTTAAAATTTATAATTATCTCAATTCTCATGCCTTCAGACCCGAAGAATCCAAATATATCATCAACGAAAATGAAAATTAAAAAATCCATTGCCGTTCCGGTTTTACTATTGATATATCTTGCCGTAATGGCATATATCGGACTGCCACGCCTGCATGAAGGACATTATTGGCAATACTTTGGAATTATAGCAGCTACGCTCGCAATAATTGTTTTACTGCATTTCTCACTAAAATACAGGGAACAGCAAAAGAATCGGCAAAAAGAAGATAACATGTACACCAACTATGCCGACAACGAGAAAGATGAAGATACCAAAAATCTTGACAAAACGACTAAATAACGTAACTTCATTTAATTTTTTATCAGTTACAACCATCCGACACTACGTGTAAGACAGTTGCAAAAATTGCAACCGTCGCAACCCCGGGAGGTTGTGGAAGGTGTATGGCATCCCCAAGACAAAACATGGAATGTTAATATATAACAAATATGTTATGTATTTACTGAAAGGCATTGCCTATTTATAACAAATATGTTATCTTTGCCAAGTAAACAAATGCGATCTTAGACATGAAAATCAAAGAGTTCCTAAAAAAAGCTGTTGAGGCAGGTTGCTACTTCGTCAGCCATGGCAAGGAACACGATGTATGGTACAGCCCTAAAACAGGCAAGTACTTCCGTGTTGGCAGACATGGTTCGCAAGAAATCAAAAGTGGGACGCTAAACAGCATGATGAAGGATGCGGGTCTGAAATGACCCGCGCATTTGTTTGCGGTTTAAATTGTAAATACACTCAAAACATGAAAGTAACGGCAATAGTGGAAATGTGGGACGACAAGACTATAAGCGTCTATGTTCCAGAATTTGAAGGTTTCAACCTTAACGGGCAGGGGCAAAGCGTTGAAGAAGCGAAACAGGCGTTGCTGTCGGCGGTTGAAGATTACAAGACCATGTTCGAGGGACGTGGTGAAAGCATTCCGGAATGCCTTGTGAACCCGGAGTTTGAGTACAAATATGACATAGCCTCGTTCTTCGAGTGTTTCAAGTTCCTCAGTGTGTCTTCGTTTGCCAGATACGCCGGCATAAATCCCTCTTTGATGCGTCAATATAAACAGAGAATAACTTTTGCTTCTGAGACTCAAAAAGCTAAAATTGAACAGGCCATACATAAGGCAGGTGCCGATATGATGTCGGTCCGGCTCTGACCATGATAGCATTTGTTTACACAAGTCCTCTTCAGTGAGGCAATACGTCGGCAGGAAAATTCCTGCCGCTTTTCATTGGGGCATAACGTTTCTTGATTGTTTTTGTCATATTATTGCTGTTCCGCTCGGCACATAAACAAAAGTGCCGTGTTATTCAATAAAAAATTTCCAAATATTATTTGTTTTTTAAAACTATTATTTATCTTTGCAAAAAGAAAACGAATTTCTATGAGTCGATTTTTTGCATATAGCTTCTTCTTTTACTTTTATTTTCATAAGAATAAAGGCGAGATTTTATGTGCGTAATTTTTAATTTTAATGATTAACAAAATATGAAATCCCGCCGTGACACATACGGTGGGATTTTTTATTTAACAACACACAACAACAATTTAAAATGAAACGTGTAACAATACAAGGCGAACGGGGCTGTTTCCATGAAGCGGCGGCAAGAGAATATTTCAAGGGAGAAGAAATTGAAACCATTCCTTGTGAAACATTCACTTCGATGTTCGAAACTCTTAACAACGACGCATCACTTATAGGTACCCTTGCTATCGAAAACACCATAGCAGGAAGTCTGCTTCAAAACCACGAATTACTTAGAAAAAGCAATCTGGCGATAGTCGGGGAATACAAGATGCACATATCACACGTTCTTGCCGCCCTGCCGGGGCAATCAATCGACGATTTGAAAGAAGTCAATTCACATCCAATGGCCCTCATGCAATGCGCCCAGTTTCTGCATAAACACCCCAACATGAAAATTGTAGAAAAAACCGACACCGCCGGCAGTGCACAAGAAATCGCCGAGAAGCAACTTATGGGTATAGGTGCAGTATGTGGAGAATATGCCGCCAATCTATACGGGCTTAACATCCTTGCAAAAGACATACAAACCAACAAGCGCAATTCCACACGTTTCCTGATAATTGCCGACCCTCTCGAAGCCCCGTATCTTATAAAACACGACAAGATAAACAAGTCATCGATTGTCTTTACTCTGCCACATACACAGGGTAGCCTGTCAAAGATTCTCACAATATTTTCGTTCTACGACATCAACTTGTCCAAAATCCAATCATTACCAATAATCGGTCGGGAGTGGGAATACCGTTTTTACATAAATCTCACTTTTAACGATTACGTAAGATACCGCCAGTCGATAGATGCCGTAAAGCCTCTTATTAACGAATTTAAAATATTAGGTGAATATACCGAGTTTACATATGGAAACTAACAGCAACATAAAGCCCGCCAATCGCATATCACAGGTCAAGGAATATTACTTCTCGCGCAAATTACGGGAAATCGCGCAAATGAATGCCAATGGTGCCGACATAATATCACTTGGCATAGGTGGTCCCGACAAGCCGCCACATATCGATGTAATAGACACTCTGTGCCATGAGGCCCACAAAGACAATGTACATGGTTACCAGCCTTACGTCGGCATTCCTGAGCTGCGCCGGGCTTTTGCCGACTGGTATAAAAAACATTATGACGTAACTCTCGACCCCACCACCGAAATACAGCCGCTTATCGGTTCGAAGGAGGGTATATTGCATACGACACTCGCATTTGTCAATCCCGGCGATGGAGTACTCGTCCCAAATCCCGGCTACCCGACTTACACATCGGTAAGCCAACTCGCCGAAGCCCGGATTTTCCAATACGACTTAACAGAAAGTAACAATTGGGAACCCGACTTCGACGCACTCGAACGATTGCCGCTAAACCAAATCAAACTGATGTGGACCAATTATCCCAATATGCCTACGGGGCACCGAGCATCAACCCGGCTTTTCCGGCAATTGGTCGATTTCGGACATAAACACAACATCGTAATTGTCAACGACAATCCTTACAGCTTCATCCTCAACGACAAGCCGCTGAGCATCCTGAGCGTTCCCGGAGCAAAAGATATTGCCATTGAGATGAATTCTCTGAGCAAATCCCATAATATGGCCGGTTGGCGTATTGCCATGATTGCATCCAACCCTCAATTCATACAATGGATTCTAAGGGTAAAATCAAACATCGATTCAGGGCAATTCCGTCCAATGATGCTTGCTGCCGCACAAGCCTTGAAATGCGACCGGTCATGGTATGACGGAATAAACGCACTGTACGGAAAAAGGCGCGCCATTGCCGAACAAATCATGTCGGCTATAGGTTGCACATTCGATGCCGACCAGACGGGATTGTTCCTGTGGGGAAAGATTCCCGACAATATAAACGATGCCGAAACATTGACTGAAAAAGTGCTGCACGACGCACGGGTATTCATAACACCCGGATTCATATTCGGCAGTAACGGAAACCGGTACATACGCATCTCGCTTTGCGCAACCGAAGAACGGATGCTGGAAGCCCTCGACAGAATAGAAAAAAATGAAAACAACAAACAAATAACATTATGGATATGAAAGATTTACAACCGATTGCGAATACCGACCAAGTTGGTCGCCCCATAGTAATAGCAGGTCCGTGCAGTGCCGAAAGTGAAGAACAGGTAATGGCCACTGCCAAATCTCTTGCCGAATACGGTATTAAGATTTTCCGTGCCGGGATATGGAAACCCCGCACCAAACCCGGCGGTTTTGAAGGGATAGGTGCTCCGGGGCTTAAATGGCTCAAACGTGTGAAACAGGAAACAGGAATGCTCACAAGCACCGAAGTCGCCAACCAAAGCCACGTCGAAGCCGCACTTGAAGCCGGCATTGACATGCTGTGGATAGGCGCACGCACCTCGGCCAACCCTTTTGCCGTGCAAGAAATAGCCAACAGCCTTGCAGGTACCGACATCCCCGTACTTGTAAAAAATCCCGTCAATCCCGACCTTGAACTATGGATTGGTGCCATTGAACGCATCTACAATGCCGGCATCCATCGAATTGCTGCCATACACCGCGGCTTCACAGTTTACGGCAAACATCTATATCGAAACATGCCGCAGTGGCATATCCCTATTGAATTGCACCGCCGATTGCCCAACCTGCAAATAATTTGCGACCCTTCACACATAGGCGGTAAACGCGAACTTATCGCGCCTCTGTCACAACAAGCCATGGATATGGGATTCGACGGACTTATAATCGAGTCGCACTGTGACCCCGACAATGCGTTAAGCGACAAGAGCCAGCAGGTAACTCCCGAGGTGCTGAATTTCATACTGAACACGCTCGTTTTAAGGGAAACAACCCACACCACCGAAAGCCTCACCCTATTGCGGCAACAAATCGACCAAATCGACAACGAGCTTATCGAAATACTTGCAAAACGAATGAGGATTTCACGCGAAATAGGACAATACAAAAAAGAACACAGTATGCAGATTGTCCACACCAACCGTTATGACGACATCCTTAATTCCCGCATCAAGCTCGCCGAGGAACTTAACATGAATGGCAGTTTCATGCGCACTGTCGTTGAAGCCATACATGAAGAATCTGTCAGACAACAAATCGAAGTACTCAACAACAGAGCAAAATAGCAATGCAATGAAAATCCTTATTTTAGGAGCGGGAAAAATGGGGTCATTCTTTTGCGATGTCCTGAGTTTCAAGCATGAGGTGGCAGTTTTCGACAAAGACCTTGACAAATTAAGGTTTACTTTTCACGCATTGCGTTTTTCTACATTCGACGAAATCCGTGATTTTAAACCCGACCTGCTTATCAATGCCGTCACGGTCAAGTACACCATCGATGCATTCAATGAGATATTACCCTTGCTGCCCGACAGTTGCATAATTTCCGACATTGCATCGGTAAAGAACGGGCTTCCCGAATTTTATAAAAATTGCAAGCATCCATTCGTAAGCACACATCCCATGTTCGGCCCCACGTTTGCCTCATTGAGCAACCTGTCGAGTGAGAATGCGATAATTATAGCCGAAAGCGACCATCTTGGCAAAGTGTTTTTCAAAGATCTGTACAACGAGTTGCATCTGAACATTTTTGAATACACTTTCAACCAACATGACGAAACCATTGCATTCTCCCTGTCAATCCCGTTTGCAAGCACTCTTGTGTTTGCCGGTATAATGAAACATCAGGAAGCACCGGGAACCACATTCAAACGACACATGGCCATAGCACGGGGATTAATGTCGGAAGATGATTTCCTGTTACAGGAGATTCTGTTTAACCCGCACACCACGGGACAATTGCATAAAATACAACAGCAACTTGCAAAACTGCAACAAATCGTCGAAACCAAAGATTCTTCGGCTATGAAGATGTTCCTTGAAGAGGTCAGGGAGAATATCCAATAAAACCACTTCTTAAAACCAATTAAGAGGGTGCAGTTCAAAACTTCCGTGTTTTGGTTGCGCCCTCTTAAAGTATGTCATATAATGTGTGTGATGCTGATTTTCACTACCATTTCTCAAGGTTATAGACAACCTCTTCTCCGGCGGCATCAGTCATTGACAACTGCAAATCATCACCTTTTATATAATCCACCTGCACGATGTTCTCACCCATCGACATCCGGGTTATGCTATGCGGCTCATAGAGGCATTCCGGTTCACCATCCTCATCATACACGGGATTCCCGTCATCATCGGTCACATAAGCGTATGTTATAATAAAGTAGTCCCCTTCGTCATCCCAATTGGCAAAACGCCAATCAGAACCGTTGTCATCCAAAGATACTTTCACCTGCCCGAACACTTTCCCTTGAAATGCAAAGAATATGTTCTTTTCATAGTCCTCATCTACTGCCCCATCAACCGTAATGCTGTTTAACTTCCACAGTCCAAACCACTCGCCGATATTCCCGTTGTTCTGCGTACAGGATGATTGGACGAAAAGGGAAAATACTACTAATATCAGTGCTAATATATTATGTTTCATGTCGGTGGTACCTTTTTATAATTTCAACACGCCATCATAACTTACCGTTACCAAGCCTCCCACATTATCCCCCAATAACGAGCCTTTATCAAAAGCAACCTGAACCTTCACCGCCAACCCCCGCACTGCTTTCAGGTCATACCTGCCTTCAACAAGCATCGATGTGGAATGCGTCCTTTCCAACGACGGCACCAGCGATGTTCCCCAAGATTTTCTGTAAGATGCGAGCAGACGGTAGCTGATATCGTCAGTCACATGTCCCGATACACCGATATGGAATCCGCGTATCTTATTGTCGGTATAACGCATATAGCCGTCGGTATTATAGATTGGCGACTTGATAAATGGCGAGCCTATCGACTGTCCATACACTTGATAGCCGTTATACGAAACATTGTTATAATAATCGTCACCGCCCGTTGCCTCATTTGGCAATAAATATCCTAAATCAAACTGACCGGGAGCCCAGTGCATGGGTCCGCTCTGATTTGTAAGATCGATGTATTCCACTACGGCTCCATCGATAATGCCGCGTCGGTTATTGACAAACTCTATGCCATACAATCCGTCAAAACCATTCAACTTGCCGATTCCCGAACCGTCTTCCCACAACGACTGATAATAAAGCTTCAATTCCCGCCCGTTGGAAAAACGGTAACGTCCCGATACGTCCCATGTCCCCAAGTGGTTCCCTTCATAATAGTTCGAAGTTCCCGCCATTGGTATGATAGCCTTTAAGAACGAACCCGCCGACAGCGACATGTCATAAGACTGGCTTTCGAAATATTGCCCCCCGTGATACTGCCTGTATTTCCCTCCAAACTGACATGATGCCTGCATTCCTACAAGGAACGAAAATGGCTTGTCGGGATTGGTACGGAAGTGTACATACTTGTAACAATACCACACATCGGTAGTGATAAATGAACTGTAATAATTAAAATGATTCTCAAGCCACTTTGAATCCGTGCCGAAGCCGTAGTTCAATTCCCCCCTGACCTGAATCCAACCGCGAGTGCCGGGTATGTCTTGGAAATCGACAAAGCCCAACCGCACTCCCGGAATCGGGCGGGCATTACCCGAATATGTCATATCGCCGCTGCTCAACGAATTGTTCACAAAAACCGACCCCCATTCTTTCAACCCGACCGACATAAACAGACATCGGTACTTAATCTCTCCATACAGCTGTTGCAGCCACACTGGTGCCGGACCTTGCTTGTTGACCTCCATTGTCGATGCCGAAGAATTATAACGTTGATATTCGGTCTTCGACGTGTATCCCCCTATCACATCAACGCCAAATCCATAGCTGAACCGGCTCGACATATCCATTTTCTTCTCAGCCGAAGCACGTAAAAGCGCAGAATACGGTTGGGTCAGCACACCATGCACATTCGACATCATGTAATATGGAGCAAAATCCCCGCTTCCGGCATTGGCTGTGAGCGAAACACGGTAATCAATCTCCATCTGCGACCATGCCGTAAGGCTCCATAACGCCATCGACACGACAAACACCGCCTTTGAAATTATCCCGCAAACTCTTCGCATAACCTTATGGCTTGTTTGACACCGGCTTCACTGCTGTCGAAAGTATTTATATGGCGGCTCTTCTTTTCTTCCGTAATCTCCGCTATGGAGAAGAAAATCCCGCTTTCTTCCACCTCGCCGAATTCATGATTTATGGCAGTGCCAAACATGCGCATCGTCGGCGAAAGACTTATGTAAGCATTCACCAACGGCGGAATGTTATAACCGTGCTCTCTCACATACTTGTTCACCCGGCAATAATCACCCTTGAAGTCATTGCCCGCCACCACTCGCTTCATATCGTCAACATTCGTTTCTGTGTGAAGTGGCGAAATCGGCCAAACAAGTCTGTCAGGATCGGGAAAATAAGTATGCAGGAAATGCAGTATCATGTCCCTGCACTCATGCGAATAATTAGGATACATGGTGACTTTCCCGAACAGATATTTCGTACTCGGATGCAACACCGTCAATGCCCCGAGGCCATCCCACAAGTTGTCGAGCGAATAAATAGCCCTATTCCCCGCCTTTGTCGATTGGTATTTCAGCGACACAAAAGAACGTCCCAGCTCCATCGTTATAGGCAAATAATCACTGATGAACTTCTCCGAGAAGCCAAACATGTGTGATGTTGCTATATGTGGCACGCCATCTATGATTTCGATGTTTTCCCCGAAAATAAAGCGGTACCCGCCCACGATTTCCAACTCTTCGGGATTCCAGACTATAAGTTGCCGGCACGGTTGTGGCATCACATCAAATTCATCGATGTCACAAGCCTTTCCGCTTCCGCCTCCCGCCGTCCTGAAAGCCCATTCGCGCAATCGCCCTATCTCTCTCATAGTGTTGGGCGAAGTATGCGCATTTATGATGTATATCTCATTTTTCCCCTTATTTGTGTGCCGCAAGAATTTATCACTGGTAAGTTCAGCGGCAATCAAATCCTTGTCGATTGGATCAATAATAGATTCCATATTTATTAAGCGGTAATTGTGTGCTGTTATTTTTTCGTTTTCAGATTGTAAACAAGCTCCTTTATCTCTTGCGCCATTTCTCGCGGCGACCGGTTTACACCCGTAAAGGTTTCCCACCTTATCGGTTTCCCTACATATACCGTAAACCGTTTCCCACGGTTTTTAAATACCTCGCCCGGCAACAAGATTATTTCCACGTTGAATTTTATTCCCGCACGCTCACGCAACCGTGCCATGCGATAAAACGAATCTGAATTCAGTCCGTCAAAATATATCGGTACTATGTTACGCTTATACTCGACGCTTTTGCTTATGAATCCTTTCGTCCATTCCAAGTCGCACACTGTGCCGTCGGCACGCCGCCGTGAGCATAGTCCCGCAGGGAAAGTGGCAATCTGCCCGTCACCAGCCATCGCCTCATTCATTTTGCGGGCTATCTCATGAGACTGGCGCCCCACTTTGTTGGCAGGCAGAAACAGATTCCCTAACGGCTTAATCGGCATAAGCATATCGTTCACGATAAATTTCAACTTCCCGTTATACCGGCGGCTGAGCATCGATATCAATGCTATCCCGTCAAGGCCTCCCAACGGATGATTCGAGACGAAGATGTACCGCCCGTCGCCGTCCGACGGAAGATTATCCTCCCCCACCACATCAATCTTTACATCAAGATCCTTCAAAATGGCATCGGCAAAGTCGGCGCCCTTTTTGTCCTTATTCGCAAGCAACAGTCGGTTTAGCTCGTCTTGGTGTATGACACGCTCAAGCCATTTCACTACAAACCGCGGTATGTAGCGATACTTCTTTGGCATTTTGGCTTTCAATACCTCCGAGACATCCAACCTAAGCGTTTCTTCCATTTGTTCAAATTTGAAAAAACAAGTGCAAACTTACATAAAAATCCGCTATTTTATATATGAGCATCAATAAAAAACGCCATCCCGTACACACGTGGCATTTTCATTTTAAAACCATTGAATTACTCGATACCCGATTCCAAACCGAGCGACTGAAACAAATCCCTGTCCTCGTCGATGCGATTGCCAATGGTGGTCAACATGTCACCCATCAGCACACCATTCATCCCCCCCGTGAAAATACGCCGCTCAGCTGCCGCGCTGAGCCTTGCTCGGCCTCCTGCAAACCGCAGGAACTTATCCGGCAATATGAAACGAAACACTGCAACCGTCCGCATAATTTCAGATTCGCTTATTGGCTCCATATCCTGCAACGGTGTGCCATGAATGGGTATAAGTATGTTTATCGGCACAGAATCCACATCAAGGCCACGCAGCAGCAAGGCAAGTTCTATTCGCTGCTGCATCGTTTCCCCCATGCCGATTATTCCACCCGAACACACTTCCATCCCATGCTTCCTTGCCATGCGCAATGTGGAAATCTTGTCATCGATGGTGTGAGTGGTACACAACGAGCCAAAATATGACGGTGCGGTTTCGATATTGCAATGATAACGCTTCACCCCCGCATCACGCAGCTTGATCATCGACGGTTCATCTATCAATCCCATCGAGGCGCACAAATACAAACCGGTTTCTTCACCCAACCGGCGATATATGTCGCAAAAATATTCCATGTCGCGGTAACTCACTTTTCGTCCGCTTGTGACGAGTGAAAAACGCCTGATGCCACGATTGGCATTATACCGCGCAAGTGCAAGGGTTTCATCACTCTCTACCGACGCATATTCATTCACGTCGGTATTGAAATGAGCCGATTGCGCACACCATTTGCAGTTCTCGCCGCAACACCCGCTCCGCGCATTTATAATCGAACACGTATCGATACGATTCCCGCAAAACACACGGCATATTTCACCGGCAGCGTCGCACAATTCATCAATATCAGGCCAAGAAGCCACTGTCATGGCTTCTTCCGATGAAATCTTATATCCCGTTAATACTCTGTTTTTTAATTCATTAAGCATAACCCTAAGTTATTATGACTTACAAATTTACTCAAATAATCGTGAATTTTATATCCAAAACACTTGTCAAAATAAAAAATATGCGTACCTTTGCAGCCGGGTAAGTCCTACACGGCTTGCTCCTTGTGAATTCCCCCAGGTCTTGACCGAAGCAAGGGTAGCAAGTTGAGCGGCGCGATGTAGTAAGCTTACCCACCCGCCTCTTTAGCTCAGTTGGCCAGAGCACGTGATTTGTAATCTCGGGGTCGTTGGTTCGAATCCGACAAGAGGCTCAAAAAAAAGACTACATCGGGATGTAGCTCAGTCCGGTTTAGAGTACTCGTCTGGGGGGCGAGTGGTCGCAAGTTCGAATCTTGTCATCCCGACAAAATGGCAAAACACCTTTTGCAGCTAACTGCAAAAGGTGTTTTTCTTTTTCTCCCCCACAGCTTTCCTTATAGCCTCACCTATAAGATAAGCTTTAAGTTCAGCCTCATACTCTTCTCTTGCAGGTGTCCCTGCTTTTCCTATAAATTCGTCCTTGATTTCCTCAAAGGAGTAAAAATCTTTATCCTGTGCCATAGTTGCTATCTATTTTTTGGTATTGAAATATCTTATCCTTATCTCTTCTGCCTTTTGTATCTCCTTGAATGGCGTCTTTTGCGTCTTTTTGGTAAAACCATTTGCTGCAAAAATAGAAAGAAAATTCAATAACATGCAAGTTCCCTGTATCTGTGGCGGCAGGAAACAAAAAAGCCTCTCCGGTAAGGGAGAGGCTCAAAAAAAGCAGATTTGTTGAAACTATTCCTGATATAACGGTATCAAGGATTATCAAGACCGGTAACCCTATCATCGGTTTTTCCCCAATCGTACAACCGCCGTACAAAGCTGCGTGATTGTCTCCCGATGGCTGACCAGAATGAGCGTTTTCCCTTGCAAACGTCCGGAAAGGCGTTGCAGGAGCAGCTTCTCGGTTTCATTGTCCAGCGAAGAGGTAGGCTCGTCGAGCAACAGGATGCCTCCCGGGCGCAACAGCCCGCGGGCTATGGCGATGCGTTGTGCCTGCCCCTCGCTCAATCCCGTGCCTTGTTCCCCACATGCCGTGTCAAGCCCTGCGGGCAGGGAAAACACGAAATCGGCAGCCGCCGTGTGGAGAGCCGAACGCAATTCTTCTTCCGTGGCACCGGGATTTCCCATCATGAGGTTGTCACGGATAGTGCCGCTAACCAACGTATTGCCTTGCGGCACGTATGAAAGGTTGCAGCGTGTGAGTGGCGAAGCCGTGACTTCCTGTTCCTTGTCATAGAACCTTATTTCTCCCCCGTCGGGTTGGAACAAGGCCAGAATCAGCTTTATCAACGTGCTTTTGCCCACTCCCGTTTCCCCCACAATGGCAGTCAGGCTGCCCGGGCGGAAGTCGTAGGTGAAACCGTCAAGCACTTTCCTTTTGCCGTCGGGATAGGCATACGTGAGCCCTTTGATACTGACACCCGGACTGCCCGACAGCCGTATGGGGTCACCCTGCTGTTCCTGCGGCAGTTCGTCGAGTTCTACCAGCCGTTCGGTGGATGTAAAAACATGGATGAAAGCCGGAATCTGGCGGCTCATGTCAACCATCGGACGCTGAACCTGCGCAACCAGTTGCAGGAAGGCTGCCATCATGCCGAATGTCACAGTACCGTCCTGCAACCCCGACACGCCCCACAAGAAGGCTACGGCATATCCTACCATGAAACCCAACTGCACCATCGAGCGGGAAAAGACCGACAAGTCGGTACGCCGCATTATCCTGTCCTGCAAGGTCCCTTGCAGCGACACCAGCCGCATGACGCTACGTGCCGTATATTCCAGCGTCTGCATCAGGATGCGATGTTGCAGGTTCTCCTGCATGTGGCTCTGTATAAGGCTGTCAGTATCGCGTATGGCACGCGACATCCGGCGCATCTTCCGCACGTAACCCTTGCTGAGCAGCAAAGCCACCGGCATGATGAACACAAGGATGCCTGCCAGACGCAGATCCAGCAGCGACAGGAACCAAAGTGCACCGCCGAGTTGCACCAGCGTGACCAACACGGCAGGGATGGTGCGGCACAGCGCATCGGTTATTGTCACCACATCCTCTTCAAGCCGGTTGAGCATGTCGCCGGTGTGCAGCGTGTCGCGCCCGCTCCAGCAGCTACCCATCAGATGCACGAAGAGCTGGCGGTGCAGCTCATTGCGCAGCCTGATTTCCGTGCGGGCAGCCAGCCGGCTACGGACCACCGACAACAGCAGTTGCATGGCAAGGCTGATGACAAGGCAGGCGATAAAGGCATGTAGAGAGTCTTCAGATACGCCTGTGGCAATGTCAATCAGATGCTTGCAGACATACACGAAAAACAGGGAAACACCGACGTTCAGCGTGCCCGCTAGGGCACAGCCGGCAATGGCCGCGCGGAAGCCTGCGGAGGCATTCCACAGCCATATCAGGCAGTTGCTTATCTTCATAGAGTAACAGGTTTTATCAAAGAGAATGTCGGTTGAGTTTTGAACACAGCCGCAATGCACGCAGCAGGTACCGCCGCAGCGGCAACAGCCATCGCCATACCGTCGCTTTGCGATGCTCGCCCCGGGATATGCAGTCCACAAAGCGGTCGTCACGTATTATTCTGACCGCCTTTCCCTGCACATGCTCTTTGCGGCACCGTTCCGTGGCCTGCAGGTTGCCGTCGCCCATCAGCACAAACCCGTCACCTTCCACCCGATAGACGCGGTGCAGCACATAACGGCCATCCGGCAGCTTTGCAAGCACGATGTCACCGACACCGATATCATTGCTTTTGGCAAGCACCACCCTGTCACGTCCGCCCACGATGAACGGAAACATGCTGTCACCCTTGGCACGAATGGTTACGCAACGCCCCTGCGACAACATGTATGCCACCTCGGTAAAGAACGGTTCGTTGGCAAGCAACAGTTCATCCTGTGCGACATATACGTCGGTGTAACTTTGCAGTTTCATACTTCCATATCCTCTTCAAGCCGTCGGCAAACGGTCTTGATAAAAACAACATCCCCTTTCCTCAACTCTTATTATCGGCAAGGAAAGGAGATGTAAAACAATGAACGAAAAAACTTACTTGCTTGTCGTGATGACTGCACGGCTCATGCGAGGATCATCATAGAACATGTTGTCCACGCCGCCCTTGTAGTCGATCTTCAACTGTGACCCGTCAACACCGAATTCGTTGACAAGGCAGTCATAAACGGCTTCGGCACGTTCCTTGCTCAGACGCTCGTTAAGCTTCTTGCTGCCTGTGCCCGCATCGGCATAACCGGTGATGGTGTAAACTGCGTCCGGGTCGCCGGCCTTTACAACTTCGGCAAACATGCCGAGGTTCACACGTGCCTCGTTCGACAACTCGCTCTTGCCGATTGTAAAGGTTACGAAGTTGGACGACGCTTTCGTCTTAACTACGGTCTTCGGCTCTTGCTTATGTGCCAAGGCTTCCTGCAAGCGGGCGTTCTCCTCGCCCATGCGGTTGAGGCGGTCGCGAAGGGCGTTGAGCTCTTCGGTGTTGTAAACCGTTCGGGTGACCGTCTTGCTGCGGTCCCAGCCGCGCTGATTGAACTTGTAGGTCAATCCGATGGTGGCGGTAAACATTCCCTCGCCGAAGCGGCCGCCTGTCTCACCGTCGAATCCGTCATCTACGAAGGTACCGCGCAGGTCGAGGTTCAGGTCAAGTGCCGAACAGAGGCGGAACGAGTTCAACAAGCCGAAGTGTGCCGAGATGTCGGTTTCCTTCGGGGTGTCGGATGTGTGCATTACGCCGACACCGCCGTAGGCACTGATGTTGTAGACACGCTTCTCCTTATAACCACCTATAAGATTCGTCAGGTTGAACATGGCATCGACATGGAAGTTGTAGTAACCGAACTTCTGCTTCTCAAGCCAATAGCCGTTGCCGCCCTTGCCCGGCACTTCATCGCCGGTGCTGTGTACGCCGGTCTGTGTGGCGCCCTTGATCTTCAAGCCGCTGTACATCACGCGAACGCCGATGCCCGGGGTGAACCACTTGCCCACCGAGATGTCGAGTGCAGGGGCGATGCGGTCGCCGAACGACGCCTGCTTGTCATGGTCGCCGAAATAAACCTGCGCGCCGGCACCTGCGCTGATAAACCAGTTGTCCCAGAAGCGGTTGGTTTCTACTTTGTATTTGTCGTCGCTGTATGTCACCTCTTCGATAACATCAGCACTTTGTTCGGTCTGCGCAAAAGCCAGACCGGCAGCCATAAAACAAGCGGCTGCAAAAAATGTTCTTTTAATCATTTTGATATTGTTTTATTTGTTAACAATTTTTCTTTTGCACATCACAGTGGCAGAAACTTCCCGTCAGTCTTCGTTGGAAGATGTGTAGGTGTATCTGAAGCTCACCACTACGGGGAAGTGGTCGGCATAACCGGTCACCTTCGTGTAGCTCACGGTCTGACCTGTCGTGATGTTGCCATACTCGTCCTCATAGGTCACGCCATCGTAGCTCACCGTTTCGGTACTCTCGGCGAAGTTATCCACATCGTTCTTGCAACTTGTAGCCTCCAACTGTACGGCGGCATCCGGCACGTTGATGTACCACACCTTGTCCACCACCTCGCCACGCTGGTCGTTGGCACACAGGATATCGGTGCTGCCACCGCCGAACTTGGAAGGAATCATCAGCGAGATGTTGTTATATGTGGGATACGTCCCACCGCGCCAGAGCTCTATCCACGGGTCGGCTATCTTGTAACCTTTCGCAGCCACATAGTCTATCAGGTTTTCCTCAATCTGGTGGCGGGTATAGCGCATGTTGGTGTCACCCATGATGATGGCAGGCCGGTTGTTGGTTGCAAGATTATTCAGCACAGAGTCTCGCAACTGACGCAACTGCGACATCTGTGCGCTCACCCACTGATTGCCAGACTCGCTGTAGTCGCCATTAGAGTCGCTGTAGGTGTTCATGTGGGTGATGTAGACATCCACCGTCACACCCTCTGCCACTGTCACCTCGTAATGACGGAAGCCTTTTGCTACCAACGTGTTCGCCCCGTCGGAGAGTCCGCCGTAAGAGGCATCATACTCCACAATGGCCTCTTCTTTGGCACTAACGCCCGTCTTCCAGAAAAAGCCGAGGCCGTCGGTGTCGTTCTTGCTGATGATGCTGGTGGCAGAGCCACGGTATGTGCCGGCAGTATAGTCGGTCAAGGCAGTGACAAGCGCGTTGTGGTACGTAAAGTCCTCGCTGACACCGATGAATTCATAGCCCAGCCCGTTCAGAATGGTACCGATGGTGGTCGTGCCGCTTGAACCCGGACCGTCGCTGTTGATGAAGGTCGGCAGTCCGTCCACATTCAGAGTAGCACAAGTGAACTTGCCCTGCTTAACAACCGTTCCGTCGCTACCGGTAATCGTCAGGTTACTGTAGTTCTTGAGCGTAAGGGGGAAGTTGTATATATGCTCGGCTTCTAAGTCAACCAGACAGTTGGCAGTGAACTCAGCCGTGTAGTTTTCGGTACACAGCGTGATAGTGAACAGGTCGTCCGTCTTGATGAGCGGGAAGAGGCTCATGTAGCAGGTCTGCACCTCGTTGAGAACACAAGCCGCGGTGTCCCATTCAAGGGTGATGGAGCTTTGCTGCTCGTTGCCAAGCGTCCAACTGCCATCTTCGGCACTGAAGGTGAAATCGCCTGCCAATGCCACACCCGTCCCTCCGCGGTCGGCAGTCACAGTGATACTCTTCAGCGTCTCGCCTTCCAACTCAGTGTCGGAAGCGTCAATGGTGAAGCGTGCCAGTGAGAAGATGTGCCTGAATTCGAATTCATAGTTACCGTTGCCGGTCGCCGTGGTTGCCCGACCATACTTATAGTCGCCGTGCAGAGTGCCGGTGTCCATGTTCTGCGTGGAGGGCAGCGTGCCGGTAAGCGAATTTATATCCTTCGAATCGTTGGCAGAGTCGTATGGGTAATAGGCATAAACGGGCGTATCGAAAGCCGTGGTGCCTGAAGCCGCAAAACTGGCTGTGGCAGCCGTCCCCTGTCCCACCTTGGCATAGCATTTCTGCGAAGTGCCCGTCGCATCAAACACCCCGAGCATGTCGCCGTCCGTCCACATGATGCCCACAGCATTCGACCCTTCCACTGCATCGCCCACGGCGGTACGTGTAACAGCGGGCTCTGCCATGCGAGCCACAATCATGCCGTTGCTACTACTGTCGCTGTAGCCGTATTCTTCTTGTGTACAGGAGAAAAGGATTTGTGCCGCCAGCAGGGCAGCCATTCCAAAATATTTATGCATAAATCAAAAATCTTTTTTACGAATAAAGTCCGTTTGCAGAATCGTCACAGCGTGAATTTCCACTGTGGGGACAGGCAAGCATGCCTGCCCCTGTGTGGAAAATCGTTTCTGTGCTATCTGCTTTTAGTCCCAGCTGATGACGTTGGTATTGTTGTCCGTCATGCCGGAGCTGTAACCCGTAGCTACCGAATGTACGCTGGTGGTAGTCGTACCGCTGCCGTCCAAGTAGCTGCCGTCAACGGACGAACGGTTTCCATCGTATGCCTTGCGGTAGGTGTTGTTCAGCTTAAGGATGTTCTCCATTACGGTGCTATAATCTGTCACGTAGTTCATCAGTACGATACCGACAGGATAGAAGGAGTCGTTGCTTTCCATATTAGTAACTTGTGTGTTAATCCAGCCATTGAGATTTGAAGCGACCGTATCGTATGAGTCACTAACAGCTGAATCTCCACCACTATTTACCATATAACCGCCCAAGCCAAGATAGAGCCAGGTATCGTGGTCATAATTTTCACTTTGATGATTAGTTTGTGACCATGACAAGATGTTGCCGGCTTTTGTTCGACGCTCTGTGAGCGACGGGGCATAACCACGGCTATCACTCATGTAACCCGTTGTATAGGTCTCTCTTGCCGTTATCTGGGCATGGGTTCCATACGCATTCACACAGGTACTTCCGCTGCCATTAGCCAAAGTAGTCACGGTATAGTCCTCGCTCGTGTATGTAGACTGATCCAATTCCATGCCCATGTCGGTCATGAACAGGCACCTGCTGTCAGAAAGACCAAGGTCGGTGACAGTCTCGTCCGTATTTATAATCACGATTACACTGCCCAACACATCTGCCACGACACTATTCTCGTTCAGGTCCCTTGCATCAATCACAGCGGTATTGTTCGCACATACATCGCTGATGGCTTTCTCCCAGCCACCGGTGGAGGTATAGTCATAACTGTCTTGTGCGAAGGTGCAATACACCACCATATACTCGTCTGACCGGACACAGCCGGTTATAGTACTCAAAATGCTCTCAAAGCTCGGCGCACTGCTAGACATTATTCTTAAGCCGCCAGAACCAGTTACTTGGTAAGAAGTTCCTCCATTAGCGACAGCTAAAGTGCCATCAATCGTACTTGAAGAAACATACCCAGTTAGACTTATCGAGCGAGTACTCCGCCATCTCGTATCAATATGGAAAGCACGGGCACCGGCATTGTATTGTGCTTGGATGCTTGTGTTTGAACCTTGGAAATCAGTGTTCAACGAGTTCCAGGAACCGGGGATAGAGATTTCCGACAAATAGACGTTGCGCGGGAGGTTGGCCATCCAGTTGGAAGCTTTCCATTCTGTCTCATTATCCAAAGCCGGCAAATCCGGAAGCTTATGCACCATACCAGGCTTAAGCGTATTACCACTCTCACTGCTAAGCGATAAATTCTTTGTATAGGTAGTTCCGTTAGAAGTCTTTATTTCGATGCTCCAACCATCAC